>JANMSS010000169.1:0-2820 GCA_031389585.1 Burkholderiales bacterium | reverse complement strand
CTGAGCACGGTGCTGTTGGGGGTATGGTTGCTCGGTGAAAGCTTCACCGGCTGGTTGGTGGCCGGCACAGCCCTGGTGCTGACCGGTGTGTGGTTGTTGACTCGTTGGAGGACTTGAATCATGGACATGGGAATCGCAGGCAGGTGGGCGCTGGTGTGTGCTGCCAGCAAGGGCCTGGGCAAGGGCTGCGCGACCGCGCTCGTGCGCGAGGGCGTCAACGTCGTCATCACCGCGCGCGGTGAGGAAGCGTTGCAAGCCACCGCGACTGAGTTGCGGGCGTTGAACCCGGCTGTCGAAGTACGCGTCGTGGCCGGCGACATCACGACGCCTGAAGGGCGGGCCGCCGCGCTGGCCGCTGCGCCGCAGATCGACATCCTGGTCAACAACGCCGGCGGTCCGCCGCCCGGCGACTTCCGCGACTGGGAGCGCGAGGCCTGGATCAAGGCCCTGGACGCCAACATGCTGACGCCGATCGAACTGATGAAGGCCACGGTGGATGCGATGGCCGAGCGCGGCTTCGGTCGCGTCGTCAACATCACCTCGGGCGCGGTCAAGGCGCCGATCGATACGCTGGGTTTGTCGAACGGTGCACGCTCAGGCCTGACCGGCTTCGTCGCGGGTCTTTCGAGGCAGAGCAAGCTGGCCAGCCGCAACGTGACCATCAACAACCTGCTGCCGGGCTTCTTCGACACCGACCGCATCAGGACCACGATGGCCAATGCGGCCGCCAAGAGCGGCAAGAGCATCGACGAGATGCTCGACACACGCCGGGCGACGATCCCCGCGCGGCGCCTGGGCACGGCCGAGGAATTCGGCGCCGCCTGTGCCTTCCTGTGCAGCGTGCACGGCAGCTACATCACCGGGCAGAACTGGCTGCTCGACGGAGGTGGCTTTCCCGGGACGTTCTAGCCCGCGCCGGGCCGGCCGCGCGACGGTCGCCTTCCTGCATTGCGGCCCGCACCACCCTCATTGCGCTCGCGTGCGCAGGCGGCGGCTCGATCTGCAAGTCGCGTTGAGGGCGGCCTGAGGCGGCCTGTACGGCGTGGGCCATGATCCTGGTTCTGCGGCCGACGCTGGGAGCGACATCATCCTCACCGAATTCTTCGCTCGACGCTGGCGCGGCGAGGTCGCACTGGCCGTGCTGTTCTGGCGCGACATGATCGTGATCGGCACCACAATCAACCTCGTCGCGAGTCTGATGGCGCTGATCCTGGCCGCGCAAGGCGTCGCGTTGGGCATCGCGGTGGCCATCCACTTTGCACCGCTGCCGTACAACGCCTTCCTGTTCGCGGCAGTCGACCGGTCACGGCAGCGCACGGCGACGATCACCGCCTTTGCCGCCCTCTGGTTCGTCCTCGCCATGCTGATCTGAGGTTTGCGAATCTGCGCGGCAGTGGCCTGGCCGATGCGGGTGACGCAGACTCCATGTCGGCACGGGCATGCATTGCACAGCCCACTTCAGATGCCGGATAGGCGACTGCAGGCTCAACCCTTCATGCACTTCACAGATCGATCAGTCGCTGGCGTTGGCGGGGGAGTCCATATACGAATGGTGTGCGCCCAGCATGGGCGCGAACTTATGGGGTGCGAGTCCCGTGTGGGAGTACCGACTTGAACTCGTCATGAGAGCAAGGATAACCACGAGCCGACGGCAAGGGTGTCGCCGACAGCGCCAATCTGACCGCACGCAGTGTCCGGCGTCAAGCATCAGTGCGCATCAGTGCGCATGACGGTGACTGACGATGGAGCCGAGCCGCCGGCCCGCTGGTCCGCCCGTGATCGCCGGTGGCATCCGCACCCGGCAGTCACTGGCCGCCGCGGACAGGGCGCGAACCCGGTTCGGCGGGAATTACCGCCCGCGCAAATGCGCCGGCGCCTCGAGCCGCTTGGCAAACATCGACAGCGCCAGCGTCAGCACCAGGTACATCGCCGAGATCAGCAGGTACGGCTCCCAGTAGCGCGAGTACGCCCCGGCCACGGTGCGTGCGGCCAGCGCCAGTTCGGCCAGGCCGATGGCCGAGACCAGCGAAGAGTCCTTGATCAGCGTCACGCCTTCGTTGACCAGCGCCGGCATCATGCGCCGGAAGGCCTGCGGCAGCACGACGTAGCGCATCGCCTGGGCATGGCTCAGGCCGACGCTGTAGGCGGCCTGCGTCTGGCCGCGATGAATGCTCTGGATGCCGGCGCGAAAGATCTCGCTGATATAGGCCCCGGCGTTGAGCGTGAGGGCCAGTGCGCCGGAGAAGAAGGCGCCGTGCTCCTGGCGGAACGTGCGCGCTGCGTCGCCGCTCATCAGCAGGCCGCCGTCGGGGTGGATCAGGGCCGGCATCAACGCAAAGTGCACCAGCAGGATCTGCACGAACAGCGGCGTGCCGCGGAAGAACGTGACGTAGGCGACGGTGAGGCCGCGCGCGATCTTCAAGCCCCACGCATAGACCGGTGAATGCGGCACCGGCGCGTCGGCCGAGCTGCTGGTCAGGCCGGCGGCCACGCCGAGCACCAACCCGGCACCGATCGCCACCAGCGTGAGCTGGATCGTCATCCACAGGCCGCTGACGAACAGCGGCCCGTAGCCGGCGAGGATCTCCCAGCGAAGATCCATCGCCGTGGCGTGCCTACTTCGAGGCCGCGGGCGCGGGTGCGATGGCGGCCGCAGGCGGGGCGCCGAAGTACTTGGCGTAGATGGCGGCGTAGCTGCCGTCGGCCTTGATCTCGGCCAGGCCCTTGTTGAGCTTGCCGAGGAGTTCGGCATTGCCCTTCTTGACCGCGAAGCCGTACTGCTCGGGCGCGAATGCCTTGTCGCTGACGGTCTTGAACTTG
>JANMSS010000122.1:0-20315 GCA_031389585.1 Burkholderiales bacterium | reverse complement strand
CTGACGCTGGCCCAGGGTGTAGAACGACAGGCCGACATGCCGGCCCACACGGCGCCCGCGCTCGTCTTCGATGGCGCCGGGCTCGTGGCTCAGATAGCGGTTGAGGAATTCGCGGAACGGCCGCTCGCCGATGAAGCAGATCCCGGTCGAGTCCTTCTTCGAAGCCACCGGCAGTTTGACCTCGGCCGCGATGCGGCGCACCTCGGTCTTCTTCAGCTCGCCGACCGGGAACAGCGTCTTGCTCAGCTGGGCCTGGTTCAGGCGGTGCAGGAAATAGCTCTGGTCCTTGGCCGGGTCCAGGCCCTTGAGCAGTTCGAAGTGACCCGCGCGCTCGCGCACCCTGGCGTAATGCCCCGTGGCGATATGGTCCGCGCCCAGGCGCAGGGCATGGTCCAGGAAGGCCTTGAACTTGATCTCGGCGTTGCACAGCACATCCGGGTTGGGGGTGCGGCCGGCCTGGTACTCGCGCAGGAACTCTTTGAAAACGCGGTCCTTGTACTCGGCGGCGAAATTGACATGCTCGATCTCGATGCCGAGCACATCGGCCACCGCGGCGGCATCGACGAAGTCCTCGTTCGAGGAGCAATAACCGCTGTCGTCGTCGTCTTCCCAGTTCTTCATGAAGATCGCGACGACCTCGTGGCCCTGTTTTTTCAGCAGGTACGCGGTGACCGCCGAGTCGACACCGCCCGACAGGCCCACCACCACGCGTTGTTTGCTGTTGCGCCGATTCACACCCCCAATTATCCCGGGGCGGGCTGCACCTCGTGGCCTGCGGCCTTCCAGGCGCTGATCCCACCCTCGAGTTGGCGCGCGTCGACAGCCATCGCGCGCAGTGCTGCGCACAGGCCCTGGCTGATCTCGTGGCCATGGGCGCAGTACACGACCACCGGCAGCCCGGTGCCGACCTCGTTCTTCCAGTCCAGCCAGCGCGCCGGATCGAGCCATTGCCCGCCGGGGATGTCGCTGCCATCGGCGGCGCGCGCCTGCGCCCGGCGCACGTCGAGCAGGCGATGCGCGAAACCGGCGCGCTGCCACAGCGCAAGTTCGTTGACGGTGATGCTGCTCATATGAATTGACCTCCTAGCGCGCGAACTGAATCGCCAACCCGGCGAGCGCACAAGCGCCGAGCAGCGGCATCACACCGACCTTGAAGCGGAACAGGGCGATTGCCGCCGCCACCGCGATCACCGCCGACGCGGCCTCGAAGTGGCCGCCAAAGCCCTTCGGCCAGAGCACGTGGTAGGCGAAGAAGAGGGCCAGGTTCAGGATCACGCCGACCACCGCGGCCGTGATCGCCGACAGCGGCGCCGTGAAGCCGAGCTTGCCGTGAGTGGTCTCGACCAGCGGCCCGCCGGCCAGGATGAAGACAAACGACGGCAGGAAGGTAAAGAAGGTGGCCACGCAGGCGGCCAGCGCCGCGCCGGCGAACAGCGCGTCCGGGCCCAGCACCTCCTTGCCCCAGCCGCCGACAAAACCGACGAAGGCGACGACCATGATCAGCGGGCCGGGCGTCGTTTCTCCCAGCGCCAGGCCGTCGATCATCTGCGCGCCGGTCAGCCACTGATGTTGTTCGACCGCGCCCTGATAGACATAGGGCAGCACGGCGTAGGCGCCGCCGAAAGTGAGCAATGCGGCCTTGGTGAAGAACCAGGCCATCGTCGCCAGCGTGGCGTGCCAGCCCTGCGTGGCGACGAGTGCGCCCATCACCAAGGCCCACAGCGCGAGGCCGACGGCGAGCACGCGCAGCAGGTACCCGCGCGAGAAGCGCGCATGCGCGGGCGTCGGCGTGTCGTCGTCGATCAGCGCCGGGCCGTAGCTGGCCTTGGCGCTGCCGTGGCCGCCGCCGAGCGCGAACACCGCGGGCCAGCGGCGTGCACCGAAGTGCCCGATCAGTGCCGCGCCGATCACGATCGCCGGGAAGGGCGTGTCGAAGGCGAAGATGGCGACGAAGGCCAGCGCCGCGATGGCCCACATCCAGTAATTCTTCAAGGCCCGCGTGCCGATGCGGTGCGCCGCGTGCAACACGATCGCGGTCACCGCGGGCTTCAAGCCATAGAAGATGCCGGCCACCAGCGGCACATCGCCAAAGCGCAGGTAGATCCACGACAGCGCGATCAGGATCGCCAGCGAGGGCAGCACGAACAACGCGCCGGCGACGATGCCGCCCCAGGTGCGGTGCATCAACCAGCCGATGTAGGTGGCCAGTTGCTGCGCCTCGGGCCCGGGCAGCACCATGCAGTAGTTCAGCGCGTGCAGGAAGCGTTGTTCGCTGATCCAGCGTCGGCGCTCGACCAGCTCGCTGTGCATGATCGCGATCTGGCCGGCCGGCCCGCCAAAGCTGATGAAACCCAGCTTCAGCCAGAAGGCGAAGGCGCTCCAGAAGGTGAGCGGCGCCGGCGGCGCGACATCGTCGGCGTTGTCGACGCTCATGCGCTTGTCTCCTTGTCGAAGGCCAGCCACAGCCCCTCGAAGACGCCCGCCGCAGCGAGCGCCAGTTGATCGTCGTCGGTGATCGCCTCGCGCATGCCGGCCAGCACGCGCTCGACCCCGGCCGCCTCGGGCGGCTGCACGCCACCCGCATCCAGGCCGTGCACCAACACGCCCAGGCGGAGCAGGGCCGTCGTTTCGAGGTCGAACGCCGCCAGCAGGGTCTCGAAGGTGACACGGTGGCCGACATGGCTGAAGGTCGCGCCCTCGAAGTCAAAGCCCAGCGCCTTCTTCGGGCAATCGGCCGGCGACTTCAGCCACATGAAGCGAGCCTGCGGATCGATGAAGCGGCGGATCAGCCAGGCGCTGGCCAGGCGGTCGACCCAGGGACGGCGCCGCGTGGCCCAAACGCGGCCGCGGTAGGCGTCCCGGTTGAGCCTGGGCACGGTATCGCGGGCAGCAGCCCTCGGCTCGTCAGGCGACTGGGCCTGCGCGAGCGCCGCCTCCAGGGCCTGCAGCGCCGCCGCGGTCTGGCGTTGCGCTGGGCCGGCGAAGAAGTCGATGGCGGCGAGTTGGTCGAAGGCCTTGCGCAGGCGGCGCGCCTGGCGCTGCGCGTCAACGAGGGCCGGGGCGCGGCGCGGCAGCCGCTGTGCCCCGACCTCGGCCAGCAGCGCGCCGAACTCGGCGCTGCGGTCGAACAGCGGCGTGAAGTCTTCATCGCCGGCGTCGGCGTGCAGCAGCCGCGCCGTGCCGCCATGGGCACGCACGTCCGCAGCGATGGTGGCCAGGGCGGCGGCGCGCCCCTCGCCACCCGGCAGCACGTAGACGCCATCGCGCAGCACCGCGGCGCCGCAGCCTTTGAGCGCTCGCCAGGCGCGCATGCGCGCGGTGGCGTTGCCCGTGGGCAGCGAGAGAACCAACAACTGCCAGACCATGATGTAGCTTACTCTACATTATGTAGAGTCTGCTACACCATCCCTGCCTTCTTTGGGGTCTTGGCCTCGGCGACCTGGCCCGCCGCACAGCGTGCTGCACTCACCCTCCGAAGCCGACGGGCAGAACCCGAGCGCAGCCCCTTTGAACCGAGCAGACGACGCCCTCACGGCCTGGATCGGCCGCAGCCAGACCGGCACCAGCGGGCATGCAGTGCTGTGCGGCGCGGTTGAAGTCAGCGATCCAGAGGCCTCAGCCCGCGCGTCGACCCCTCGGCTCCGAGTAACGGATCGCTGGCCAGGATGTCGAGCGCGTGGCGCCGCCCCGCCCGATGGTCCTGCACGCAGCGCCACAGCAGCGGGCTGCGGTGGCGCAGCTGAGTGGCCTCGATCTCGGCGGGCGTCAGCCACAGCGTGCGCACGATCCCTTCGTCGAGGGCCCGGCCGAGCTCGGGCGCACTCGCCGCGCCGGTGAAGGCAAATCGCAGGTACGTGATGTCCTCGACGCCACGCGGCAGGCGCGCCAGGTAGACCCCGACAAGGTGGCTGGGGGTGAACCTGCAGGCGGTTTCCTCGAGCACCTCGCGCACCACGGCTTGCAGCAGCGACTCGCCAGGGTCGAGGTGACCGGCCGGGTTGTTCAGGCGCAGCCCGTCTGCCGTGTGCTCTTCAACCAGCAGGTAGCGGCCTTCCTGCTCGATCACCGCCGCCACGGTGACGCGGGGCTTCCAGCGGGAGTCTGTCGGCATGGCGCGGGCTGCGCTCGTCAATGCCCCAGGATCTTGGACAGGAAGTCCTTGGTGCGCTCGCTCTTCGGGTTGGAAAAGAACTCCTGCGGGGAGTTCTCTTCGACGATCTGGCCCTGGTCCATCAAGATCACCCGGTCGGCCACCGCCTTGGCAAAGCCCATCTCGTGGGTCACGCAGATCATCGTCATGCCCTGGCCGGCGAGCTCGGTCATCACATCGAGCACTTCCTTGATCATCTCCGGGTCGAGCGCCGAGGTCGGCTCATCGAAGAGCATGATCTTGGGCGTCAGGCACAGCGCGCGCGCGATCGCCACCCGCTGCTGCTGGCCGCCCGAGAGCTGCAGCGGGTACTTGGCCGCCTGCTCGGCGATCTGCACCCGCTCAAGCTGCTCCATGGCGCGCGCCTGGGCCTCTTTCTTGGGCAGGTGGCCGACCCACATCGGCGCCAGGGTCAGGTTGTCCAGCACCGTCAGGTGCGGGAACAGGTTGAACTGCTGGAACACCATGCCGACCTGCTTGCGCACGCCTTCCACGGCCTTGAGGTCGTCGGCCAGCACGATGCCATCGACCGTGATGCAGCCTTCCTGGTACTCCTCGAGCGCGTTGATGCAACGGATCAGCGTCGACTTGCCCGAGCCCGAGGGCCCGCAGATGACGATGCGCTCGCCGCGCTTGACATCCAGGTCGATGTCACGCAACACGTGGAAGGCATTGCCGTACCACTTGTTGACCTTTTCGAAGTGGATGATGGTTTCGCTCATGGGGACTCTTGGTTGCGAGGGGCTCAGCGCGTCTTGCTGAGGCTGACCTGTTTTTCGACCCACAGGCTGTAGCGCGACATGGCGAAACAGAAGATGAAATAGATCGCTGTGATGAACAGGTAGGCCTCGACCTTGAACGGCCGCCACTCGACGTCGGAGTTCAGGGCCAAGCCGAGCGCGCCGGTCAGCTCGTAGAGCGAAACGATGGTCACCAGCGAGGTGTCCTTGAAGATCGAGATGAAGTTGTTCATCATGCTCGGCACGACCATCGCCAGCGCCTGCGGCAGCACGATCTTGCGCTGGGTCTGCCAGTAGCTCAGGCCCAGCGTGCTGGCGGCTTCGATCTGGCCTGCGGGAATGGCCTGCAAGCCGCCGCGAACGATCTCGGCCATATAGGCCGCCGCGAACAGGGTGATGCCCACCAGCACGCGCACCAGCACGTCGATCGTCATGCCCTGGGGCATGAACAGCGGGAACATGAACGAGGCCATGAACAGCACCGAAATCAGCGGCACGCCGCGGATCAGCTCGATGTAGACGATGCAGACCGTGCGGATGGCCGGCAGGTCGCTGCGCCGGCCCAGCGCCACCAGCACCGACAGCGGGAAGGCGAGAACGATCGACAGGCTGGCCAGCATCACCGTCAGCGGCAGCCCGCCCCAGAGGTCGGTGCGCACCGGCACGAGGCCGAACACGCCGCCGCCCATCAGCGTGAAAAACACGGCCAGCACCCCGACCCACAGGGCGCCGAGCCAGGCGTTCCAGAACGCGCGCACGCAACTCAGCGCCAGCGCCGTGACCATCAGCAGCGTGGCCAGTTCGGGGCGCCATTGCTGCTCGAAGGGGTAGCGACCGAAGATGATGATGCGCCACTTCTCGGTCACGACGCCCCAGCAGGCGCCGGTGCCGCGCGCCGCCTGGCAGGCCTCGGCATTGGCCCCAAAAACCGCGTTGAGCGCGCCCCACTGCGCCATTCCGGGCAGCAGGTAGAGCACCAGCGCGACCAGGCCCACGGTGGTGAGCGAACTCTTCCAGTCGCCGAACAGGTTGCGCTTGACCCAGGGCGCGAAGCCCTCGATCGCGACCGGTGGCGGGCGCGGCGCGACGGGCTTGAACGTGTCGCTCGCGCCGGGGCTGGTGATTGCCGCGTCGGCCATGTCAGCTGCTCCGCGAGATCGGACAGACCAAGCGGCCGCCGCGGATCCGGCTTCGCCGGTCCGCCAGCGCCTCCCCCCGGGGGGAGGCGCCGAAGGCGCTTCGGGGGGAGACCATCTATCGCTCCTTGATCGCCACGCGCTTGTTGTACCAGTTCATCAGCGCCGAGGTGCTCAGCGAGGTGCTGAGGTACACCACCATGATGATGGCGATGCACTCGACGGCACGCCCACTCTGGTTCAGGGTCGTGTTGGCGATCGAGACCACGTCGGGGTAGCCGATGGCCACCGCCAGTGAGGAGTTTTTGGTCAGGTTCAGGAACTGGTTGGTCATCGGCGGGATGATCACGCGCAGCGCCTGCGGCAGGATCACCAGACGCATCCTCTGCCGCTTGGACAGCCCCAGCGCGCCGGCGGCCTCGACCTGGCCGTGGCTGACCGACTGGATGCCGCCGCGCACGACCTCGGCGACAAAGGACGCGGTGTACATCACCAGGCCGATCAGCACGGCCATGAATTCGGGCGTCAGGGTCGCACCGCCGTCGACAGCGAAGATCAGTTGCTCGGGCACCGACCACTGGCGGGGCGCGCCGCCCAGCGCCCAACCCAGCAGCATCAGCGCGCCGGTGGCCGCCAGCGGCCACGCCCAGCGGTTGCGCTGCTGGCCGGTCTGCTCGAATTGGCGCTGCGCCCAGCGCCGCCAGCCGATGGCCAGGGCGATGCCCAGCAGCAGGCCCGCGCCCATCCAGCCATGCCCGGCGGCCCACACCGGCAGCGGGAATGCGAAGCCGCCCTTGCTGAGGAAGAACAGGCCGCCGACGCTGATCGCCTCCTGCGGCTGCGGCAGCACCTCGACGAACAGCAGGTACCACATCAGCAACTGCAGCAGGATCGGCACATTGCGGAACAGCTCGACATAGCCGTAGCACAGCCCGCGCACCAGCGCGTTGTGCGAGAAGCGGCCCAAGCCCACCAGCACGCCCAGGATGGTCGTCAGGACGATGCCGATCACAGCCACGCGCAGCGTATTGAGCACGCCGACCCACAGCGCCTTGCCATAGGTCTGGCTGGGGTCGTAGGCGATCAGGGTCTCGCCGATGTCGAAGCCGGAGGTCTGCGCCAGGAAGTCGAAGCCGCTCTGGATGCCGCGGACTTCCATGTTCTTCTGCGTATTGAAGGCGAGGAACCAGACAGTAGCGGCGACCGCCAGCAGGGCCAGCGCCTGATAAATCAGGCCGCGGCCGGTGCGGCTGCGCCATGACCAGTCACGCTTCTTGTGCGCGGCGTGTTCGCTCAAAAGGGCCTCCGGTCGACACTCTCAAATCAGTCAGGCGCGGGCACCGCGAGCCGCACCGGGCCACGCGCCTGCGTGCAAATGCAGCCGGGGCGCGCCGGGGCGCGGCCCGCTGCGCGGGCTTCAGCGCACCGGCGGTGCGTACATCAGGCCCCCGTTGGACCACAGGTTGTTGCTGCCACGCGGCAGGCCGATAGCCGTCTTCTCGCCGACATGGCGCTCGAAGATCTCGCCGTAGTTGCCGACCGTCTTGATCGCGCGGTAGCCCCATTCCTTGTCCAGACCCAGCACCTTGCCGGTGTCCTCGGTGCCAGCACCGAGCAGGCGCATCACGCCGGGGTTCTTGCTGTCCTTCTTCATCTGGTCGACGTTGGCTTGCGTGATGCCCTGCTCTTCGGCCTCGAGCAGCACGTTGAGCGTCCACTTGGCGATGGCGAAGAAATCATCGTCACCCCGTCGCACCAGCGGGCCCAGGGGCTCCTTGGAGATCAGCTCGGGCAGGATCACGTGGTCATCGGGCTTGGCCGCTTCCTTGCTGCGCACCGAGGCCAGGCCCGAGGCGTCGGTCGTGTAGACCTGGCAGCGCCCAGCGAAGTAGGCGCCGGTGGCGGCCTCGACCTTCTCGAACACCACCGGCCGGATGGCCAGGTTGTTGGCGCGCGAGAAATCGGTCAGGTTCAGCTCAGTGGTGGTGCCCGACTGCACGCAGACGGTGGCGCCCTTGAGCTGCTTGGCGTTGGTGACTTTCAGGCTCTTGGGCACCATGAAGCCCTGGCCGTCGTAGAAGTTGACGCCGACAAAGTGGAGGCCCAGCGAGGCGTCGCGCGTCAGGGTCCAGGTGGTGTTGCGCGAAAGCACATCGACCTCGCCCGACTGCAGGGCGGTGAAGCGCTGCTGCGCGGTCAGCGGCGAGTAGCGCACCTTGTTGCCATCGCCCAGGATGGCGGCAGCCAGCGCACGGCAGTAGTCGATGTCCAGGCCGCTCCAGCGGCCCTGGCTGTCGGCGGCGGCAAAGCCCGCCAGGCCGGTGTTGACGCCGCACACCAGCGTGCCCCGGGCCTTGATCGCATCCAGATCCTTGCCCGCGTGCGCAGGCATGGCCGTCAGTGCGCCGGCGGCGACGAGCGCGCCCAGGGCCACTCGAGACAGTTGTTTGATCATCAGAAATCTCCTCATGCAAATTGAAAACCGGCACCCGCGCGCCGACGCGGCGCCGCGGTGAGGCCTCAAGGTAGCCGTAAAACCAGCCCGCGGCATCGGTGCCAAACCCTAGGTATCCGGCGCCACGGGCTTGTTTGCGGCGGGCCCGCCAGCGCAGGCGCGCGCCGGTACATTAAGCTCGCAGCAAAACAGTCCGAGGAGAACTGCACCATGCTGATCGGCGTCCCGCTCGAAACGGCTGCCGGCGAGACACGCGTCGCCGTCACGCCCGAAACAGCGAAGAAGCTCAAGGCCCAGGGCCACACCGTGCGCGTGCAAGCCGGCGCCGGCGTCGCGGCCAGCGCCACCGATGACGCCTATGCCGCTGCGGGCGCGGAAATCACCGACCGCAGCGGCGCTTTCGCCGCCGAGCTGATCCTGAAAGTGCGCAGCCCTTCGCTGGATGAGCTGGTGCTGGTCAAGACTGGCGCGGCGCTGGTCGGCATGCTCAACCCCTTCGACCGTGACAACCTGAATCGGCTGGCCGGCGCCGGCCTGACCAGCTTTGCGCTCGAGGCCGCGCCGCGCACGACACGGGCGCAGAGCCTGGACGTGCTGTCCTCGCAGGCCAACATCGCCGGCTACAAGGCAGTGATGATCGCCGCCGACAAGTACCAGCGCCTGTTCCCGATGCTGATGACGGCGGCTGGCACGATCAAGGCCGCGCGGGTGGTGATCCTGGGCGTTGGCGTGGCGGGGCTGCAAGCGATTGCCACCGCCAAGCGGCTGGGCGCGGTGATCGAGGCCAGCGACGTGCGGCCGAGCGTGAAGGAGCAGGTCGAGTCGCTGGGCGGCAAGTTCATCGACGTGCCGTATGAAACCGCGGAAGAGAAAGACGCCGCCGAGGGCGTGGGTGGCTACGCCAAGCCGATGCCGCCGAGCTGGCTCGCGCGGCAGCAGATCGAAGTCGCCAAGCGCGTGGCCGCCGCCGACATCGTGATCTCGACCGCGTTGATCCCGGGCCGCGCGGCGCCGGTGCTCGTTACCGAAGCCATGGTCCAGTCGATGAAGGCCGGATCGGTGATCGTCGACATGGCCGCCCCGGCCGGTGGCAACTGCCCGCTCACCGAGGCCGGCAAGACTGTCGTGCGCCATGGCGTGACGATCGTCGGCGAGACCAACCTCCCGGCCCTGGTGGCGGCCGACAGCTCGTCGCTCTACGCGCGCAACGTGCTCGACTTCCTGAAGCTCGTCATCACTGCGGAGGGCCGCTTCCATGTGCCGCTGGACGACGACATCGTGGTGGCCTGCCTGATGACCCAGGGCGGCGAAGTAAAAAGGACATGAGCATGGACCTCCTCAGCCCCACCGTCACCAACCTGATCATCTTCGTGCTCGCCATCTACGTCGGCTACCACGTGGTCTGGACCGTGACACCGGCCCTGCATACGCCGCTGATGGCCGTCACCAACGCGATCTCGGCGATCGTCATCGTCGGCGCCATGCTGGCCGCGGCGCTGACCGAAGGCGGGCTGGCCAAGTCGATGGGCGTGCTGGCCGTGGCGCTGGCCGCGGTCAACATCTTCGGCGGCTTCCTGGTCACGCGCCGCATGCTCGAAATGTTCAGGAAGAAAGAACGACCTGCCAAGCCTGTTGAGGAGAGCAAGTGATGAGCCTGAACCTCGTCACGATGCTGTATCTGGTCGCCAGCGTCTGCTTCATCCAGGCCCTGAAAGGCCTGTCGCACCCGACAACGTCGATCCGCGGCAACCTGTTCGGCATGGTCGGCATGGCCATCGCCGGCCTGACCACTGCCGCGCTGATCGTCAAGCTGGCTGTGCAGGCCGGGCAATCCGGCGTTGCCGGCATGGCCTGGGTGGTCCTCGGGCTGGTGGTCGGCGGCAGCTACGGCGCCTGGCGTGCGCGCACGGTCGAGATGACGAAGATGCCCGAGCTGGTGGCTTTCTTCCACAGCATGATCGGCCTCTCGGCCGTGTTCATCGCGGTGGCCGCGGTGGTCGAGCCGTGGGCCTTCGGCATCACGACCAAGGGCGGCGCCATCCCCCACGGCAACCGGCTCGAACTGGCCCTGGGCGCGGCCATCGGCGCGATCACCTTCAGCGGTTCCGTGATCGCCTTCGGCAAGCTCAGCGGGACCTACAAGTTCCGCCTCTTCAAGGGCGCGCCGGTGCAGTTCCCGGGCCAGCATTGGCTCAACCTGGCGCTCGGCCTGGCGATGCTGTTCTTCATCGTCGGCTACACCATCAGCGAAGCCAAGATCGACTTCGTGCTGCTGGTCGCATTGGCCTTCGTGATCGGCGTGCTGATCATCATCCCGATCGGCGGCGCCGACATGCCGGTGGTGGTGAGCATGCTCAACAGCTACTCGGGCTGGGCCGCGGCGGGCATCGGCTTCTCGCTCAACAACGCGATGTTGATCGTCGCCGGCTCGCTGGTCGGCTCCTCAGGCGCGATCCTGAGCTACATCATGTGCAAGGCGATGAACCGCTCGTTCTTCAACGTCATCCTGGGTGGCTTCGGCGGCGAGGCGACGACCGCCGCGGCCGGCAGCGGCGAGCAGCGCCCGGTCAAGAGCGGCAGCGCCGACGACGCGGCCTTCATCCTGGGCAACGCCGAGACTGTGGTCATCGTGCCGGGCTATGGCCTGGCGGTGGCACGCGCGCAGCACGCGGTGAAGGAGCTCGCGTCCAAGCTGATCGAGAAGGGGGTCAGCGTCAAGTACGCCATCCACCCGGTGGCCGGGCGCATGCCGGGCCACATGAACGTGCTGCTGGCCGAGGCCGAGGTGCCCTACGACCAGGTCTTCGAAATGGACGACATCAACGGCGAGTTCGGCCAGGTCGACGTGGCGATCATCCTGGGTGCCAACGACGTCGTGAACCCGGCCGCGATGATCAAGGGCAGCGCCATCTATGGCATGCCGATCCTGGAGGCCTACAAGGCCAAGACCGTGATCGTCAACAAGCGCTCGATGGCCGCCGGCTACGCCGGCCTGGACAACGAGCTGTTCTACATGGACAAGACGATGATGGTCTTTGGCGACGCCAAGAAGGTCGTCGAGGCGATCGTCAAGGCCATTGAGTGAAGTTCAGCGGCAGCGTTTAGGCCAAGGCGCGAGCGCCGAATCAGTCGAAGCCGCGGGCAGGAAAGTCGGGCCGCCGCTGCAACCAGTTGACCGCTGAGTACGCGGCATTCGCATCCACCGCAGGCAAGGTGTAGGCCACCCGTGACTGCGCCGAGCGGTTGGGGCCGCTGGCATGGGCAGCAGGTCATGGAACACGACCAGCGTGCCGGCCGGCACCTCGAGCGGCCGCGCTCGCGACTTGTCGGGCCAGGGTGTCGAAGCTAACGGCTCCATCTGCAGCCGGCCATTGCGATGGACATAGCGTTCGCGCAGCGGCCCGCGGTGGCCGCCGGGCTCGACCCACAGGCAGCCGTTGTCGCGGTTCGCCTCTTTGAGCGCGAACCAGAAACCGATCACGGTCTGCGGTTCGGTGGCCAGGAAGCTGGCATCCTGGTGCCAGACCACCTCGCCGCCGATGCGCGGCGGCTTGAAGATCAGCATCGACTGCATCAGCCGCGGCCGCGCCAGACCGAGTTCAGCTGCCAGTTCGGCCAACGGTGGAGCCCGGGAGAAGCGGTCGAACACCGGGGCGCGGTCGTGCAGTGCGTGGCCGATCCTGTTGATCGCCTGGGCACGCAGCACCCGCAGTCGGCTCTCGGCATCGAAGGCCTCTTCCTCGAAAAAGCAATGCGCCTGGTCGGCAGAGGCGAGCAGGGCCTGGTCGTTCAGCTGCGGCCGGTTGCGGGTCGAGAACACCGCCTGCCGGGCCACCGGATCGAGCGCCTCGACGATGGCCAGGCTGCGCGTGCGAATGGCATCGAGCTCAGCGCGGCGCTTGAAGCCCGGCAAGACCAGGTAGCCGTCACGGTGCCCGCGGGCGAGTTGAGCAGGGTCGAGCATGGCGGGGTGGGCAGTTGTTGCGTCACGGCGTCAATCGGCGGCAGGGCGGCACAGCGGGATGGACCGCCGCCGACCGCACCGCGATGATGCCTGCCTTGTCGTCCCGGCGTTGCGTTGCGCGCCTTGCGCAGCCCGCCGGCCCTCTCACCCCCGGAGGCTCCATGTCGAACGCTCACTCTCGCGCCCCGTCGCATCGCAAGCCTATCGTGCGCCATGCGCTGGCCGTCGCTGCAATCGCTGCGTTGCATGGCGGCGCCTCGGCACAGCCAACGTCGGCGGCCGAGCCCGGCAAGCTCGTCACCATCACCGTCACGGCCGAGCGCCGGGTCGAGAACCTGCAGGAGGTCCCGAATTCGGTCAGCGTGCTGCAGGGCGAGTTGCTCGACGTGCTGGGCACCAGTGGCCAGGACGTGCGGGCGCTGGCCGGCCGCGTACCGAGCCTGAACATCGAGTCGTCGTACGGACGCGCGTTCCCGCGTTTTTACCTGCGCGGCTACGGCAACACCGATTTCCGCCTGAACGCATCGCAGCCGGTGTCACTGGTTTATGACGACGTCGTGCAGGAGAACCCGATCCTGAAGGGGTTCCCGGTCTTCGACGTCGGCCGCATCGAGGTCCTGCGCGGCCCGCAGGGTTCGCTGTTCGGCCGCAATACGCCGGCCGGCGTGGTCAAGTTCGATTCGGTGCGCCCGTCGCTGCGAAAGACCGAGGGCTACGCCAGCCTCTCGGCCGGCACTTTCCAGACCGTCAACGCCGAGGCCGCGATGAACTTCGTGGCCAGCAGCGATTCAGCACTGCGCATCTCGCTGCTCAACCAGACACGCGACGACTGGGTGCGCAACACACACGCCCCCGGTCTGACACAGGAATTCGAAGGCTACCGCGACAGCGCACTGCGGCTGCAGTGGCTGGTCGAACCGGGCAAGAACTTCAGCGCATTGGCCAACCTGCATGCGCGCGACTTCAAGGGCTCGGCGCGACTGTTCCGCGCCAACATCATCCAGCCCGGCACCAACGACCTCGTCGCTGGCTTCGACGAGCGCCTGATCTCGACCGACGGGATGAATGCGTCCGAACTGCAGAACGTCGGTGCCAATCTGCGCCTGCGGTGGAGCCTGGGTAATCTGGAACTGCACTCAATCACCGGCTTCGAGAAGGTCAAGGCCTTGAGCCGTGGCGACATCGACGGCGGCTTCGGCGCTGTGTTCCTGCCGCCCGGCGCCTCGGGCCCGGGCGTGATCCCCTTCGCGGCGGAGTCGGCCGACGGCATCCCAACGCACAACCAGTGGACGCAGGAGTTCCGCCTCGAGTCCGCCGGTAGCGGCCCGATGAGTTGGCAGGCCGGCGTGTTCTTCTTCCGCGAGGACTACAAGATCGAGAGCTTCAGCTATGACTCGCTCGCCGCAGGCGCGCAGGACGGCTACCTGCGCGTGAAGCAGACGAACGACGCGGTCGCGCTGTTCGGCGCGGTCAATTTCGCGGTCAGCCCGCAGTTGAAGCTGCGCGCCGGCCTGCGCTACACGAAGGACAAGAAGACATTCAACGTCGAGGACTACAACAGCAGCGGCTTCGCACCCTGCGTCGGGCCCACGCTGGGCATCATTCCGGTGCCGCCCAAGTGCACGCTGGCCCAACTCGGTGCTCTGGGGCCCTTGAGCGCATCGCCCAGCGACAGCCAGCTCAATTGGGACCTTAGTGGCACCTACGCCCTGGACAAGAACGTCAACCTCTACGCGCGCGCGGCGACCGGATTCCGCGGCTCGAGCGTGCAAGGGGCCAGTGCGTTCAACAATCAGTCGGTGGCCGGGCCGGAGAACAACACCTCGGTCGAGTTCGGCATCAAGGCCGATCTGTTCGACCGCCGCGCGCGGCTCAACGCCGGCGTCTACAGCTACACGGTGAAGGACCTGCAGCTCACGGCCGTGGGCGGCGCGGCCAACGCCAACATCCTGCTCAGTGCCAAGAAGGCGGTCGGCAAGGGCTTCGAGATGGACCTGCAGGCCTACCTCACCGACAGGCTGCTGACGACCTTGGGCGTGGGCTACAACGACACCCGCATCAAGGATCCGACCTTGGCAGTCTCGCCCTGCGGCACCGGGCTGAACCCGCCGCCGCAACTCAATTGCACGGTCACGGACCCCAGGACGGCTGGCGGCGCGGCGCTGATCGACGGCAACCCGCTGCCGCAGGCGCCCCGAACCAGCGTCAACTTCACGGTGCGCTACTCGCACCCGATGCCCAACGGCGAGCTGTATGCCTACACCGACTGGGTCTACCGCAGCAAGGTCAACTTCTTCCTCTACGAGTCGACCGAGTTCACCGGCAAGTCGCTGGCCGAAGGCGGCGTGCGCGTCGGCTACATCTGGGGCAACGGCAAGTACGACGCGGCGATCTTCGGCCGCAACATCACCAACCAGACGCGCATCGTCGGCGGCATCGACTTCAACAACCTCACGGGCTTCATCAACGAGCCGCGCACCTGGGGCGTGCAGTTCAAAGCCCAGTTCTGAGGCCCGGCCCTTCATGCGCAGGCGCCGCCGCAAGGCGGCCCTTGTCATTGCCGCTATCGAATCCCCTGCTGCTGCGTGCGCTGCAACGCCAGAGTCCGGCACACCCTTGAGAGGGTGATGGACAAGATCTGGCTCAAGCATGATCCCGCGGGCGTCCCGGTCGAGCTAGAGACCGACTTGTACCCGTCATTGGTGGCCTTGCTCGAGGAGAGCTTTGGCAAGCACCGCCGCCTGCCGGCCTACAAATTCATGGGCACGACGATCCGCTTTGGCCGCGTCGACGGGCTCTCGCTCGCCTAGGCGGCCTGGCTGCAGGCGCAGGGCCTGGCGCGGGGCGACCGCGTGGCGATCATGTTGCCCAACGTGCCGCAATACCCGGTGGCGGCTGCAGCATCCTGATTGCCAACCCGCGAGACATCGCCGGCTTGCTGAAGACGCTGGCGCGACAGCGGTTCCACAGTTTTCCGGCCGTCAACACGCTGTTCAACGCGATCCTCCAGCATGCCGACTTCGCGAAGGTCGACTGGCGCGCGCTGAAGATCAGCGTGGGTGGCGGCATGGCCGTGCAGGCTTCCACCGCCAAGCGGTGGCTGGACAAGACCGGCTGCCCGATCGTCGAGGGCGACGGCCTGTCCGAGACCTCCCCGTCGGCGACCTGCAACCCCGTGGACAGCGAGGCCTTCAACGGCACCGTCGACGAGCAGGGCTACTTCAGGATCGTCGATCGCAAGAAGGACATGATCCTGATCTCCGGTTTCAACGTCGATCCCAATGCGGTCGAGGAGGTGATCCTGCAAATGGCCGGCGTGCTCGAATGCGCGGCCGTGGGCGTGCCCGACGAGCGGCCGGCGGCCGGCTACGATCATCGGGTCGGTGCGGGCCGCGCCAATCTGAAACGCCATGGGTCGAATCGCCATCGTCAGTGCAATGCACGAAGAGCTGCGAGCCTTGCTGCCGCTGGTTGAAGGCGCGCGTGTCGAGCGTCGCGCCGGGCGTGAGTGCCATCTCGGCCGCCTCGATGGGCACGAGGTGCTGCTCGTGCTGTGCGGGATCGGCAAGGTCGCTGCGGCAACCACCACCGCCATGCTGCTCGATGGCATGGATGTCCACGCGCTGTTGTTCACCGGTGTGGCCGGCGGCCTGGGCGCTGAGGTTCGTCGCGGCGACGTGGTGATTGCGCAGACGCTGTTGCAGCACGACATGGACGCCTCTCCGCTGTTTCCGCGCTACGAAGTGCCGCTCACCGGGCGCTCACGTTTCCCGACCGACCCGGCGCTGTGCGCGGCGCTTGCGCTCGGTTGCGAGCGCGTGCTGCAGGCTCCGCACGCCGCGTTGTCCCGGTTTGGCATCGACGCGCCTCGTCGCCATAGCGGACTCGTCATCAGCGGCGACCGATTCGTCGCCACGGCCGCGGAGGCCGCCGTGCTGCGCGCCGCGCTGCCCGACGCGCTGGCCGTCGAGATGGAAGGCGCCGCCGTGGCCCAGGTCTGTGCCGACTTCCAGCGACCGTTCGCCGTGGTACGCACCGTGTCGGACCGCGCCAATGATTCGGCCCATCTCGACTTCGGCCGTTTCATCGACGAGGTCGCGGCCGAGTTCTCACGCGATATCGTACGCGGCGCGTTGTCCCACCTCTGAACTGCACGGATCGCCTGCTCACTTCATGCTGCCACGCCTGCACGTTCCCACGCCGCTTCGCGTCGGCGATGAACTGGTTCTACCGGCCAATGCCACACGCCATGTCCAGGTGCTGCGCCTGCAGCCAGGCGCTGCGATCACGCTGTTCGACGGCGGTGGCGGCGAGTGGCGGGCCAGCGTGCTGCGCGTTGGGCGCAGCGCGGTGCAGGCGCTGGTGCACGAGCACATCGCGCGCGAGAGCGAAGGGCTGATCGCGGTCACAGTGGCGATGGCGATGCCGGCCAACGACCGCATGGATACGCTGGTCGAGAAAGCCACCGAGCTCGGCGTGGCCGCAATCGTGCCGCTGGTATCAGAACGCTCGGTGCTGCGCCTGGCAGGCGAGCGCGCCGGCAGGCGGCAGGCGCACTGGCAGGCGATCGCCATCGCCGCCTGCGAACAGTGCGGCCGCAATCGCGTGCCGTCGATCCGCGCGGTGCAGTCGCTGGCCACCTGGCTCGGCGACCTCGCGCCCGCGGCGCCAGAGGAGCCTCGCCTGCTGCTCGGCTGGCGCGAGGCAATGCCGTGGCCTCAAGCCGTGGCCCACGTTGGCAAGGCGTTGACCTTGCTCAGCGGCCCCGAAGGCGGCTTCACTGAGAGCGAGGAAGACGCTGCGCACCTGCGCGGCTTCGTCACCACGCAACTCGGCCCGCGCGTGTTGCGCGCCGATACCGCGCCGCTGGCCTGCCTGGCCGCGATCGCATTGCGCGCGGTGTAGGCGCGTTTAGCGGCGCGCCGACCCGGCCACCATGTCAAAGCGGAACAGCCGGCATTCGATCGGCCCGTTCCACATCGGCACCCGCTGGCTCTCTTTGAGCCGCATCAGCGAAGGCAGCTTCATCTCGGGGCTCAGCACCCAGGCGGTCCAGCCGGCGTAGTGGTGTTTCCAGTGGCTGGCCAACTCGGCGAAGAAGGCTGCCGGCGTGCCGCCGCCTTCGAAGTCTTCGCGCGCGGGCGCCCCCGGGCCGCCTCCCGGCGGCGGCCGAGCGCCCTGCCCCTTGGCACCGATGCGCTCGCCATAGGGCGGGTTGAGCGCCAGCATGCCCCGCTCGGCCGGGGGCATGCGCTGCAGCGCGTCAGCGGTCTTGAACTCGATGGCACGGGCGACGCCGGCGCGCTCGGCGTTGCGCACGGCGAAGTCGGTCATGCGAAAGCTCACGTCGCCGGCGAAGATCGGCACGGCACTGGCATGGATGCGCGCGCGGGCCGCCTCGCGCAAGTCGCGCCAGACCCCAAGGTGCTCGCGCCAGGGGGCCAGGCGCTCAAAGGCGAAGCGCCGCTCAAGACCGGGGGCGATGCCGCAGGCCAGTTGCGCGGCTTCGATGGCGATGGTGCCGGCGCCGCAGCAGGGATCGAACAACGCGCCGTCTTCCGCGCGGCCCTGCCAGCCGGCGGCAGCGAGCAGGGCCGCGGCCAGGGTCTCCTTCAGCGGCGCTTCGCCGGTCACGTCGCGCCCTGCGGCACGGGCATCGCGCCAGCCGCGCTTGAACAGCGGCTCACCCGAGGTGTCGACGTACAGCGTGGCGTGCGTCGGCGTCAGGTGCAGCGCCAAGGGCAGATCAGGCGCGCGGGTGTCGACGCTCGGGCGCTCGCCGCTGACTTCGCGCAGAGTGTCGCAGACGGCGTCCTTGATGCGCAGCGTGGCGAAGTTCAGGCTGCGCAGCGGCGAGCGCTGCGCCGTGGTGTCCACGCGCAGGGTTTGCTGCGGCGTGATCCAGTCGGTCCAGCGCAGATCGCGCGCCATGTCATAGAGATCCTGTTCATGGCGGTAGGCGCCGTGCACCAGCGGCCACAGCACGCGCTGCGCCAGACGGCTCTCGAGGTTCAACGCCATCGCCGCGCCAGCATCCCCCTCGACCGTGACGCCGCCGCGCGCCACGAGCATGCGCGTCTTGGCGCCCAGCACGCGTTTGCACTCATCGGCCAGCAGTTGCTCGGCGCCGGCCGCGCAGGGCAGGAACAAGTCAACTTTCATCACATCGCCTTGCGTAGATTGGCCGGTGCGATCTTCAGCGCTTCGCGGTACTTGGCCACGGTGCGCCGTGCGACCTGGATGCCCTGCTCGGCGAGCATCTCGGCGAGCTGGTTGTCGGACAGCGGCTTGTTCAGCGGCTCGGCCGCCACCAGCTGCTTGATCAGCGCCCGCACCGCGGTGCTCGACGCGTTGCCCCCCGCCTCGGTGGCCAGGCCGCTGCCGAAGAAGTACTTCAACTCATAGGTGCCCATCGGCGTGGCCATGTACTTGGCGGTGGTCACGCGCGAGATGGTGCTTTCGTGCAGGCCGAGCTCATCGGCGATCTCGCGCAGCACCAACGGCTTCATCGCGATCGCGCCGTGGCTGAAAAAGCCCTTCTGCCGCTCGACGATGGCCTGCGAGACGCGGGCGATGGTGTCAAAGCGCTGCTGGATGTTCTTCATGAACCAGCGCGCCTCCTGCAGCCGCGCCGACATCGGCGCCCCGACGCCGCTGCGCTGACCCTTGATGGCCTGGGCATACAAATCGTTGATGCGCAGCTTGGGCATCACATCGGGATTGAGCACGACCTTCCAGCTGCGGCCCGCCTTCTGGACGATGACATCGGGGATCACGATGTGCGCCTCAGTTCGCGTGAAAGGCCGTCCGGGCTTGGGCTCACAGGCCACGATGAGCGCCTGCGCCTGCTTGAGCAGCTCCTCGTCGGCACCGGTGGCCGCCATCAGTTTTTTCAGATCGCGGCGCGCCAACAGGGCCAGGTGCTGCTTGCACACGATGATGGCCACCGCCTGCGCCTGGCAGCGCGGCAGGCTGCGCAATTGCAGCGTCAGGCACTCGGTCAGATCGCGCGCGCCGACTCCAGAGGGCTCCAGGCTTTGCAGCCACTTCAGGGCGCACTGCAGGCGTTCGACCAGGGCCGCGCGGCTGTCGTCGTTGTCATCGGCAAGTTGGCTGGCGATGTCCTCCAGGCTGTCGGCGAGGTAGCCGTCTTCGTCGAGGGAGTCGATCAGCACCAGCAGCGCGCCATGGTCCTCGGAGGACAGGCGCATGCCGGCCAGTTGCGCGCGCAGATGGTCTTGCAGCGTCAGGCTGCCGGTATTGCGCTCCTGCGGGTCAAAGTCATCATCGGTGGCAGCCGCCGTCGCGCCACCCGTCGGCTGTTCGCGCACGCCGTCGAAATCCTCGCGTTCGGTGCCGTTGTCCCAGTCCTCGCTCTCGACGGCGCCAAACTCGGTCGCGTCGCCGGCGGCCCCCTCCTCACCGCCAGCCTCGCCGTCCTCGCGTTCAGCGTTTGCGGTGGCCGTTGCCAGGGGTCGCTCCAGCGATTGCTCGAACGCCGGCACGCTGTCTTCCTCGGTCTCGAGGAACGGATTCTGCTCGAGCATCTGCTCGACTTCCTGGTGCAGCTCGAGCGTGGAGAGTTGCAGCAGCCGGATCGACTGCTGCAGCTGCGGCGTCAGCGCCAGGTGCTGCGAGAGTCGGACCTGTAGCGAGGGCTTCATGGCACCCTCACATGCGGAAATGCTCGCCGAGATAGACCTTGCGCACGTCGGCGTTCTCGACGATCTCGTGGGGCGTGCCTTCGGCCAGCACGCGGCCCTCGCTGATGATGTAGGCGCGGTCGCAGATGCCCAGCGTCTCGCGCACGTTGTGGTCCGTGATCAGCACACCGATGCCGCGCGCCTTCAGGAATCCGATGATGCGCTGG
>JANMSS010000090.1:0-4691 GCA_031389585.1 Burkholderiales bacterium | reverse complement strand
CTTCGAGCGCCGGCTGCGGCCAGTCCGTGTCGCTGTCTCCTCGCTGATCCGATTGAGCCGCAACCCGGCCACGGAGCCGTACTGGTCGGCTGGCGTCTACCGCTTCGACGACCCACAACCCGAACGCGACGGTGGCTTCGGCGTCTGCTATGCGGGAAACTCGATCGCGGTGGCGTTCGCGGAGAGCGTGATCCATGAGGCCGGCCGCTTCGTCGGCAGCCACTACGAGGTGCCCTTCACCGAGCTGACTGAGCGATGGATCGTTCGTTTCCGGTGCGAACGGCGCAAGACGCTGGTGCTGGCTGACCTGACGGGTGAGCCTTTGAAGGCTCTCGGGCTCAACAACGACATCAGCGCAACCAACGACATCAGCGCAACCAACGACTACAGCGTCCCGCAGCGTTGGGCCCAAGCAATTCACGACGCGAGCCCGCGTTGGGACGGTGTGCGCTACGTGTCGCGGCAGATGAACAAGGGCGTCCCTATGCGATCTTCGATCGGTCCGCGCTGCTCAAGCTCAGCGCCGTCCGCCTGACGGGGCGGCAGCTCGACGCGCTTTGCGATCGGTTCAATGTTGCGGCCGTGTGATGACGGGTGGCGAAGACGAGCTGGCCGAACGTCTGCTGCGCTGTGAGTCGAACTCACCCGACCGGCCAAGAGCTGACGGTGGCGACCGGAAGCGCTCCGACACGTCATCATGCGGATCCGCCGCAGTCACCCGCATTGTCGTCACCAGAACGTGCCCACTCGCAGGTATCCGAGTTGGTGGCCATCGATGCACTATGCAGATCCCGCTCATCGGGTGCAGCAGCAGCGTTGACAATTCCACTTGGACGCGGTCTCGCTGGACCGCATCAACCTTTGGACACGCGGGCAACTGGCTCGGATACTGGCAAATGACGACAACTATGGACCAGAGCGGCATCGCGTTAGGGCGTGACCACGCTCCTCCGGGCAATCGACTTTGTCGCGGCGCGCCGTTTCGGTCAGAAGAAGACCTGACACAGGCGTTTATCAGTGTGCTTCGAAGGAGCACGCCTGGAGGTTGGTCGCTACTATGCGAGATCGACGCTGGGGTTGGTGTAGCTGATTTGATTTTGGTCGAGTCGCAGCGAGCCAGGCAAGCCGAGCTTCGACTGCTGCGACGAGTCCCCCTGCGCCTCGCGCCGTTGCTGGCTCCTGATGTCGCGAGTCGACTGACATCGGTGTCGGCCTTCAGGCAAGCGACGGGAATGTCGAGACCTTCAGCTCTGCGAATTGTCAGCGCTCTGGTTGCTTTGCGGCTGGCCGATCGCGAAGGCGAGAGATTGCAGCTTCGGGCGGTTCACTCACCGCCATTCGATCACGTCGTTGCCATAGAGGCAAAGCTGCGCGATTGGAAGAGAGCTATCACGCAAGCGTATCGGAACAGGCAGTTTGCCAGCCAGTCTTGGGTAGTCCTGGATGCGTACTACGCAGTGAGTGACACGGCGGTCGAGTCGTTCGCCCGAGCACAGGTCGGACTGGCAACCTGCTCGTCAGCAGGTGAGCTGAGAATCCATGTTCAAGCTGAAACCCTGCCTCCGAGCAGCTCACAGAGAAACTGGACAGCACAGGCTGTGATTGCCCGTTCCCACCGTCACGTCTTGAGGCCGCTCAAGTAGTCACTCCAGCCAGGCAAGTGCCCACCTTGCCCGTGCCGCTCTAGGTAAACGTTGGCGTTCTGTAGTTCCTGGTACCAGTGCCGGGCCGTCGCGACACGCGACCGCAAGTATTCGATTCGCGCCTTAGTGTTCATCGAACTGAGTGCCTCAAACTCCCGGTGCATCACCTGGAAGTAGTGCTTATAGAGCGGCGGTTGGTTGAACGTCGGCTCAACAGCTTGGGCCAGCGCCTGCTCGCTGTACTCGGTCGCCTCGTAGACGGCTTGCCATACTTTCGGCGCCTTCTGGCGGATTTCTCGTGCGTCGCCGAACTGGACCCAGTTGAGAAGGCCAGGCAGGTAAATTCGCGCCTTGGGTCCACGCCGATCCTCTTCAGACACCAAGAATTTGTCGATAGAAAAGATTCGCGTGTTCTCAAATGCTCCTACGGTTAGCTCGACGTCCTCGAGCATGCTGTACATGAGGCACTCGGAGTTGGTGTAGCCAACCGTCAGCGCCAGACCGGTGCTCTGAATCTCTGCAAAGAAGTCATGTGCTGAGCGCAGGAAGGCTGAGTCCGCCACCTGCTTGGTGTCTCGAGCCTGTTGGTACATCAGGTAGACGTGGTCCACCGTTGGGTACGACGTGATCCAGTTCAGCAGCTTGGTCCGAAAGGCGTGATCCTCGATCATTGGCGCGGTGACGGCCAGCGACAGACTCAGCGGCTCGCTACCGGCGACCTCCATAAATGCGTCGACAGTAAATGCCTTCTGACGGTCAACGTAGTCCGTGTACAGCTGATCAATGAACCTGGTCGGAACGACAAGCCGCCGAAACCCCAGTTCCTTCTGGAACCCGAGGCACTGCTTGGCGACGTCAACCGCGTGTGACTTGAACGACGAAGTCTTGAAGCCACCTCCAACGGACTCTGGGAAGAACGGGTACTGGAGCAGTTTCGGCTTCTGAGAGCTTGGAAGGTAGAACTGCGGATCGAAAATGGAGGCAGCCCGAGTTGCGGCACAAAGCTTCTCGACAGACTCCTTCGACTGGTGCAGCGGGCTAAGAACTAGGCCGTATCCACAACCTTCATCTTCGAAGGACTGGATGTTCCACTTGGCGTTGTGCCCGACCTGATGAAGGAGACGCACGCTCATATCAACCCCCTTGAATGAGCTTCAGCTCTTTGATGAGAACGGCAGGTGTCCGAGGCCGCTGATACGGCGCCTTGCGCAAAAGAGCTTCGACCAAGGAGCAGGACCTGTCGTCGGCGCAGCCAAGCTCGATCAGGGGTCGATGAGGTTGGGACTCGATCGCCCGCGCGACCTCGTGCTCATACATGTTCCCGTTCAGCCTGAAAGGATGAGCACCAGACAGCATCCGGTACATGAGAACGCCGATCGCAAAGAAGTCGGTCTTGAACGAGATTGCGTCCTTGTCGTTCGCAATCTGCTCGGGCGCGGCATAGTCGACGGTCAGCGGAGCGTTTCCCCAACCTTCGCGAGTGATTCCGATCCCTCCGGTCTCTCGGACGATCCCGAGGTCAATCACCACGACGGTGCCGTCGTGCTTCAGAAGAACATTGGCAGGCTTGATGTCGCGATGAACGAACCGCCGTGAGTGCGACCAGAGCGGATCAAGCGCCTCTGCGATCCCCATTGCAATTCGTGCAACGTCGCGAGGTGAGCCAACATGCGCATCGAGCAGCTCCGATAGCGTCTTGGAGTCAACGAACTCCTCGATGCTTACGTAGAGGGACTCGGTCAATGCATCGTCGGTGACTGGGTTCTCAACGAACAGGTTCGAGAACAGCAGTGCTGGGAACTGTGCGGGTTTGACTTCGCGGAGGATTCGACACTCCGCCTCAAGTCGGGTCAACGCATCAGCTGACGCGCCAGCCACAACTTTGACAACCACCCTGCCCCATGCTTGCCATCCGCGCAGAAACGCTGAGCCATCAGGGATGTCGGCGGGGATACGGGAATCGTCGAAGTACCCAAAGTAAACAACGCGTTGCCCGGAGGTCGCTGCTACTTGATCGATCACCAAGCTCGGGATGCACGCTATGAGATCCGCCCTGAGCTTGTCGCTGTCTTGCGGCATTTCACTCCCTTGGGCCAGTCTGTTGGCCACATCTTTGAATGCATCCTAGCGCAAGGTCCACCCGCCGGGAGTGCTGGCACAAAAGCAAGGCCTAACGCACATGGCCGACAACGACAGCGACTCGGACGAGGCCCGTGCGCTTCAGCGGCTGGCGGTGCCGGCGCCACGTCCCGTTATGCCGTAAACGTGGCCTCATCTACCGACGGGCAGTTTTCGGACGCCGAATCACGCGAGTTCTCAGTCCGCAGTGGGTCGTAGGCGGCTGTTGACCATCTTCACCGATACCGGTCAGCCAGCCCTGATTTTTGTCCGACCCCGCACGAGCTACCAATCCGGCTCAAGTGGGATCCGCAGATCGAACTCCCATCCCTCGTAGGGCCGCAGCAGGTCCAGGAACTCGTCCCAGGTCACAAGTCGACCATCAACGACAACACCCTCCGAGTCGAATCGGCCGCGGATGCGTTCGAACGGCATCTCGACCGTCGAACCGTCCTGGATGAGAAAGCGCTGGCCGAGTCCCTGGCGAACTTTGCCCCGTAGTCGCGCCAACGCCATCGTCCTGCTGGCTTCGGCGAAGGCCTTGAACACGTACCCGCCGTGTTCACTGGTCGTCACCTCGCGCGCTTCGGCAGCGTAGCCATGATTTGGCAGATGCCGGACGTCGAGCTCGAAGTGGCGGCGGACGCCGGCGCAGTCGACGAACGACTCGCTGCTCGGGAAGTCCTGGTCGGGTGGGGTGTCCATCGATATTCCTTGTGTGCCGCCCGGCGGCATCGTCGTGCTCAGTGGATGTCACCGGTCGCAGAAGTGTGCCTGCGGTTTGCGCTTCGTCGTCGCCGATGGATCACGGCGCGTCAGGGGTTGAAAGCCAAGGTCGGCGGGAGATGCTGTCCTCGCGGATCGCTTGTCCGCTCACCATTCGAGCCGACCCATGAGCAATGACACCACCGACTTCGCTGGCGACGTGTG
>JANMSS010000077.1:0-5365 GCA_031389585.1 Burkholderiales bacterium | reverse complement strand
TACACCTTGGCCAAGTGCTGGAAGTCGAGCTTGGTGTAGACCTGCGTGGTCGCGATGTTGGCGTGGCCCAGCAGTTCCTGTACCGCGCGCAGGTCGCCGCTCGATTGCAGCAGGTGCGAGGCAAAGCTGTGGCGCAGCATGTGCGGGTGGACATGGGTGGGCAGGCCGGCCTGCAGGGCCAGCGCCTTCAATCTCGCGCGCACCTGGCTGGCCCCCAGGCGGGTGCCACCGCGGCTGACGAACAGCGCGGCTTCATCGGCCTTGGCGAGCGGAGGCCGATGACCGAGCCAGGCGGCCAGTGCCACGAGCGCCGCGCGACCGACCGGCACGCTGCGCCGCTTGCTGCCTTTGCCGAGCACATGCGCGGTGGCGTCGTCCGCGTCGATCCAGCCCGCCGCATCGCGCCCGGCGCGGGCATCCAGGCCGACCAACTCCGCCACCCGCAGGCCGCAGCCGTAGAGCAACTCGACCATCGCGTGGTCGCGCGCGGCCAGCGCGGCATTGCCGCCCTCGAGAACGTGGTCGGCCAGCGCCACGGCATGGTCGACCGACAACGCCTTGGGCAGCGGCTTGGCGGCCTTGGGGGCGCGCACACCGTCGACCGGGTTGCTCGCAACAGCCTGCTGCTCGCCCCACCAGCGGTACAGCCCGCGCCACGCCGCAAGCATGAGAGCCAGACTGCGTGGTGCCAGGCCGCGCTGGTGCAGTTGCGCCATCCAGCGTCGCACATGCTGCGTCTGCACGGCCTGCAGTTCGACGCCGGCCGCCGCCGCGGCCGCGTTCAGGCGTTGCAGCGCCTCGCGGTACAGCGTCAGCGTGCGCGCTGCCAGTCGCCGCTCGACCTCGAGGTGCTGCAGGTAGCGCAGCAACTCATCGGGCAGCGGCGCGGCAGGGTTCACTGTGGCGGATGCAGTCGCGCCAGGCCCGCGCTGGCGATCTCGCCGATGCGCGACAGGAAATCCGTGCCCATGTCGGCGCTGTAGCGAGTCGGGTCGGGCGAGCCCACGACCAGCAGGCCGAACGCCGCCTCGCCGGCGCCCGCGCGCAGCGGCACCATGGCCATCGAGGCCACAGTCGCAGGGTCGTCGAGCCAGCGCGTCGGTTCGAAGCCCGCGTTGGCGCCGCAATAGGGCACCGAGAGGCTGGTGGCCAGGCTTTTGGCGTCGTCGCTGGCGCCCTGCGCGAAGGCCAGACCCGTGAAGGCCTCGGCCACGCCCCAGACGCGGATACCGGCCTGCGGAATCAGGAACTGCTGGCGCAACTCGCGCACCAGCACCTCGGGCAAATCGGCCGGGTTGGCGGTGATCATCAGGGCGCGTGTCCAGCGGTGCAGGCGCTCGGCGATGGCGACGTTGTCCTGGCCATTGCGGATCATCTCGACGATCTTCTGCTCCAGCCCCTTGATGCGCTCGCGCAGCATTTCCATTTGCCGCTCCTGCAGCGACACCGCGCGCTGGCCATGCGGACTGGTGAGCTGGATGGCAGCCAACATTTCGGCGTGGCGCTCAAAGAAACCCGGCGTGTTGACCAGGTACTCCGCGATGTCGTTCTCGGTGATGCCTTGCAGGGCGTTGGTGATCACAGTTCGATTTCTCCTTCAAAGACAGTTTCGGTCGGGCCGGTCATCAGCACCGGGTGCTGCGGGCCCTGCCACTCGATGCCGAGCACGCCGCCGCGGGTGTGCACGTCGACCTTGGCGTCGAGCCAACCCAGGCGGATGCCCGCCACCACCGCGGCACAGGCGCCGGTGCCACAGGCCAGGGTTTCACCGGCGCCGCGCTCGTACACGCGCAGTGCGATCTGGCCGCGCGAGTCGACCTGCATGAATCCGACATTGACGCGCCGCCGGAAGCGCAGGTGCCCTTCGAGGGCCGGCCCGAGCGTGGCCACCGGTGCGGCATCGATGTCGTCAACGCGAATGACCGCGTGCGGGTTGCCCATCGACAGCACGGCCGCTTCGACGCGGCGCCCGGCCGCATCGAGCGGCCAGAGCGCGAAGCCGTTGAGTTCGTGGGCCACGAGGCCGGTCGCGTCGAAAGGCACCTTCGCCAGCTCGAAGACGGGCACGTTCATGTCGACCGTGACCCGGCCATCGGCCTGCCACTGCAGTTCGAGCCGGTTGTTGACGGTTTCGACGCAGACCCGCGTCTTGTCAGTCAGGCCATGTTCGCGCACGTAGCGAACGAAGCAGCGCGCGCCGTTGCCGCAATGCTCGACCTCGTCGCCACTGAAGCCGTTGTAGATGCGGTAGCGGAAGTCGACGCCCGGCTTGTCGCTGTTCTCGACGACCAGGATCTGGTCGGCGCCAACACCAAGACGGCGGTCACCCAAGCGCCGCACCTGCGCGACGCTCAGCTCGATCGGCCCGCGCGTGGCATCGAGCACGACGAAATCGTTGCCCGCGCCTTGCATCTTGGTAAAGGGCAGCCGCATGGCGCGATTATCGTCGCCGCGCAACGCCGACTCTCAGTACAGCGGCGCTTCCCCCGCGGGCCTGGTCTTGAAGCGCTTGTGCACCCACAGGTACTGGGCCGGGTTGCGCCGCACCTGGGCCTCGATCCAGCGGTTCATGTGCAGCGTGTCGGCCAATGCATCGTCGGTCGGCCAGTCGGGCAGCGGTGGCAGAAAGCGCACCCGCCAGCCGCCCTCCTCGCGCATCTCGGCCACCACCGGCTGCACCACCATGCCCAGCATGCGCGACATCCGCGAGGGCGCCAGCAGCGTGGCCGCAGGCACGCCGAAGAAGGACACGAACGCAGCGTCCTTGATGCCGAAGTCCATGTCGGGCAGGTTGAAAAATCCCATCCCCTGCTGACGGATCGCGCGGATCAGCGGCTTGGCGCTGTCCTGGCGCGTGAACAGCTCCGAGCCGCCGAAACGCTGGCGGCCTTTGCGCACGGCAGCGTCGAAGACCGGGTTGCTCTGCGCCTGATAGATCGTGGCGCCGCGCCGGGTCTGGAACAACTGCACCGCAGCGGCCGCAACTTCGAGGGCCACGAAGTGCGGCACCAGCCACATCACCGGCGCGTCGGTGCGCTCGGCCAGGTGCACGTCGCCTTCGACTTCGATCAGGCCCTGGATGCGTTCGCGCGGTGCGTACCAGAGCATGCCGCGCTCGACGATGCTGCGACCGAGCCAGCCGAAATGCTCGCGCACCAGGCGCGCGCGCGCCGCGCCATCGAGCTCGGGCAGGCACAGCTCGATGTTGCGCGTGGCGATGCGGCGCCGTGACGATGCCAACCGGTGCAGCAGCGCGCCCAGGCCAGCACCGATGGCCGCCTGCATGCGCACCGGCAGCCAATGCACCAGCCACAGAAAAGCCAGGGCCAGGCGCGCCATCACGGTTGCCGGGGCGACTTATAGCGGTGATAGCCCCACAGGTACTGTGCAGGGCATTGGCGGATCAGGAATTCCATCGCACGGTTCATGACGGCGGCGCATTCTGTCTGATGCGCCTCGCTGTCGCCGTCATGGGCCGCAGCCGCGGGCAGCGGCTCGGGCAGTCCGAAGACACGGATTTGCCACCCTGCGGCAGCCGGCAGCCGCTCGCACAGCGTGAGCAGCACGGCAGCACCGGTCTGCAATGCCAGCCGCGAACCCAGCGTCATCGTGTACGCCGGCAGGCCGAAGAACGGCGCCCACACACCCATGCCGTCGGGCGGCACCTGGTCGGGCAGCAGGCCCACGGTCTGTCCCTGCCGCAGCGCGCGCATCATCTGGCGCACGCCGGCCAGCGAGGCCGGCGCAGTGAGCAGGCCCGGGCGCATGCGCGCGGTCGTCTCCATCTCGCGCAGCCAGGCCTGGCGCGCCGGGCGGTACAGCGCGGTCATCGGCTCGCGTGCGCCAAAGCGCGCGGCGTAGGCCTGGCCAATGACCTCGAAGGCGCCCAGGTGCGGCGTCAGGATGATCAGGCCGCGGCCGGCGTCGAGCGCGGCCCCGATCAGCTCGGCACCCTGCCATTGCACTGCCGGTTGCAGCGGCTGCGTTGCCGCTCGCAGCCACAGCCGCGGCATTTCAGCGACCATGCGGCCGGCGTGGGCGATCGCGGCGCGCCGTTCACGGTCCGTGATGCCGGCCAGGGCCGCATTCGCCCGCAAGCGCTGTCGGTAACCGGCGGACAGCAGGTAGCCCGCCCAGCCCAGCATGGCGCCCAGCGCGTGCAAAAACCCCAAGGATCGGCGTGACAACCAGCCAAGCAGGGTCAACATGCTTCCTATAATCGGGCCATCGCCGAGTTATGAACTACTTGCGGGGCGATGCAGGAACCGCCAAAGCGGCCCCTGCCGGGCATCAAAGCTCAAAAAATCCTGCTAAAGCGTTCGCCGCTCCTCCAGACCCAGGCCGGCAACGCGCCTTGCAACCTAACTGGAGTTTAAGAGTGGCCACCGATTTTCTCTTCACATCCGAATCCGTCTCCGAGGGGCACCCCGACAAGGTGTCCGACCAGATCTCCGACGCCATCCTCGACGCGATCTTCAAGCAAGACCCGCTGAGCCGCGTGGCCGCCGAGACCCTGTGCAACACCGGCCTGGTGGTGCTGGCCGGCGAGATCACGACCAACGCGCATGTCGACTACATCCAGGTCGCGCGCGACACCATCAAGCGCATCGGCTACGACAACACCGACTACGGCATCGACTACAAGGGCTGCGCGGTGATGGTCTGCTACGACAAGCAGAGCAACGACATCGCCCAAGGCGTGGACCATGCCTCGGACGACCACCTCAACACCGGCGCCGGCGACCAGGGCCTGATGTTCGGCAATGCCTGCGACGAAACGCCCGAGCTGATGCCCGCGCCGATCTACTACGCGCACCGCCTGGTCGAGCGCCAGGCGCAATTGCGCAAGGACGGCCGCCTGCCCTTCCTGCGGCCCGACGCGAAGAGCCAGGTCACGATGCGCTATGTCGATGGCAAGCCGCATTCGATCGACACCGTGGTGCTGAGCAGCCAGCATGCGCCCGAGATGAGCCTGGGCAACCGCATGACCGACGCCTTCTACGAGGCCGTGCGCGAGGAGATCATCAAACCGGTGCTGCCCAAGGAATGGCTCACCGCCGACACCAAATACCTGATCAACCCGACCGGCCGCTTCGTCATCGGCGGCCCGCAGGGCGACTGCGGCCTGACGGGCCGCAAGATCATCGTCGATACCTACGGCGGCGCCTGCCCGCACGGCGGCGGCGCCTTTTCGGGCAAGGATCCCTCCAAGGTCGATCGCTCGGCCGCCTACGCCGCACGCTACGTGGCCAAGAACATCGTCGCCGCCGGCCTGGCCAAGCAGTGCCAGATCCAGGTGGCCTACGCCATCGGCGTGGCCAAGCCGATGAACGTGACCATCTACACCGAAGGCACCGGCGTGATG
>JANMSS010000031.1:0-11026 GCA_031389585.1 Burkholderiales bacterium | reverse complement strand
CAGTTCTTGGTGCTGGCGCATGCCGCGATGCATCCCGAACTGCAGCTCAACGCCGGCAACATCGCGCTGCTTCAAGGCGCTGAAAACTGCGGCCTGCTGCCGACGGGCGTCGGCGCAGCTGCCGCCAACGCATACCGCGAGCTGCGCCGCGCCCAACACCGGGCGCGGCTCGACGAGCAGCCCACGCAGTTCGCGGCCGAGACGCTGGTCGCCGAACACGACGCTGTGCTCGCGCTGTGGCGGGCCGTGTTTCCGGCCTAGCGCGCCATGGTGCCTGACCTGCCCGCAGCGCCACGCGCGTGGATCACTCTCTCGGTCGGCCTGGCGCTTGGGGCGGTGTTGCTGTGGCCCGTCCCTCACGAGGCACTTGCCTGGCAGCCGCAGCTCGCGCTGTCCGAACCATGGCGCTTGTGGAGCGCCGCCTTCGTGCACTTGAGCCCCATGCACCTGCAAGCCAACCTGCTCGGCTGCGCGGCAGTGGCGGCATTCGGGGTTGCGGCGCGCCTGCCGCGGCACGCAAGCTGGGCCTGGTTCGGCGCGTGGCCGCTCACGCATGCCGCGCTGACAGTGCAACCGCTGCTGCTCCACTACGGCGGCCTGTCCGGCGCACTGCACGCCGGCGTGACGGTCGCCGCCCTGCATCTGGTGTGGCAGTCGAGCGGCCGTCGCCGCACCATCGGCTGGGGCGTTTTTGCGGGTCTGGCCCTGAAGCTGGCGCTCGAGAGGCCCTGGGACGGTCCGACCCAGGCAGCCCTCGGATGGGACATCCGCATTGTGCCGCTGGCCCACCTGACCGGTGCGGTCAGTGGGCTCGTGTGTGGCGCGCTTGCCCAAGTGATAGCGCGTCGGCGCATGTCCTGAGGTACATGACGACCGCGGTTGCCCCTGCCGCGACGCCGCTCTGCCGGCTTTGACTCGATTCACTCATTGCAAGGAACCATGATGACCATCACGCTGTGCGGCTTTGCGCTTTCGAACTACTTCAACAAGGTCAAGCTGGTGCTGCTTGAGAAAGGCCTGCCGTTCACCGAGGAGCGGGTCGCGCGCGACAGCCAACCCGAAGATCTGTTGGTGGCGTCACCTTTGGGCAAGGTGCCGTTCATCCGTACTGAACGGGGCACGCTTTGTGAGAGCGGCGCGATCGTCGAGTACCTCGACGCCCTGGCGCCGACGCCTGCGCTATTGCCTGCCGACCCTTGGGCGGCCGCCAAAGTGCGCGAACTGGCATTGTTCATCGACCTGCATCTGGAGCTTGTAGCGCGCGAGCTGTATCCGCAGGCCTTCTTCGGTGGCACGGTCAGTGATTCGCAAAAGGCGCGGGTGCGCAAGCTGCTCGACAAGAATATCGTCGGTTTCAAACAGCTGGCTCGGTTTGCGCCGTATGTCGCTGGTGACGCCTTCACTTTCGCGGACTGCGCGGCATACGTGACGCTACCGCTGGTGGCCCTGTCGAGCAAGGTCGTCTACGGGGAAGACCTGCTCGTGACCCATCAAGTCGACTGGAAAGGCTATGCGAAATTGATCGCGCAGCGTCCGTCGGCGCAACGCGTGGACGCCGACCGCACGGCTGACCAGGAGCGGGAGTTGGCTGCCGCCAGAGCCAAGGGGTAATCGATACTTTCGCTGTATGCGTCTGGACCGTCGCAATTGCCCCCAATTCGTCCCAGCCGGCGGACGCGAGCATGCGCGCAGCCAATGACGCCCAGGAGAGATAAACGTTGATGGCTGCGAAATGCCGCTTGATCTACAACGATACCGAGTAATGGAGTAGGTTAACCCTGGTGAGCGGATTCCGCGCAGAGGCTGGCATGGCGGCCACTTGGCGAGCCGGCGGGATCCGGGCCGGGCGCAAGATGGGCCGCCGCCGGCGCCTCAATGGCGGGTGGCCGGAACTTTGCCGCAGTGCGTTGATCCACTGCCAAGGCATCGTCTTCATTGCCGCGCGGCCTTCCAGCATGTCTGGCTGTAATCTCTGAGCGCTTCTCCTCCTCCTCCCTCCCTCCTTCGCTCTGGGGCGCCGCGCAGCAACCTTTCCAACCGAGGTACCGCTCACGGCGGTACCTTTTTTTTGCGCGTGTGCGGCGCACGAGACGCACGCCGGAGCCGCCGAAGCGTTGCAGTCGCTGGGCGCAAACCGCCGCTGCGACGTTAGCGTTGGCCTTCGGTGAGCGTGTCGAGCTGGAAGCGGCCGCTCTTGTCGACCAGCCAGATTTCGGTGTACTTCACCGCGCCCATTCGCCCCGGCGCCGGGAAGGGGCTGGCCTTCTCGATCATCGCGACCGCCCACGGGCCGACCTCGGCTGCCGCGGGCTGGCGCACGACGCGCACGTTGCGCACATGGCCATTGCCATCGATGTCGGTTTCAATGATCGCGATACCGTACAGCAGCGGCGGCATCTTGCCCTTGTGAATCTGCTTGCCGTACGCAGCGTAGAGGTGCCGCGCCCCATCGCTGCGGTACTCGAGCGGCGTCGCGGCAGGAGAGGGGCGATTGAACCCGCCGGAAATCGCCGGCGTACTTGTGAACTGCGCCAACGCTGGCGTCGAGGCCCACAGGCCAGCCACGACGAGTGCGCTAGAGAGGGCGGCGGTGTGCGTTTTCACAGTTACCAGTCTAGGCAAGGCGCGTCCAAGACGGGTGTGAGTTTCAACACGACACCTTGGGTTTTCGTTTCGTTACTTCCACGCAAGTCAGCGCAGCCAGCCCTTGCGCCGGAAGTAGATCAATGGAGCCGCGACCGAGGCCAGCATCAGCGCCAGCGCGAAGGGGTAGCCAAAGCTCCACTCGAGCTCGGGCATGTAGCGGAAATTCATGCCGTAAAGGCTGGCGACCAGCGTCGGCGGCAGCAGGGCCACGCTGGCCACCGAGAAGATCTTGATGATCTTGTTCTGGTTGATGTTGATGAAACCGACCGTGGCGTCGAGCAGGAAGTTGATCTTGTCGAACAGAAAGGCGGTGTGACTGTCCAGCGAGTCGATGTCGCGCAGGATCTGGCGTGCCTCCTCGAACTGCTCGGCATTGAGCATGCGGCTGCGCATCATGAAACTCACGGCGCGGCGGGTGTCCATCACGTTGCGACGTATGCGGCCGTTGAGGTCTTCCTCCTTGGCGATCGCGGCCAGCGCGGCACCAGCCGCCTTGTCGTCGACATCCTGCTTGAGCACGCCTGCACCCACGGCCTCGAGCGCGTCGTAGATGCCTTCGAGCGCATCGGCGCTGTACTCTGCATCCGCGTCGTAGAGTTTGAGCAGGACGTCCTTGGCATCTTCAATGAGTGCAGGGATGCGCCGCGCGCGCAGGCGCAGCAGGCGAAACACAGGCAGGTCTTCTGCGTGCACCGAAAACAGCACCTGCTGGTACAGGATGAACGCGGCGCGCACGTTGCGCGGCGTCACGTCGTCGTCGATCAGGAAGTCCGAGCGGATGTGCAGCTCGCCGTTGTCTTCCTCATAGAAGCGCGCCGATTCTTCGAGATCGTCGCCAACGATGTCGTCGGGAATGGTGAGGCCGAAGCGCGCGTGGAGCCACGCCTTCTCATCGGGACTTGGCGACTCAAGATCGACCCACACCGGGCGGACATGCGCCAGCGCCTCAGCGCTGTCGATCTCTTCCTGTACCAGCCGGCCGTTGACCAGTGTGAAGACGTTGAGCATGGAACACGGCTCCAGCGCGCAGTGGGCAGGGTATTGGCGGATCGGCGCACCGCCTGACCCATGAGGCGCTAGCGCCGCGTGGGCGGCTGCAAAGCACTGGAACGGGCGGTCACCAAAGATGACGCTGTCCCAAGCTTGGCACCGTACAAAGACGATCGATTATGACACCCCACAACAGCGGCAAACGGTGTCAGTATGGTGCCCATGCACAGGTCGCCAACTCACACCATTGCAGCACGAATCTGGCGTCGTGCTGTCCTCAAACTGCCTTGTCGTGGCCACCACTCAGCGGCACACTGAAGCCGTTGACCGCCCCTTGCGACGCGTTGGCGCCCCTACACGCACTACCCCGCATCCCTGCAACGTTCCAATAGGAGGACCTGATGAACCTGACGATCAGCGGACACCACCTCGAAGTGACCCCAGCCCTGCGCGAATATGTCTTGACCAAGCTGGATCGCGTTACGCGACACTTCGACCAGGTGGTGGATGTCAATGTGCTGCTGACCGTGGAGAAGCAAAAGGAAAAGGAACGTAGACAAAAGGCCGAGGTGACCCTGCATGTGAAGGGACGCGACATCTACGTTGAGCATGCCAGCGCAGACCTTTATGCCGCGATCGACTCCCTGATGGACAAACTCGATCGCCAGGTGATACGCCACAAGGCCCGCCTTCAGGACCATCACCATGATTCCCCAAAACGCCTGGATGAAATCGCCTGACCGAAAGTAAGTGCAGGCTTCAAAGCGACCTTCGGGTCGCTTTTTTGCGGCATTCGGGGCGGCGGCTGCCGCAGCGCAGCAAAAGCGCAACAGCCGCACGTGGGCGCAGGCGACAAGCGTCGCGTATCGGGTACCGATTCCTATAATTCAGCGCCTTGTCACAGATTCCGCAGTCAGCCGCGCGCGTGTTCGCGCGTTGTGTTGCGGAAGGAACACCAACGATGAACCGACTTGCCACCATCCTGCCCGTATCGAACGTCATGGTTGACGTGGAAGCGACGAGCAAGAAGCGCGCATTCGAGCAGGCCGGTGTGCTGTTCGAAAATCAGCACGCGATTGCCCGCGCCACGGTCTCGGACAATCTGTTCGCCCGTGAGCGACTCGGCTCCACCGGACTGGGCCACGGGGTGGCGATCCCTCATGGCCGTATCAAAGGGTTGAAAAATCCGCTGGCAGCAGTGCTGAGAGTTCAACAACCGATTGCCTTCGACGCGCCGGACGACGAGCCCGTCTTGCTGTTGATTTTCCTGCTCGTGCCCGAAGCGGCAACGCAGCGGCATCTGGATATCCTGTCCGAGATCGCCGAAATGCTGTCAGACCGGACACTGCGTGAGCGCCTGAAGAGCGAGACCACGGTCGCAGCACTGCACAAGTTGATTGCCGATTGGGAGCCGCTCAAGTCGGTGGCGTGATCGCTTTGTTGGGCTCAAATCAATGAAGCCCACCTCCATCAGCGCCGAGGCGCTGTTCGAAAAGCACCGTCAGGCCCTGCACTGGGAATGGGTTGCCGGCCACGCGCATCCCGAGCGGCACTTCGACGAGGCCGCGGTGCGCGATGCACGCTCGGCGGCCGACTTGATTGGCTACCTGAACTACATCCACCCTTACCGGGTGCAAATCGTCGGCCGCCGCGAGGTCGGCTACCTTTGCGAGCACAGCGACGACGTGATCGAGCGCCGCATCGCGCGCATCGTCACGCTCGAGCCCCCGATGATCATCGTCGCCGACGGTCAGGTGCCGCCGAACCGGCTGGTCGCGATGTGCGACCGCGCGGACATCCCGCTGTTCGTCACCAGCGAATCGGCCGGCCATGTCATCGACGTCCTGCGCGCCTACCTGGGCCACTTGTTTGCCGAGCGCACCACACGCCACGGTGTGTTCATGGACATCCTCGGCCTGGGCGTGCTGCTGACAGGCGAGTCGGGACTGGGCAAGAGTGAGCTTGGTCTGGAGTTGATCTCACGCGGCCACGGCCTCGTGGCGGATGACGCAGTGGACCTGTTCCGCACCTCGCAGACTTCGCTGGAAGGTCGCTGCCCCGAACTGCTGCTCAATCTGCTCGAGTTGCGTGGCATTGGCCTGCTCGACATTAAGGCCATCTTTGGCGAAACGGCTGTGCGCCGGAAGATGCGCCTGAATCTGTTGGTGCATCTGGTGCGCAAGGAGACCATGGAGCGCGAATTCGAACGCATGCCCTACGAGCCCCTGTTCGAGGACATCCTGGGCATGCCGGTGCGCAAGGTCGTGATCGCAGTCGACGCCGGGCGCAACCTGGCCGTGCTGGTTGAAGCCGCAGTGCGCAACACCGTGCTGCAACTGCGGGGTATCGACACCTACGCCGAATTCGTGCGCCGCCACCAGAAGGCCCTGGACGCCCAACAAGACCCGGGCTGAGGCTGGCCTACTTGGGCCGGTAGGCGCAATCGGCCTTGGTGCAGGCTGCGTACAAGGCCAGTGAGTGGTCCTGCAGTGCAAAGCCGCGGGCCTGGGCCACGGCGCGTTGGCGGGACTCAATTTCGGCGTCGTAAAACTCCTCGACGCGGCCGCAGGTCAGGCACACCAAGTGATCGTGGTGTTGGCCTTCATTGAGCTCGAAGACCGACTTGCCACTTTCGAAGTGGCTGCGCGTCAGCAAGCCTGCTTGCTCAAACTGCATCAACACACGGTAGACCGTCGCCAACCCGACGTCGGCGCCTTCGGCCAGCAGCGCCTTGAACACGTCTTCGGCGGTCATGTGCCGCTGCGCCGTGCGTTGGAAGACCTCAAGGATCTTGATCCGTGGCAACGTCGCCTTCAGGCCGCTGCTCTTGAGTTCGTCGGCGTGGGTCATCGGGGACAGTGGGGCCGCTAGAATGCGCCGCATCATAGCCAGAGCAGCGCAGCGGTAGCTTTCGCCAGGCGTTTGTCCATGTTCCGCACCCCACCTTCCCGCCGCTTCGACGCCGTTGCCCTGTCAGCACTTGCGACCCTGACGCTGGCCACCGCCGGCTGCAGTTCAACTCAGGCCGACCGGTGGCTCGGCGCCATCACGCCGTACCGCGTCGATGTGATGCAAGGCAACGTGATCACGCAGGAATTGGCCGCAAACGTCAAGCCCGGCATGACCCGCGATCAGGTCCGCGACATGCTCGGCTCGCCGCTGCTGACCAGCGCCTTCCACGCCGACCGCTGGGATTACGTGTTCACGATGCGCCGACAAGGGATCCCTCCGCAGCGCCGCAGCGTGGTCGCCCACTTCAAGGGCGATGCCCTCGAGCGCCTCGAAGTGCCTGAGCTGCCCACCGAGAAGGAATTCGTCAGCTCGATCCGGCCGTCGCGCCCCGGCGGTGCCGAGCCGCTGCTGGTGCTCAGCGAAGAACAGCGCAAGGCGCTGCCGCCGCCGGTCAAGGGCGAGAGCACCGCAACCGCACAGCCATTGGGGGCCAACCGGCATTACCCGCCGCTCGAGGCGCAATGAGCCCAGCGCCGTTGCGGGTCGCTGTCGCCGGATCGTCTGGCCGCATGGGCCAGACGCTGATCGAGGCGGTGCAGGCGGCACCGGGTTGCACGCTGGCCGGCACGATCGATATCGGCGCCGACACGCGCGCCGGCTTGGCCCAGGCACAGGTGCTGATCGATTTCACCCGCCCTGAGGGCACGATGGCCCACTTGGCGGTGTGCCGCGAACTCGGCGTCAAGGCCGTGATCGGCACGACCGGTTTCAGCGACTTCCAGAAAGCCGAGATCGCCGAGCACGCTCGCGAGATCGCGATCGTGATGGCGCCGAACATGAGCGTCGGGGTCAATGTCGTCTTCAAGCTGCTTGACATGGCCGCGCGCGCGTTGGCCGAGGGTTACGACATCGAGATCGTCGAGGCGCACCACCGCAACAAGGTCGACGCGCCGAGCGGCACCGCACTGAAGATGGGTGAAGTGCTGGCCGCCGCGCTCGGCCGTGACCTAAAGGACTGCGCGGTCTACGCCCGCGAAGGCGTCACCGGCGAGCGCGACCCCAGGAGCATTGGCTTTGCCAGCGTGCGCGGCGGCGACACCGTCGGCGACCACACGGTGATGTTCTGCGGCGCTGGCGAACGCATCGAGATCACGCACAGGAGTTCCAGCCGCATCAACTATGCGCAGGGCAGCCTGCGCGCCGCGCGTTTCCTCGCCGACAAGCCGCGCGGTCTGTTCGGGATGGAACATGTGCTTGGCCTGACCTGAGCCACGGAAAGAAAATGGACGGATTCAGCACTTTCTGGAATGCCAGCGACGGCGTCGGTCGCGCCGTCACGCTGATGCTGCTGGCGATGTCTGTCAGCGCCTGGGTCACGATCCTGTGGAAGGTCTGGGTGCTACAGCGCGCGCGCCATGACGTGACCCGGGCGGTACCCGCGTTCTGGGCCGCGCCGGGGCTGGCCGAAGGCCGCGAACGCCTGGCAACGCTCGACCGTGAGCAGGTCCTGCTGCCGTTGCTCGATGCCGCCACGGCGGCGCCGCTGCCCGGCACGCTCGATACCGGCGCGCACCTCGACTCGCAACTCACCCGCCGCCTGCGCGACGCGCTGCACCGGGGCCTGGCGCACCTGCAGTTCGGCCAAGTGCTGCTGGCCTCGATCGGCAGCACGGCCCCCTTCGTCGGCCTGTTCGGCACCGTCTGGGGTATCTACCATGCACTGGCCAGCATTGCCGCTGCGGGAACGATCACCATCGACCGCGTCGCCGGCCCCGTCGGCGAAGCGCTGATCATGACCGCCGCCGGCCTGGCCGTCGCGATCCCCGCCGTGCTGGCCTACAACCTGTTTGGCAAGTGGGTTGGCGCTGCCGAGGCCGAGCTGGAAGGCTTTGCCCACGACCTGCGCGAGATGCGGCTGGACCAGCAGCGCGCACCGGGAGCCTGAACCATGAGCTTCGGCCGCCTCGAGCGCACGGCGCGCCCGGCCCCGATGAGCGACATCAACATGACGCCGCTCATCGATGTGATGCTGGTACTGCTGGTGATCTTCATCATCACCGCACCGTTGATGACCTCGAGCCTGAAGCTCGACCTGCCCAAGACCGACAGCGCCACGCCCAGCAGCGCGCCAGCCTTCATCGCGCTGGCCATCGACGCTGAGGGCAAGCTGTTCTTCGGCGACGAAGCCCTGTCGCGCGAGGCGCTGGCCGCCCGCGTGAGCGCCGCGGCCAAGGCCAACCCGCAGCTTGAAGTGCAGCTTCGCGCCGACCAGAAGGTGCCCTACGGCCAGGTCGCCGAGATGCTCGCCATGATCCAGAAGGCGGGCCTGAACCGGATCGGCTTCGTCACCGAAGCACCGAAGTAGGCGGCAGCGTTGGCGGTGCCGATGGCGCCGCGGGGCAACTCAACCCACTTCTACAATCGGCGAATGAACGAGAAATACGTCCCTGCCGAAGTCGAAGCCGCCGCTCAGTCGCACTGGCAGGCCCGCGACGCCTACCGCGTCGTCGAGGACCCCAACAAGCCCAAGTTCTACGCCTGCTCGATGCTGCCCTACCCGAGCGGCAAGCTGCACATGGGCCATGTGCGCAACTACACCATCAACGACATGCTCACCCGCTCGCTGCGGATGCAGGGCATGAACGTGCTGATGCCGATGGGCTGGGACGCTTTCGGGCTGCCGGCCGAGAACGCGGCGATGGAAAACAACGTGCCGCCGGCTGCCTGGACGCGGGCCAATATCGCCGACATGAAGGCGCAGATGCAGCCGCTGGGCATGGCCATCGACTGGACCCGCGAGGTGGCCACGTGTGACCCCGACTATTACCGGTGGAACCAGTGGTTCTTTCTGAAGATGCTGGACAAGGGCATTGCCTACCGCAAGACCCAGATCGTCAACTGGGATCCCGTAGACCAGACCGTGCTCGCCAACGAGCAGGTCGTTGACGGCCGCGGCTGGCGCTCCGACGCGCTGGTCGAGAAGCGCGAGATTCCCGGCTACTACTTCGCGATCACGAAGTACGCAGACGAACTGCTGGCCAATGTGGCCGACCCGGCAAGCCCCGGCTACCTGCATGGCTGGCCCGAGCGCGTGCGCCTGATGCAGGAGCATTGGATCGGCAAGAGCGAGGGGCTGCGATTCGCGTTTCCGCACGATATCCGCGACGAGAAAAAGCAACTCATTGGCGACGGCCGGATGTACGTCTTCACGACCCGCGCCGACACCATCATGGGCGTGACTTTCTGCGCCGTTGCGCCCGAACACCCGCTGGCCACGCATGCGGCGCAGGCGCGCCCCGCGGTCGCGGCCTTCATCCAGACCTGCCTCCAAGGCGGCACCACCGAGGCCGAACTCGCGACCAAGGACAAGGAGGGCGTGGCGACGGGCCTCACGGTCACGCACCCGATCACGGGCGATCCGGTCGATGTCTGGGTCGGCAACTACGTGCTGATGGGCTACGGCGACGGCGCCGTGATGGGTGTGCCGGCGCACGACGAGCGTGACTTCGTCTTCGCGAACAAGTACGACATACCGATCAAGCAGGTGGTCGAATCGAATCAGGTCATTGCTCAGCGTCAGCAGCTGCTGCGCACAGATTTGCCCGCGGCCACGTTGGAGAACATTCGCGAGTTGTTGGCCCATGAGCAGTTCACGACAGGCAAATGGATGCCGTGGTATGGCCTCAAAAGTGCCGGCGTGTGCGTGAATTCCGGCAAGTACGACGGCCTGGGCTACCAAACAGCCGTCGATGCGGTGGCACAGGACTTGGCCGCCAAAGGCATGGGCGAGAAGCAAACCACGTGGCGCCTGCGCGACTGGGGCATCAGCCGCCAGCGCTACTGGGGCACGCCGATCCCGATCATCCACTGCCCGACCTGCGGCGACGTGCCGGTGCCCGAGAAGGATTTGCCCGTCGTGCTGCCCGAGGGCTTGATCCCCGACGGCAGCGGCAACCCGCTGCGCAAGCACGCCCAATTCCTCAACGTCGCCTGCCCGAAATGCGGCGCCGCGTCGCAGCGCGAGACCGACACGATGGACACCTTCGTCGATTCGGCCTGGTACTACATGCGCTATGCCTGCCCGGATGCGAAGGAAGGCATGGTCGATGCGCGCAACGACTACTGGATGCCGATGGACCAGTACATCGGCGGCATCGAGCACGCGGTGCTGCACCTCTTGTACGCGCGCTTCTGGACCAAGGCCATGCGCGACATCGGCCTGGTGAAATTCGACGAACCCTTCACCAGGCTCTTCACCCAGGGCATGCTGCTCAACGAGAGCTTCTACCGCGAGGATGCGCAGGGCAAGAAGCGCTGGTACTACCCGAACGAAGTCAACGTCAAGCACGACGAACGCGGCACGCCCATCGGCGCCACCGCCAAGGAAGACGGCCTGCCCTTGATGCTCGGCGGCATCGAAAAGATGAGCAAGAGCAAG
>JANMSS010000020.1:0-10553 GCA_031389585.1 Burkholderiales bacterium | reverse complement strand
TCGGTGTCAGGCTGCACGAAGCCGGGGTTCTTCTGCATCTCGGCCACGATGGCCTGGGTGGCGCGCTGCAGGCTCTCGTAGCTCTCATTGCTGACAACGACGAAATTGATCGGTTGGGCGCGAAACCCCTGCCCCAGGCTGGGCGGCGTGATCGGGAACGCATTCACCCCCGGCAGCGCCGAGAGCTGCGGCTGCATCGCGCGCGCCGCCTCCTGCGTGCTGCGGGTGCGCTCGCTCCAGTCCTTGGCACGCAGGATCACGGTCCCTTGCGCCACGCTGTTGTTGCCGCCGCCGCCGAGGAAGACGAAGACGCGATCGAAGTCGTCCTGGCGCATCGCGATGGCGCCGACGGCGTCGAGGTAGCGGCGGGTGTACTCGAGCGAGGAGCCCTCGGGCGCCGACACCGGCATGATGATCACGCCGCGGTCTTCCATCGGCGAAAGCTCGCTCTTGGCGGTGCTGAAGAGCCACCAACTGCCGGCGCCGCTGGCCAACATCACCAGCAACACGATCCAGCGCTGGTTCAGCACGGCGCCGAGCGCGCCGCGGTAACCCGCCGTGAGGCCGATGAGCACACGCTCCATCGTGCGGTCGAACCAGCCCGGCTTCGGGTTGTGGCGCAGCAGCTTGCTGCACATCATCGGCGTGAGGGTCAGCGCCACGAAGCCCGAGACGATCACGGCGCCAGCCAGCGTCAGCGCGAACTCGGCAAACAGGCGCCCAGTGCGCCCGGGCGTGAAGGCCAGCGGCGCAAACACAGCCGCCAACGTGAGCGTCATCGCGACCACGGCGAAGGCGATTTCGCGCGCACCCTTGACCGCGGCCTGGAACGGCGTCAAGCCTTCCTCGATGTGGCGAAAGATGTTTTCCAGCACCACGATGGCGTCATCGACCACCAGGCCGATCGCCAGCACCAGGGCCAGCAAGGTCAGGGTATTGATGGTGAAGCCGGCGGCCGCCATCAGCGCAAAGGAGCCGATCAAGCTCACCGGAATCGTCACCAGCGGAATGATCGACGCGCGCAGCGTGCGCAGGAAGACGAAGACGACCAGGGCCACCAGGGCCACCGCCTCGGCCACCGTGACATAGACCGACTTGATCGAGCGGTCGATGAAGACGGAGTTGTCGTTGGCCTGGATCACGTTCAACTGCGGCGGCAGGTCGCGCTGGATCAGCGGCATCACGGCGCGCACGCCAGCGGATACTTCGAGCGGGTTGGCGGTGGCGTTGCGGATGATGCCGGTGGAAATCGAGGGCACGCCGTTCAGGCGCACATAGCTGCGCTCGCTGGCGGCCGATTGCTCGACCCGCGCCACATCGCGCAGGCGCACCGTGTAGCCCCCCGCCTGGCGCAAGGCGATTTCGGCGAACTGCGCAGCGGTGTTCAAGTCGGTGCGCGTGGTGACACTGAACTCGCGCTGCTGACTCTCGATACGGCCGGCCGGCACTTCGAGGTTCTGCTTGCGCAGCGCGTCTTCGACATCGGCCACCGTGATGCGGTAGGCGGCCAGGCGGTCGGGGTCGAGCCAGATGCGCATGGCGTAGCGCCGGTCGCCGCCGACCTGGACATCGGCCACGCCAGGAATCGTTTGCAGGCGCGGCTTGACGACCCGGTTGATGATGTCGGTGACTTCGAGCGGGCTCATCGTCTCGCTGGTGAAGGCCAGCCAGATCACCGGCGTGGCGTCGGCCTCGACCTTGGAGATCTGCGGCTCGTCGGCGGCGTCGGGCAGGCGCGCGCGCACACGGCCGACGCGGTCGCGCACGTCGGCCGCAGCCGCCTCCGGCGGCTTGGTGAGCTTGAAGCGCACCGTGATCTGGCTTTGCTCGGCGCGCGAGATCGAAGTCAGGATGTCAACGCCGTCGATGCCGGCAATCGCGTCTTCGAGCGGCTTGGTGATCTGCGACTCGATCACTTCGGACGAGGCCCCCGTCAGGCGCGTGCTGACGGTCACCAGCGGCTCGTCGATCCGCGGGTACTCGCGCACCGAGAGTTGGTTGAAGGAGACCAGACCCACCAGCACGATGAGCAGGGACATCACGCTGGCCAGGACGGGCCGGCGGATCGTGATTTCGGAGACTCGCATGCTCAGCCTCTCAGGCAGGTGTGGTTGCGCGTGGCGCCGAACCGGCGCCGGATGCCGCGCCGGCAGGGTCGCCAGACTTCTTGCCGCCGCCGCCCCCACCGCCACCCGGCGGCTTGTTGAGGTCGATGACACGCAGGGGCAAGGCGTCGCCGCGCATCACCCGCGCCTGCCCGGCCGTGACGATCAGGTCACCCGGCGCCAGACCTTCAAGAATTTCCACCTTGCCGTCCTGGCGCACGCCGAGCTTGGCTTCGATGCGCTTGGACACCAGCCCAGGCCCGCCGCCGTTGTCTCTACCCGCAGGCGCCGATGCACCGGCATCCTTGGCAGCCGGCACCGCCAGGATCAGAAACTGCTTGCCGCCCTGGGGCACCAAGGCTTCTTCGGGCACCATCAGGGCGCGCTCGCGCACGGCAAACACCACTCGCACGCGGGCGAACATTCCCGACTTGAGGTCCGGCCCGGGCTGCTCGATCCTGGCTCGCACCAGCAGCGAGCGGCCATTGGCATCGACCTGTGCGTCCAGCGCCTCGACCTTGCCGGCGAGCGTGTGCCCGGGCAGCGCGTCGAGCGTGATCTGCACCGGCAGGCCCGGCTTCACCGGCCCGATGTAGCGCTCGGGCAAGCGAAAGTCGACCCACATGCGTGAACGGTCTTCAAGGTTCACGATATCGGCACCATCCTTCAGGTAGTCGCCCAGGCTGACACTTCGAATGCCGGCCACACCGTCGAACGGCGCCAGCACCACCAGCCGCGCCAGTTGGGCCTGGGCCAGCGCCACCTGGGCATCGGCGACTTCGAGCGCCGCGACGTTCTGATCGACCGCACTCTGGCTGACGAAGTTCTGGCTCTGCAACTCGCGGCTGCGTTGCAGGTTGGTGCGCGCAATCGCGGCCTGCGCTTGCGCCTGCTGCAGCTGCGCGCGCTGCAAGGTGTCGTCGAGCTGGGCCAGCAACTGGCCCCGGCGCACACGCTGGCCGTCGGTGAAGCCGAGCTTGACAACACGGCCGCTGACCTCCGGGCGCATGGTCACGGTTTGCACCGCGCGCACACTGCCCACCGCCTGGGCATCGTCCTCGATCCGCATCACCTCCACCTTGCCGAGCTCGACGGCGGCCGGGCCACCGCCGCCACCCGCGCCCGGCCCTCGACTGGCGCCTGGCGCCGCGGCGCCAGGGCCTGCATTGGCACTGCCTTGCGCTGCCGTCGCCGCGGGCGAAGCGGGCACGCGGTGCTGGAACCACCACGCTGCCGCGCCGAGCGCCGAAATACCGACAACCGCGATCCAGGTGTGAAGTTTTTTGATGGCCATTGCCCACACTGTAGCCGCGACTAAGTCAGCACGAATCCGGGACATTACGGCCCCGTTCGCATGTCGGCTATGCCGCGAGTTGTTCGGCGACGCCGCGGTTGGCCAGCGCGTCGGCACGCTCGTTGCCCGGGTCGCCGGCATGGCCCTTGACCCAACGCCATTGCACCGTGTGCGTGGCCGCCAGCGCATCCAGGCGCTGCCACAAGTCGATGTTCTTCACCGGCTTGTGGTCGGCGGTCTTCCAGCCGCGCAGCTTCCAGTTGTGAATCCAGGTCATGATGCCCTGGCGCACGTACTGGCTGTCGGTGTACAGAATGACGCTGCTGTGCCGCTTGAGGGCCGCCAGGGCCTCGATCACGGCCGTCAACTCCATGCGGTTGTTGGTCGTCATGGCTTGGCCGCCCCACAGCTCTCTTTCATGGCCACCCAAGCTGAGCCAGGCCCCCCAGCCGCCCGGCCCCGGGTTGCCCTTGCAGGCACCGTCGGTGTAGATCGTGATCGTCTCGCTGCTCATGGTCGGTTTCTGTGGGCGTTGTGATTGGCCACGACGGCCGGCGCCGCCTGCGGCTTGGCGCGTTCGCGAGCCACCAGGCCCACCAGGCGCATGCCGCGCACGCGTTTCACGGCGACCAGCATGTACACGGCGCCCAGCACGGGCCACCAGCGGTCGCCGGTGCGATCCATCCAGGCGAATCGCGCCAGCCAGCTCTCGGATGCCAGCGGCGGCCGGTAGCCGCCGAAGCGCCCGCCTTCCACTTCGAAACTGAGCAGGCGCAACCAATCGCGCACGCGCCAGTAGCCAATGAAGTCCCCTGGCCGCGGCAGGAACAATGGACCACGCCCACCCAGGCGCTGGCGCAGGCGACCCCATCGCTGGCGCAAGCCCCACAGGCTGGCCGGATTGAAACCGAGGATCACGACACGGCCTTCGGGCACCAGAACACGCTCGACCTCGGCCAGCGTCAAGTGCGGGTCGCGGGCCAACTCCAGGGTGTGCGGTAGCACCACCAGATCCAGGCTGCGCTCAGGAAACGGCAGTGCGTCGGTGTCGCACCGCAGGGCAACCGCGCGCGGCAGGGCGCCGGATTCGCTGGCCAGCCAGCGGTGCGGCATGCGGTTATTGCGCAGCGCATCGAGTTCGGGCAGACCGAGCTGCATGGCGTGAAATCCGAACAGGTCGGCGACGACGCGGTCCAGGCGCTCCTGCTCCCAGGCCAGCAAATACTGGCCAGGCGGCGTGGCCAACCAGGTCGTCAGGTCATTGTTGCCGTGAAATGTATTCATCAATGCGTGCCAAGCGCTGGGGCTCGGCCTTGCGTACGAGGCCCGGTTCCTATAATCGCGGCGACTTGCCGATGAAACTGAACACCCTGCCCGCCTTTACCGACAACACCACCCGGATGCTGCATGCCGGCGCCGTGGCGCTGCGCGTCGGCTCGCGTGATGCGGCGCGCGAGAACACCGCGTCCGCCGCGAAGGCTTTGCAATTGGCCGGCATTCTAGTGACGAGCCGCGCGACCGATGGTCTCGCTGTCGATTGCCGCACTGTGCGAATGCAATCGCCAGACCGATGAGGTCGAATCCGATCATCGCCCTTCGTTACGCGACAGGCGTGCTGGCCCTGTCGCTGCTGTCGGCCTGCGCGACCGGCGTTCCCGGCGGCATCAGCGCCGGCGCGCCGCGGGCATTGCCGGTTGAAATCGCGGTCGTGGCCGCCCTGGTCGCAGCGCCCGCCTCTGCGGCTGCCTCGGTGTCGGCCGCCGTCGGGGCAGCCTCGGCGGTCGCCGCCAGCGCAGGGAGCGAGGCGAAGGAGAGTGCCGTCGAAGTGCCGGTCGATCCGCTGCGCCCCGAGGTACCGATCGACCTGGACGACCGCACGGCGCGCATCGACCTCTGGCAGCGGGTGCGCAATGGCTTTGGCATCGCCGATCTGGACGACGATTTCGTGCGCCGGCGCGAGCGCTACTACGCCGGCAAACCCGACTATGTGCAGCGCATGGCCGAGCGCGGTGGACGCTACCTGTTCCACATCGTCGAAGAGGTGCAAAAACGCAACCTGCCGACCGAACTGGCCCTGCTGCCGTTCATTGAAAGTGCCTTCAATCCCGAGGCAATGTCGAGCGCCCGTGCTTCGGGCATGTGGCAGTTCATGCCTGCCACCGGCCGCCATTTCGAGCTCAAGCAGAACGTCTTTCGCGACGACCGCCGCGATGTGCTGGCCTCGACGCGCGCCGCGCTTGACTACCTGACCAAACTGCACGGCATGTTCGGCGACTGGCACCTGGCCCTGGCCGCCTACAACTGGGGCGAAGGCAGTGTGCAGCGTGCCATCAAACGCAACCAGAAGGCCGGCAAGCCGACCAATTACGCCAGCCTGAAGATGCCGGCCGAGACGCGCGACTATGTACCCAAGCTGCAGGCGATGAAGAACATCGTGGCCAACCCGGGCGTGTTCTCTCTGAGCCTGCCGCAGCTGCAGAACCACCCCTATTTCCTCAGCGTGGCGATCGTGCGCGACATCGATGTCGAGATGGCAGTGCGGCTGGCGGATTTGCCGCTGGAGGAATTCAGGGCGCTCAACCCGCAGATGAACAAGCCGGTGATCCTGGCCGCCGGCACGCCGCAGTTGCTGCTGCCCTATGACAACGCCAACGCCTTCGCGAAGGGCATCGAAGCCCACCGCGGGCCGCTCGCCACCTGGACCGCGTGGGTGGCGCCCAAGACGATGAAGACCGCCGACGCCGCACAGCAGGTGGGCATGACTGACGCCGACCTGCGCTCGGTCAACGGCATCCCGCCGCAGATGTTGATCAAGGCCGGCTCGACGTTGCTGGTGCCGCGCAGCGCACAGCGCCATACCGATGTGTCGGAAAAGGTGGCCGACAACGCCACGATGGCGCTGGCGCACGACGGGCCCTCGACGCGGCGGATCGTGCTGCGCGCCGGCAAGCAGGGTGACAGCGTTGCGGCGGTAGCCAAGCGCTACCGGGTCAGCGCCGAACAGGTCGCGCAGTGGAACCACGTCGCAACTTCGGCGCGCTTTGCCGCCGGCAGCTCGGTGGTGGTGTTCGTGGCGTCTCGAGCCGCCAAGGCATTGCCGCCACGGGCGACGACCGCCAAGTCGGCCCCCAAGAACGTGGCAGGCACCAAGCCGGCCAGGACACTAAGCGCCACGCCGATCAAGGCGACTGCCACAACCCGCGCACCAGTACGCCGCTGAGTCGCCTCAGCGCCGATCGCTCATCGCATGGGCGATGGTCGACAGATCGACATACTCCAGCTCGCTGCCCACCGGCACCCCGCGCGCCAGCCGCGTGACATGCCCGCCCCGCGCACGCAGCGCCTGGCCCAGCGCATGCGCAGTGGCTTCGCCCTCGGCCGAGAATCCGAGCGCCAGGATCACCTCCTGCACCGCCGGATCTGCGGCGCGCTCGAGCAGTTCGGCCACGCCGATATCGCGCACGCCCACGCCATCCAGCGGCGACAAGCGCCCCATCAGCACAAAGTACAGGCCGCGGTAGCTGCCGGTGCGCTCCAGAGCCGCCTGGTCGGCCGGTGTCTCGACCACGCACAACTTGCTGGCGTCGCGCGCGGCGTCGCTGCAGACCGCGCACAGTGCCGCCTCGCTAAAGGTGTGGCAGCGCTGGCAATGGTGCACCTGGGCCATCGCGCCAGTCAGCGCCACGGCCAGTTTCAACGCGCCCTCGCGGTCATGCTGCAGCAGGTGAAAGGCCATGCGCTGCGCCGACTTGACGCCCACGCCGGGCAGCCGGCGCAAGGCATCGATCAGCGCGTTGAGCGAAGGCTCAGCAGCACTCACGTTGGCATGACCGCGGATTTCCAAGCAAACGCCGCGGATCGGGCTTTGCCCAGCCGCTGGCGGTGCCTTGCAGGCCGCATGGCCACGAGACGCGGCCATTCCTCGGCCCGTCCAAGCCGACGCAGGTCGGCTTGGAGCCGCGGGCCTCGGCCCCCTCGAGGGGGAGCGGCGCAGCCGCAACGGGGGTGGGCCATCAGAACGGAAACTTCATGCCCGGCGGCATCGGCATGCCCGCAGTCAGCTTGCCCATCTTCTCGGAACTCACTGCCTCGGCCCGGCGCAGACCGTCGTTGAAGGCCGCGGCCACCAGGTCTTCGAGCATGTCCTTGTCCTCAGTCAGCAGGCTCGGGTCGATGGCGATGCGCTTGACGTCGTGCTTGCAGGTCATCGTGACCTTCACCAGCCCGGCACCGCTCTGGCCCTCGACCTCCATCAGCGCCAGCTCGTCCTGCGCGCGCTTCATGTTGTCCTGCATGGCCTGGGCCTGTTTCATCAAGCCGGCGAGTTGGTTCTTCATCATCGGGTGAGTCTCCTAATGGGGTTTGATCGAGCCGGGCACGATCCGCGCGGTCTTGAACTGCGCGAGCATCTCCTGCACCAGCGGGTCGTCGTGAATGATCTGCTCGGCTTCTTGCTGGCGACGCTGCTTCTCGGCCGCCACACGCTTGGCCGGCGTGTCCTGCGCGACGCCGGCTTCGACCTCGAGCCGCAGCGTGCTGATGCCCAGCGCCTCGGCCAGCGCCACCTGCAGCTTGTCGCGCAGCGCACTCGTGCGCAGCGACTCGCGCTCGACCCGCAGCCGCCACAACGGCGCGGCGCCGTCCTGTTGTTCGATCAGCTCGGCCTGCAGCGCCAGTTCGCGTGCCAGGGCGCTGACCAGCTGGCGCTGTTCGAGCATTGCGACGATGACCGCCCAGCGCTCCCCCAGGGCGCTCAGCACCGGCGAAAAAGCCTCGGCCGCCGTTGCACGCGATGCTGCCGCGCTCGGCGCCGGCGCAGCCTCGCGCACGACCTGCGGCTCGAACTCGTCGGGGGCTTCATCCAGCCAGGCTGGTGGTTCATCAACCAAGGCCTTGGCCGCGGGCTGCGGCGGTGGCGCGGGCGCTGCCGCCCCCACAGTTGCGGTGGTCGCCGTCGAACGGCTTGCCGTCGGTGCCGGCCCGGCCGGTCGCGCCGGTGGCGTGCCCTCGGGCGCAAAGGCCAACAGCCGCAAGAGCACCATCGTTAGCGCCAGGTAGGCATCGGGCGCCAGGTTGAGTTCCTGCCGCCCATGCAGTACCAGGCTGTAGAGCAACTGCGTCTCGTCGGGCGGCAGCAGCGCCGCCAGCGCACGCGACTCTTCGCTGTCGGGGTCGGTGTCGGGCAAGGCACCGGGCACGGCCTGCTCGATCGCCATCTGCTGCAGCAACATGCTCATCTCTTCGAGCGTGCCCGCCGCCGACAGGCCATGCTCGCGCAGTGCATCGACGCCGGCCAGCACCGCGCGACCGTCGCGCGCGGCCAGCGCGCGCACGAAGCCATTGGCCTGGCTGCGGTCGACGCTGCCGAGCATGGCCCGCACCGCGCCGCCGCTCAGCGTGCCGCCCCCAAAAGCGATGGCCTGGTCGGCCAAGGACAGACCGTCACGCATCGAGCCGCGCGCGGCACGCGACAGCAGGCGCAAAGACAATTCGTCATGCGTCACGCCTTCGGCCGTCAACACGCGTTCAAGATGTTCATGCACCACCTCGGGCGCCATCGGCCGCAGGTTGAATTGCAGGCAACGCGACAGCACCGTGGGCAGCATCTTCTCCGGGTCGGTCGTGGCCAGCACGAACTTCAAGTACTCAGGTGGCTCTTCGAGCGTCTTCAGCAACGCGTTGAAAGAATCCTTGGTCAGCTGGTGCGCCTCGTCGATCATGAAGATCTTGAAGCGGCCGATGGCCGGCTTGTAGGCAGCGCGCTCGAGCAGGTCGCGGATCTCGTCGATGCCGCGATTGCTGGCCGCATCGAGCTCCACATAATCGAGGTAGCGGTCGGCATCGATCTCGGTGCAGGCACCGCACACGCCGCAGGGCGTGGCGGTGATGCCGCCCGTGCCGTCGGGACCGGTGCAGTTCAGGCTCTTGGCCAGGATGCGCGAGACCGTCGTCTTGCCGATCCCGCGCGTGCCGGTGAACAGGTAGGCGTGGTGCAGGCGCTGCTGTTCGAGCGCATGCGTCAGCGCGCGGACCACCGCATCCTGCCCCACCATCTCGGAAAACGACCGTGGCCGGTATTTGCGCGCGAGCACGACATAACTCATGGCTGAATTCTACGGGGCGCTCGACGACGGCCGAGCAGGCGCCCGCGCGGACCTGCATCGATAATCGCTGCCCATGACGACCCCCACACCCCCCGAAGGCAGCGCGCCGCTAAGCTACGCGCAAGCCGGCGTCGACTACGACCTGATCGACCCGCTGAAGGTCAGCGCGCAACGCGCCGCCGCCGCCACCGCCGTGCACCTGGCCAGCCACGGTTTCAGCGAAGTCAAGGCCTCGCGCGGCGAATCGGCCTATGTCGTCGATGTCGGGCCGTTCTACATCGCCAGCATCATCGAATGCCTGGGCAGCAAGGCCCTGGTGGCCGACGAGATGGCCCGCCTCACCGGCAAGAGTTACTACGACAGCATTGCGCAGGACACCATCGCGATGGCCGTGAATGACCTGATCACGGTGGGCGCCACGCCGCTCGTGGTGCAGGCCTACTGGGCCGCCGGCGGCAGCGAGTGGTTCGGCGACGCGGCACGTGCGCAGGCGCTGGTGGCCGGCTGGCAGCGGGCCTGCACGGCGTGCAAGGTGGCCTGGGGCGGCGGCGAGACCCCGGCGCTGGCCGGCATCGTCGAAGCCGGCCGCATCGACCTCGCGGCGAGTTGCACCGGCCTGATCAATCCGAAGGAACGCCTGTCGGTGGGCGACAAGCTCGCGGCCGGCGATGCCATCGTGCTGCTGGCCTCGAGCGGCATCCACGCCAATGGCCTGAGCCTGGCGCGCAAGCTCAGCGAGCGCCTGCCGCAGGGCTACCTGACACCGATCGACGCCAGCGGCACATGTTTCGGCGACGCCCTGCTCGCCCCGACCCTGCTCTATTCACCGGTGACCGAGGCGCTGTGGCAAGCCGGCATCACGCCGCACTACGCCGCCAACATCACCGGCCACGGCTGGCGCAAGCTGCTCCGCCACCCGGCCCGCTTCGCCTACCGCATCCACAGCGTACCCGCTGTGCCGCCGGTGCTGAAGTTCATTCAGCAGCATGCCGGCCACGACGACCACGAGGCCTACAGCACGCTGAACATGGGTGCGGGTTTTGCGCTCTT
>JANMSS010000006.1:0-2122 GCA_031389585.1 Burkholderiales bacterium | reverse complement strand
ACGTGCTCCATCAGCACGACGACGCTGCGCACGCCTGCCACGAGGTCCATCGCGCCGCCCATGCCCTTGACCATCTTGCCCGGGATCATCCAGTTGGCCAGGTCGCCCTTCTCGCTGACCTGCATGGCACCCAGGATGCTGAGGTCGACGCTGACCTCATCAACGCCGGCAAGCAGACCGTGACCACCCAGAAAGGCTCAGCCATCTTCGGCAGTGATCAGTCTTTTGCCATGATCCGCGGCGGCAAGATCAACCTGTCGATCCTGGGCGCTATGCAGGTCAGCGAACATGGCGACCTGGCCAACTGGATGATCCCCGGCAAGATGGTCAAGGGCATGGGCGGCGCGATGGACCTGGTGGCCGGCGTGAAGAACGTCGTCGTGCTGATGGAGCATGTGGCCAGGAAGAAGGACGGCACGATCGACCTCAAGATCCTGCCCAAGTGCACGCTGCCGCTGACCGGTGTCGGCGTGGTCGACCGCATCATCACCGACCTGGCGGTGATGGACGTGACGCCGCACGGCCTGCGCGTGGTCGAGCTGGCGCCGGGCGTGACGCGCGAGGAACTGCAAAGCAAGACCGGCGTGCCGCTGCACTGAGCGTCGATGGTTGCTGGCACGCACCGTCGCTGGATCGCGCTGTGCGTGGCGCTGCTGGCGGCCTGCGCCGCGCCACCAGCGACACCGCCTTTTGCGTACGCTGTGCCGCTGCTCCCCGAGGGCGCCTCGGGCAGCACCACCCAACCCGGCTGGTCGGCACAGCGGTTCATGGTGGCCGCGGCCAATCCGCTGGCCACCGAAGCCGGCTACCAGGTGCTCAAGGCCGGCGGTTCCGCCCTCGACGCCGCGATCGCCGTGCAGATGGTGTTGGCGCTGGTCGAGCCGCAGTCCAGCGGCATTGGCGGCGGCGCGTTCCTGTTGCATTGGGACGGCCGCACCGTGCAGGCCTGGGACGGGCGTGAGACGGCGCCTGCTACGGCCGATGAGAAGCTGCTGCTGAACCCCGATGGCAAACCGCTGCCGTTCATGGATGCCGTGGTCGGTGGCCGCGCGGTCGGCGTGCCGGGTGTCGTGCGCATGCTCGAGGCCGTCCATCGTCAGCACGGCAAGCTGGCCTGGTCGGCGCTGTTCCAGCCGGCGATCATGCTGGCCGAGCAGGGATTTCGCGTCAGCCCGAGGTTGAGCACGCAGTTGCAAGCCGAGACGGCGCTGCGCGCGGATCCGCTGGCCCGGGCCTACTTTTACGGCGCCAATGGCGAGCCGCATGCCGCCGGTCACCTGCTGCGCAACCCGGCGTTGGCCGACGTGTTGCGAGGTATCGCCTTGCGCGGCAGTGCCGCGTTGCACAGCGGCCCGGTGGCCACCGACATCGTCGCCCGAGTTCGAGGGCACGGCAAGAATCCGGGCCGTCTCACACAGGCTGACCTTGCAAGCTACGCTCCCAAGCAGCGCGAAGCGATCTGCACCGATTGGCTGACGATTTACCGCGTCTGCGGCTTCCCCCCGCCGTCGTCGGGGCACCTGGCGGTGATGCAGATCCTGGGCCTTCTCGAGCGCAGCCCAACGGCCGCAACGCCAATGGCTGACAAGCTGCCGGGTGCCGATTGGCTGCACGGCTACACCGAAGCCGCGCGGCTGGCCTATGCCGACCGCGCACAGTACGTGGCCGACCCGGACTTCGTGGCGGCGCCGGCTGACCGCTGGACCAGCCTGCTCGACGATGCGTACCTCAAGCAACGCGCCGCGCTGATCGGGAGCAACAGCATGAAGACCGCCCAACCCGGCGCGCCCGGCGGCGAGGCAAGTGCGTGGGCCCCGCAGGCTGCACAACCCGAGTTCGGCACCAGCCACATCTCCATCGTCGACGGCGAGGGTCGCGCGCTGGCCATGACCACGACCATCGAGGCCAGCTTCGGTGCGCGCCTGATGAGCAATGGTGGCACGGGCAAGGCGGGCGGTTTTCTGCTCAACAACGAACTGACCGATTTTTCCTTTGCACCCGCTGATGCCCAGGGCAAGCCGATTGCCAACCGCGTGCAACCTGGCAAGCGCCCGCGCTCGTCGATGAGCCCGACGCTGGTGTTCGACAAGCGCGACGGCGCAGTCGTGATGAGCCTGGGCTC
>JANMSS010000203.1:0-12504 GCA_031389585.1 Burkholderiales bacterium | reverse complement strand
CAGGGTGCCCAGGGCCAGCAGGCAATCGCTGCCGCGGCCGATCTGGCGGCTCATCGCGGCGTGCATCAGGCGCATCAATTCGGGGGCGCTGGCGCTGGCGGTGAGCAGATCGGCGTAGCGCACGCTCCAGACTTCGCCGGTATCCAGGGCGATGGCGTCGCAGCCGTAGCGGCCGTCGGCAATGCCGTCGAAGCCGAGCCAATCACCGCGGAAGTGCAGGCCGACCACCTGGCCGCGGCCGTCGGCGGTGAAGTTGACGGTCTTGAACTGGCCTGAATTGATCAGGTGCAAGAAGCCGAAGGGCGCGCCGCCTTCGTAGATGGCATCGCCGGCATGCACAACGCGGCGAGTGAACGGCAGCAAGCGCTGCACCAGCGCCAAGTTGTCGCGCCACGCTTGGACGTCGTGGGGGGCGGTGGCAGTGGCAGTCATTTTTTTAGCTCCTCGGGGTTGAAGATCGGTTGCGCAATGTCAAGGAGCGTAGGTGGCGGCTGCAAATGTTTGACATGCCGCAACCCAGCCTCGGCAACGCTGTGTGAACCGCGTGTAAACGAGTGACGGCGGCGTGAATGCGAGGCGTTTTCAACGCGAGGGAGAATGCCGCCGATGCAACTCCCGTTCATGCGCTGGGCACCGCAATGGCGCCAACCCGGCGCCCTGCGCGCCGACGCCCTGGCCGGCCTGACCGGCGCGGTGGTGGTCTTGCCGCAGGGCATGGCCTTCGCCACCCTGGCCGGGCTGCCGCCGCAATACGGCCTCTATGCCGCCATGCTGCCGTGCATCGTCGCCGCCCTGTTCGGTTCGAGCCGCTTGATGGTCACGGGCCCCGCCAATGCGATCTCGCTGACCACGATGGCGCTGATTGCGCCGCTGGCCGCGGTGGGCTCGCCGGCCTATGTGCACCTGGTCTTGACGCTGACCTTTCTGGTCGGCGCGATGCAACTCCTGCTCGGCCTGGCGCGGGTGGGCAACATCGTGGACAAGGTGCCGCATGCCGTTATCGTCGGCTTCACGGCGGGTGCGGCCGTGCTGATCGTCAACAGCCAACTCGGGCCGCTGCTGGGCCTGGCCTTGCCGCGCGGCAGCTCGGTGGCGACGAATGTGCACAACGCGTTCCTGCAACTCGGCGCCGTGCAATGGCCCGCCGTGCTGGCGGCCGCCGCGACGGTGCTCGCGGCGCTGCTCTGGCGCCCGCTGAATCGCTACATGCCCGCCATGCTGGTGGCCGTGGTGGCCGGCACGCTGGCGGCGATGGCCGTGGCCGCCGCCGTGCCCCAATGGCCAACGCTGGCCACCGTGGCCGCGCTGCCCGGCGCCCTGCCCCCGCTCTCCTGGCCCGATCTGTCGATCGACACCGTGCGCAGCCTGTTTGGCGCCACGCTGGTGATGACGCTGCTGGCCTTGACCGAGGCGGTGGCGATCGCCAAGGCCGTGGCGCGCCGCTACGGCGACACCCTCGACGGCAACCGCGAATTCATCGGCCAGGGCCTGGCCAATCTGGTCGGGGCCTTCTTCTCGGCGCTGCCGGCGAGTGGCTCTTTCAACCGCTCGGGCGTCAACGTCGAGGCCGGCGCGCGCACGCCGCTGGCGGCCGTGTTCGCTTCGCTGTTCCTGGTTGCGATCCTGTTCTTCGTCGCGCCCTGGGCCCGCCTGCTACCGCTGGCCGTGATCGCCGGCTTGCTGCTGGTGGTGGCCTGGGGCCTGATCGATTGGGCCGAGATCGCGCGCCTGTGGCGCGACGAACCCATCGAACGCTGGCCGCTCGCCGTCACCCTGATCGGCACCGTGACGCTGTCGCTCGAGTGGGCGATCCTGCTCGGCATCACCAGCGCCTTGCTCGCTCGGCGCTACCAGCAGGCGATGGGTGATCGCACGAAGCCCTGAACGGCTCGCGGCCTAGGCCGTCTTGAACACCGCCACGTTCTGTTCCGTCGTCCCGAGACGCACTTGACCTGGGCCAGGATGTCGGCCATCGAGCGGCCAGCGTCGTCCACCAGCTTGGAGCCGTTGTCGACCGACTCGACGCTGTCGGTGATCAGGCTCTCGATGTCCACGGCCGCAAGCGTGATCACGTCCGACACCGCATCGACCACCATGCCGACGACACAGCGGCCGATGTTGAGCACGATGACGACGGTGAAGCTGTCGTCGCTGGCCGACTCGAGCTTGAACTTCAGGCGCATATCGACGATCGGCACGATCACGCCGCGCAGATTGACGACGCCCTTGATGAAGTGTGGCGCACTGGCAATGCGCGTCGGCTCTTCGTCGGGCTGGATCTCCTGCACACGCAGGATATCGATGCCCTAATCCTCGGCGCCGAGCTTGAAGGCGAGAAATTCGCGGATCGTCGTCAACTCGCTCGTGCCGGCATTGCGCGCGGCTGATGCTGGCGTCGCGCCAAGCTGTGGAGGGGTCACGGCTGCGGGTGTGTGGGGTGGCTGATGGGACTCGAACCCACGACGACCAGAATCACAATCTGGGACTCTACCAACTGAGCTACAGCCACCGTCGAGCGAAAGATTATAGCCAGCGCACCGCGCGCGACTTCAATTGGCGGCTGCGGAAGCCGCGCCGGCCGCGGCGACGGCGCTGTCATCGATCTTGACCTTGTAGCGGGCCTTCAAGGCGTTGTAGTAGGCCTGTGCCTCGGCCATACCCCAGGCCTGCGCATAGCGCGGCAAAAGTTGCGTGAGCTCGGCCGCATCGGCGGCCAGCGGCTTCAGGGCGACGAGGCGCACCACGGCATAGCCGGCCTCGGCGAGATCAACGCCCAGCCACTGCGGCAACTTGGCTGCGTCGGCACGCAGCACGGCATCGATCAGGGCACGCGGCTGATCTTGCGGGTTGGACCGCGACAGCAGCAGCGCCGGCGGCAGAGCCGAGGCATCGGCACCGCCGCGCAGTGCGGCCAGTTTGGCCTCGCCGGCCTTGCGCGCCGCGGCGGCCGCCTGCTCGGCGATGACGCGCGCACGCACCTGCGGCAGCACTTCGGCCAGCGCCTGCACACGCGCGGGTTGATGCTGCACCACACGCGCGGCGGCAAGCTGGTTCGGACCGACTTCGACCGCTTCGGTGTTGCGCTTGTTCTTCACGGCGTCATTGCCGAACACGGCGCCGAGCAGCTTGGCCGAGGCCAATGCGCCGGTGGCGCCGGGTACCGGGCTGCGCTGCACGGTGGCGGTTTGTTTCGTCAGCTTGAGTTTGTCGATCAGCGGCTGCAGGCTGTCGGCCTGTTCGTAGGCGGTGTTGGTGAATTGCTCGGCGGCCTCGGCGTACTTCTTCTGCGCCAGTTGCTTCTTGACTTCGGCTTCGATCTCGGCGCGCACGGCCTCGAAAGGTTTCTTGTCGCCGCCGCGCACGGCGTCGAGGCGAATGATGTGGTAGCCGAAATCCGATTCGACGAGGTTGCCGATCTCGCCCGGCTTCATGGCATAAACCGCATCCTCGAAGGGCTTGACCATCGCGCCGCGGCCGAAGAAGTCGAGGTCGCCGCCGCGCTCGGCCGATGCGGTGTCGCTGGAGTTCTTCTTCGCCGCCTCGGCGAACGAGGCCGGGTTCTTGCGCAGCTCGGCCAGCAGGGCTTCGGCCTTGGCCTTGGCCGCGGCGCGCTCTGCCGCCGGTGCGTCTTTGGCCGCAGCGATCAGCACGTGGCTGGCGCGGCGCTCTTCGGCCACGGTGTAGCGCGCGGCGTTCTCGCTGTAGTACTTGCGCAGATCGCCTTCGGCCACGGTGATGCCGCCTTGCAGCGCCTCGAAGTCGAGCACCACGTATTCGATGCTAGCCTGCTCGCTTGTACGGAACTGCGCTTCATTGGCCTTGTGGTACGCCGCCAGCTCGGCCTCGCTCGGGTTGAGGCCGGCGGCCTGCTCTTTGCTGTCGAAGCGCAGCACCTGCACTTCGCGCTGTTGCAGCAAGGCGTCGAGTGCGGCGCGGCCGGGCGCGCCGGCGGGCGGCACGCTGTCGCTCACGCCACCGAGCACCTGGCGCAGCGTCAGGTCCTGGCGCACGTTGGCCTCGAAGCCCTGCGTGCTCATGCCTTGCGACTCGATCATGACCTTGTAGGCGGCCAGGTCCATGCTGCCGTCGGGGCGGCGCAGCGAGGCCAGTTGCGGCACCGACATCAGCTCGCGTTGCAGGCGATCGTCGCTGACGCTGAAGTGGGCGCGGTTGGCGGCGGTGAGCAACACGCGGTCGCGCACCAGCTTGTCGAGGGTTTCGCGCTTGACCTCGGGGCTGTCGAAAAACGCCGCGTCGAGGTTGGGCATCTGGCGCCGCGCCTGTTCGCTCTGGCGGCGGTGCGCCGCGTCCCATTCGGCGCGGGTGATCTTCTGGCCGTCGACCTTGGCCACCGCGCCACCCGAGGGATCGTTGAATTGGGTATAGCCCTGCACGCCGAAGAACACGAAAGACGGGAAGATCAGCAGCACGATCACGAAGAACATGATGCGGCTGTGATTGCGGACGAAATCGAACATGGACGCGATACCTTCTGCGCAAAACGCGGCGCGCGGCCTGAAGCCGCGCATGGTGGGTGCTGACGGGCTCGAACCGCCGACCTACGCCTTGTAAGGGCGCCGCTCTACCAACTGAGCTAAGCACCCGGCCCTGACAGGCTGGGCTGAGCGGGAGGCGCCAAGCGCCACCGCTCCAGTGATTTACAGGGCGTCTCTGAGGCCTTTGCCGGGACGAAACTTCGGCACCTTGGCGGCCTTGATCTTGATCGCTGCGCCAGTGCGCGGATTGCGACCCGCGCGCGCAGCGCGTTTGGTCACCGTGAACGTGCCGAAGCCAACCAGAGAAACGCTGCCGCCGCGCTTGAGCGTGGACTTGACGCCACCGATCAACGCTTCCAGTGCGCGCGTTGCGGCCGCTTTGGAGATGTCGGCCTGCTTGGCAATATGCTCGATCAGTTCAGACTTGTTCACGAATGGATCCCCTCGTTCGTCTATTGCGTTGTCGCGCGGAGTTTGTTCTTGCGGGCCCGACCCTTGCAGCGCCGACCGCCAATCGCTGTTCAGCCGATCACTTCATTAAAGCCGCGCACCCCCCAGGTGTCAAGGCATCATCGGCGGGAGCGCGATTCTATGCCCAATCATTTCGCGCCCAGGAGGGATTGCTCCACCGCGCGACCGACGTCGGCCGTGCCGGCGCTGCCACCCAGATCAGGGGTTCGGGGCGCACCGCTGGCGGGTTCCAGCACGGCCTCGATGGCGGTGACGATGGCGTCGTGCGCGTCGCGGTGGCCGAGGAAGTCGAGCATCAATGCCGCCGACCAGATCTCGCCAATCGGGTTGGCGACCGCGCGACCCGCGATGTCGGGCGCCGAGCCGTGGACCGGCTCGAACAGACTCGGCCACCGTCGGGTCGGGTTCAGGCTCGCCGACGGCGCAATGCCGATCGTGCCCGTGCAGGCGGGTCCGAGGTCGGAGAGGATGTCGCCAAACAGATTGCTGGCCACCACCACGTCAAACTGCTGCGGGCGCTGCACGAAGTGCGCTGTCAGGATGTCGATGTGGAAGCGGTCAACGGCCACCTCCGGATAGGCCTTGGCCATTTCGGCAACACGTTCGTCCCAGTAGGGCATGGTGATCGAGATGCCATTGCTCTTGGTGGCTGATGTCAGCTTCTTGCGCGGTCGCCGCATCGCTTCCTCGAAGGCGTACTTCAGGACCCGGTCGACACCGGTGCGCGACATCACGGTTTCCTGGATCACGACTTCGCGGTCGGTGCCTTCGAACATGCGCCCGCCGATGCTCGAGTATTCGCCCTCGGTGTTCTCGCGCACGATCAACATGTCGATGTCGCCGGGCTTCAGCGGCTGACCTTCGCGGTCCACCAGCGGTGAACGGATGCCCGGCATCAGGCGCGCCGGCCGCAGGTTGACGTACTGGTCGAACTCGCGCCGGAACTTCAGCAACGAGCCCCACAGCGAGACATGATCGGGCACCGTGTCGGGCCAACCCACCGCGCCAAACAGTATTGCGGCGAAGCCGCCGAGCTGATCCTTCCAGTCGTCGGGCATCATCTTGCCGTGACGGGCGTAGTACGCGCAGTTGGCAAATTCGAAGGTTTCGAGCGCCAGCGGTATGCCGAAACGCCGCGCCGCGGCGTCGAGCACGCGCAAGGCCTCAGGCATGACTTCGTTGCCAATGCCGTCACCAGCGAGTACGGCAATGCGGTGCGGGGTCATCGTGATTCGTCTCCAAAGAAGGCCAGCATGTCGGCCAGCAGTTCGGCAGGTTGCTCCTCGGCAATGTAATGCCCGCAATCGAGGGCGCGGCCGCTGACGCTCACCGCCGCAGCGCGCCACAGTGAGAGCGTGTCGAAACAGCGGCCGACCACTCCCTGAGTTCCCCACAAGACGCGCAACGGGACTTGTACCTTCAGACCCGCCGCACGATCTTTGCGATCGTGGTCCAAGTCAATTGTCGCCGAGGCCCGGTAGTCCTCGCAGATCGCAGTCGCGCTGCCGGGTATCGCAATGCAGCGTTCGTACTCAGCGAGCGCCGCCGCGGCGAAGGGTGCCAGCCCCGCATGGCGGCTCCCCATGCCTTCGCGCAGCCAAGCCACGGCGTCGGCCTCGATGGCGCGCTCGGGCGTCGGCGGCGGCTGAATCAGGAAGAACCAATGCCAATACGCGCGGGCGAAGGCCTCAGTGGTGCCTTCGTACATTGACAACGTCGGCGCGATGTCCAGCAGCATCAGCCGCGACAGCGCGGCGGGATGGTCGAGCGCGAGCCGGTGTGCGACGCGCGCGCCGCGGTCGTGCCCGCAGACCGCGAAACGCTCGAACCCCAAGCTCTTCATCACGGCCATGGCGTCGAGCGCCATCGCCCGCTTGCTGTAGGTCGCGTGATCCCCTGAGGCCGGCATGCGTGACGAGTCGCCGCGGCCGCGCAGGTCCATCGCCACCACGGTGAATTGCTGCGCCAGCGGCCCGGCCACCTTGTGCCACATCACATGGGTCTGCGGGTGACCGTGCAGCAGCAGCAGCGGCGGCCCCGTTCCCCCGCGCCGCGCGCGCAGACAGACGCCTGCATGATCGATGTCGTGCTCGGTGAAGCCTTCGAACATGGCGCAATTATTGTTCAGCCGTGCCGGCGTCATCGGGCTGCGCGGAGCGGCTCGCGCACGACCAACGCCACGCCGAGCGCGGTCACAGCCAGACCCACGAGCACCAGCGCCGGAAGCGGCTCTTGAAACAGCAGCCACGCCAGCAACGCAGTGCAGGGCGGCACCAAATACATCAGGCTGGCAACCCGCGTGGCGACGTCGCGCTGGATCAGCAGGTAGAGCAACGAGCTGCCGCCGAGCGTCAATACCAACACCGACCAGGCCATGGCTCCGATCAGTTCGGGGTGCATCGCAATGCTCCCCGATTCAGCCAGCGCGAGCGGCGCTGTCACGGCGAGCGCCGCCATCAACTGCACTGCATTGGCGGTGCGCACGTCGCAGGGCGCCACGTAGCGCTTCTGGTACAGGGTCCCGATGGTGATGCACAGCAGTGCAGACAAGGACAGCGACATGTTTGCAGTGTTGATCTCGCCACCCTCCAACTTGTGCCAGACCACCATCATCAGCCCACCGAGGCCAAGCACCAGGCCGGCCCACTGGCGCGGTGTCACGGTTTGCGCGCCGACACGGCCCGACAGCCACAGCGCGGTCAACACCGGCTGCAGGCCCACGATCAGCGCGACAGTGCCTGCCCCGATGCCGAGCTTCACCGCCGACCACACACCGCCCAGGTAGCCGGCATGCATCAGGACGCCCGCGACCGCCAGGTGTGCCCATTGCACGCGGCCCTTCGGCCAGGCCGCGCGCGACAGCCCGATCCAGACCGCAAACGCGAGCAGCGACAGCACATAACGCCAGGCCAGAAAGCTCAGCGGCGGTGCATGCGGCATGCCAAAGCGGGCCACGATGAAGCCGGTACTCCAGATCAGCACGAAGACGGCCGGCAGCGCCAGCCACAGCGCTGCGCGATCATCGGGCCTTGGCACGGATCTCCGGCAACGCCTTCTGCAGGTAATAGACCATCGACCAAGTCGTCAGCACGGCAGCGAGCCAGATCAGGCCGGTGCCCCACCACTGGGTGTCGATCACGCCGAACAGCGTGCCGTGGAACAGCAGGAACGGAATCGCCACCATCTGCACCACGGTCTTGACCTTGCCCACCATATGCACGGCGACGCTGCGGCTGGCACCGATCTGGGCCATCCATTCGCGCAGCGCCGATATCGCGATCTCTCGACCGATGATGACGAAGGCAATCAAGGCGTCGAGGCGATCAAGCTGCAACAGAATCAGCAGGGCGGCGCAGATCAGGAACTTGTCGGCCACCGGGTCGAGGAAGGCGCCGAAGGATGAAGTCTGATTCAGCCTGCGTGCCAGGTAGCCATCGGCCCAGTCGGTGATGGCGACGGTCACGAACAGCACGGTGGCCACCAGGTTCTGCGTCGCGGGGTCGATCGGCAGGTAGAACACGCCGACCACCAGCGGGATCGCGACGATGCGGGCCCAGGTCAGCAGTGTTGGCAGATTGAAGAACATAGCGTGATCGTAGCCGCTCATTGGAATAAGCCCCCAAGACGCCTGCGGCGTCGGCCCCCCGGGGGAGGCGTCACCCGCTTGAGGCGGCCCGGCGCGGGCTAGTCAAGCGCACGCGGCTTGAAACGACGGTCGTCGCGGAAGAGAAACACCTCACTGAACTTCCATGGCCGCGACAGATGCGACACGTCACCGTAGGGCGCGCCGCGGTGCACCGCGTCGATGGCCAGTTGCACGGTGTCGGTGGCCTGGGACGGCTGGCGCTGCACGCTGATACGGTGCACGCTGCCATCGCCATTGAGCTCGATTTCCAGCACCGGAATCGCCAGCAGCGGCTCGGGCGGCCCATCGAGATAAGTACCGTTCGGATTCGCGGCCACCATGCGCCGCCCGGCCAGTACCTTGAAGTCTTCCCAGTTGCGGGCGCGTGCGATGGGCGTGAGGGACTTTGGCGGCGCCGGCCGAGCACCCTGCGACGCAGAAGGTGTTGCGGGCGGAGCCGGCGATCGCGACGAAGTGCAGCCCGCCAGCGCGACCAAGGCCGCGACAGCCGGGACCGTCCAAGCGAACGCCGCCGATCCGGCTCTGCCGGTCGGCCAGCGTTGCCCCCTTGAGGGGGAGGCGGCGAAGCCGCTGCGGGGGTGGTCAACGTAACGCACGGTAGATTTCCTCGGCCAGCGGTTTGGAGATGCCGTCGACGCTGGCCAGGTCATCGACGCTCGCATTGGCCACCCCACGCGCACCGCCGAAGCGTTGCAGCAGGCGGGCACGTTTTTTCGGGCCGACGCCCGCTATCTCTTCAAGTTGACTGGCACCGGTGCGCACGCTGGCGCGCCGGGCGCGCATGCCGGTGATGGCGAAGCGGTGGGCTTCGTCGCGAATCTGCGCCACCAACATCAACGCCGCTGAATCGGCACCCAGATAGACCTTGTCACGGCCATCGGCGAAGACCAACTCTTCGAGGCCGACCTTGCGGCCCGCGCCTTTCTCGACGCCGACGATCAGCGACAGGTCCAGCCCGAGTTCTGCAAACACTTCGCGCGCCACCGATACCTGGCCGCGGCCGCCATCGACACGCACCTGGTCGGGCAGGCGCAGCTTGGTGAGCGCCTCGCCCGACGCCAGGGCTTCGGCCAGCTTGGCGTAGCGGCGCGTCAACACCTGGCGCATCGCGGCGTAGTCGTCGCCGCCGGTGATGCCCGCGATGTTGTAGCGGCGGTACTGCGCACTCTGCATCTGGTGGTTCTCGAAAACCACGCAGCTTGCCTGAGTGGCCTCGCCCGCCGTGTGGCTGATGTCGAAACACTCGATACGCAAGGTATCGAGGTCGGCGGCTTCAAGCGCAAGCGCCTCGGCCAGCGCATGGGTGCGCTCGCGCTGCGAGCCCTCTTCGGCGAGCAGGCGCGCCAAGGCGATCTGCGCCCCGTTGATCGCCATTTCGAGCCAGGCGCGGCGCTGCTCGCGCGGCTGATGGCTGGCCGTGACCTTGACGCCGCTGTGCTCGGCCACGGCATCGAGCAGGGCGGCATCGACGGGATGGCTGGTCAGCAATTGCGGCGGCACGAAGCCGCCCAGGTAATGCTGGGCGATGAAGGCTTCGAGTACCTGCACTTCGGGCGCCACGCCCTCGGCGAGTGCGGCCGCATCCTCGACGTGGGTCGGGAAATGGGCGCGGTCGCCGAGGTGCCGACCTCCGCGCACCATCGCCAGGTTGACGCAGGCGCGGCCGCCCTGCACCTTGACCGCCAGGATGTCGACATCCTTGTCGATCGCGCCCAGGCTGCTCGCGTCCACGGCCTGCTGGTGCAACACGCGCGCCAGCGATTCGATCTGGTTGCGCAACTCAGCCGCCTGCTCGAACTCGAGCCGCTCGGAATGGGCCAGCATGCGCTGCTGCAAATCGTCCAGCACGACCTGCGTGTCGCCGCGCAGGAAGCGCTCGGTGTCGGCCACGTCGCGGGCGTAGTCAGCGCCCGAGATCAGGCCCACGCAGGGCCCGGTGCAGCGGCGGATCTGGTACAGCAGGCAGGGACGCGAGCGGTGGCCAAACACCGAGTCTTCGCAGGTGCGCAGGCGAAACACCTTCTGGATCAGCTGGATCGAATCCTTCACCGCCCAAGCACTCGGGTAGGGGCCGAAATAGCGGTGCTTGCGGTCGACCGCGCCGCGGTAGTAGGCCAGCCGGGGGAACGCCCCGGACACCAGCTTCAGGTACGGGTAGCTCTTGTCGTCGCGAAAGAGAATGTTGAAGCGCGGGTTGAGCGCCTTGATCAGGTTGTTCTCGAGCAGCAGTGCCTCGGCTTCGCTGCGCACGACGGTTGTTTCGACGCGCGCGATGCGTTCGACCATCAGGCCGATGCGGGTGCCGGCATGGTTCTTCTGGAAGTAGCTCGACACGCGCTTTTTGAGGTTGAGCGCCTTGCCCACATAGAGCACGGCGCCGGCCTCGTCGAAGTAGCGATACACGCCCGGGCGCGGCGGCAATGCAGCCACCTCCGCCAGCAGGTGGCTGCGGGCGGCGTTGGGATCGGTGGCCTGCGCAGGGTCCGTCATGCAGGCCAATTATCGGTGTCGATAATGGGCCAATGCGCTGGGACATCTTTTGCCGCGTCATCGACTACCACGGCGACCTGGGCGTGAGCTGGCGCCTCTCTGCCGACCTGGCGGCGCGCGGCGAAACGGTGCGGCTGTGGGTCGACGACCCGCTGGCACTGGCCTGGATGGCCCCGAATGGCATGCGCGGCGTCACCGTGATCCGCTGGGTCGATCCGCTGCCGTGCTTCGAGCCGGGTGAGGTCGTGATCGAGGCCTTTGGTTGCGACCCGCCGCCGGCCTTCATCGAGCGCATGGCTGCGCAGCGACCCGCGCCGCTTTGGATCAACCTGGAGTACCTGAGCGCCCAGGCCTATGTCGAACGCTGCCATGGTCTGCCGTCGCCACAGTCGCAGGGCCCGGGCGCGGGCCTGACGAAGTCGTTCTTCTATCCCGGCTTCACGCCAGCGACCGGCGGCTTGCTGCGCGAGGCCCATGCGCTGGCTGCCGCAGACGAGGGTTGGCTGGCGGCCCAGGGCATGCCGGTACGCGCGGGCGAACGCCTGGTCAGCCTGTTCGCCTACGCCGACGCACCGGTCGAAGCGCTGCTCGACCTGCTCGACAGCGAACCGACGCTGCTGCTGCGGGCCGCCGGTGCAGCGCAGGCGCCTGCGCTGGCGCTGTTCGACAGCCAACAGCGACGCGGCCGCCACCTGCGGGCCCATGCCCTGCCCTGGTTCGACCAACCCGGCTACGACCGCCTGCTGCGCGCCTGCGACCTCAACTTCGCCCGCGGCGAAGACTCCATCGTGCGCGCGATGTGGGCCGGCGCGCCGTTCGTCTGGCAGATCTACGCCCAGGTCGATGGCGCCCACGCCGACAAGCTCAATGCCTTGCTCGAGCGTCTGACGGCTGGCAGCACGCCCGCGCTGGCAGCTGAAGTGAGCCAGTTGTGGCGGGCCTGGAACGGCCTGGGCCCTTGGCCAGCGACCCTGCCCAATGCGGCCGACTGGCGCACCCTGTGCCGGGCGTGGCGTCGGCAACTGGCCGAGCAGAACGACCTCAGCAGCCAGCTGTTGGGCTTCGTCGCCGCAAAACGGTAGAATTGCAGGCTTTGCACAAGGCGAACGATTGCCCCTGGTGCGCCCTACTTCCCCTACCTCTGGACACCATGAAGATCGCACAGGAAATCCGCGCCGGCAACGTCATCATGCAGGGCCGTGACCCGATGGTCGTGCTCAAGACCGAGTACAGCCGCGGCGGCCGCAATTCGGCCACCGTGCGCATGAAGATGAAGAGCCTGCTCAACGGCACCGGCGCCGAGCTGGTGTTCAAGGCCGACGACAAGATGGACCAGATCGTGCTCGACAAGAAGGAGTGCACCTACTCCTACTTCGCCGACCCGATGTACGCCTTCATGGA
>JANMSS010000200.1:0-7628 GCA_031389585.1 Burkholderiales bacterium | reverse complement strand
CGCAATTGCGCCAGGCGCTGCGCGACCGCGTAGGCCTGGTCGAGCGGCAGGCCGCCGGGCTGCGTCGAGGGCAGTTCGATGCACGCGTTGCGATCAAGCGCCGCGAGCAGGCGCTCGGCGAGTGCGATCGTGGCGCTTTCGTCGCTCACGGCCGCAGCACCTCGAGGTCGCCGAGGTAGGGGCGCAGCGCGGCGGGCACGGCGATGCTGCCGTCGGCCTGTTGGTGGTTCTCCAGCAGCGCCACCAGCGTGCGGCCGACCGCCAGGCCCGAGCCATTGAGGGTGTGCACGAGTTCGGTCTTGCCCTGGGCATTGCGATAGCGGGCCTGCATGCGCCGGGCCTGAAAGGCCTCGCAGTTGGAGCACGAACTGATCTCGCGGTAGGCGTTCTGTGCCGGCAGCCAGACTTCGAGGTCATAGGTCTTGGTGGCGCCAAAGCCCATGTCGCCGGTGGACAGCAGCACGACGCGGTACGGCAGCTCGAGCTTTTGCAGAATGGCTTCGGCGTGGCCGACCATTTCTTCGAGCGCCTCATAGCTGTGCTCGGGCTGCGTGATCTGCACCATCTCGACCTTGTCGAACTGGTGCTGGCGGATCATGCCGCGCGTGTCGCGCCCGGCGCTGCCAGCCTCAGAGCGGAAGCACGGGCTGTGCGCGGTGAGCTTGATCGGCAGTGCCGCCGCATCGAGGATCTGCTCACGCACGCTGTTGGTCAGTGAGATCTCGCTGGTCGAGATCAGGTACTGCTCTTCGCGCTGCTCGTCGCCACCCCGTAGCACCCAGAACATGTCGTCTTTGAATTTCGGCAGCTGGCCGGTGCCTTCGAGAATTTCACGGTTGACGATGTACGGCGTGTAGCACTCGGTGTAGCCATGCTCTTCGGTTTGCACGTCGAGCATGAACTGCGCCAACGCGCGGTGCAACCGCGCCGCCATGCCGCGCAGGAAGGTGAAGCGCGCGCCTGAGAGCTTGGCGCCGGTGTCGAAGTCCAGGCCCAGCGGCGCGCCCAGGTCGACATGGTCCTTGACCGCAAAGTCGAAGGCGCGCGGGCTGCCCCAGCGGCGCACCTCGACGTTGGCACCCTCGTCGGCGCCGACCGGCACGCTGTCGTGCGGCAGGTTGGGCAGGCCCATCAGCAGCGCATTGATTTCGGCTTGCAGGCCTTCGTTGCGCGCGGCCGAGGCAGCGAGTTCGTCGCCGAGACCGGCCACCTGCGCCATCACGGCCGCCACATCCTGGCCCTTGGCCTTCAGCTGGCCGATCTGTTTGGACAGGCTGTTGCGCTGGGCCTGCAGCTCTTCGGTGCGAACCTGGATGCGCTTGCGTTCGGCTTCGAGCGCGACGAACCGTTCGCGGTCGAGAAACACCTGCGGCGTCTTGCGGCTCTCGAGCTTGGCGATCACCCCGTCTAGGTCTCGCCGCAGCTGGTTGATGTCGAGCATGTTGAATGTCTTTCGGATCAGGGCTTACCGGTCGAGGCGGGAGGCGGGCGCTCGCAAGGCGGCAGCGCCCGGCGTCAGCTCGGAGATCGCGCCGCAGCGACCTCGGCCATCGACCTGTCGCCCAGCCCCTTGGGCAGAGGAAAGTGCACGGTTTCGTCGACGCCCTCGAGATGGCGCACTGCCACGGCGCCGAGTTCCCGCAGTCGCGCGATCACCTGCTGCACCAGGATGTCGGGCGCCGACGCGCCGGCGGTGAGGCCCACACGCGTGCTGCCCTCGAACCAATGGGCCTGCAAGGCGTCGGCGCTGTCGACCATGTAGGCCGCCCTGCCCAGGCGCTCGGCCAGTTCGCGCAGGCGGGTGCTGTTGCTGCTGGTCGGGCTGCCGACGACGATGACCACGTCGACCTGCGGGCTCAGCACCTTGACGGCGTCCTGGCGGTTCTGCGTGGCGTAGCAGATGTCCTGGTGCTTGGGCTGGCGCACGTTGGGAAAGCGCCGCTTGACCGCGGCCAGGATGTCCGCCGTGTCGTCGACCGACAAGGTGGTCTGGGTCACCACCGCCAAGCGGTCCGGGTTCTTCACCGGGGCAGCGGCCACGTCGGCGACGTCCTCGACCAGGTAGATGCCGTCGTAGAGCTGGCCCATCGTGCCTTCGACCTCGGGGTGACCCTTGTGGCCAATCATCAGGAACTCGTAGCCTTCCTTGTGCAGCTTGGCGACCTCGACATGCACCTTGCTGACCAGCGGGCAGGTGGCGTCGAAGACCGCGAAGCCGCGCGCGGCCGCCTCGCGGCGCACGGCCTGGCTCACGCCATGCGCGCTGAACACCAGCGTGGCGCCCGGCGGCACTTCCGCCAAGTCCTCGATGAAGATCGCGCCCTTGGCCTTGAGGTCGTCAACGACATAGGTGTTGTGCACGATCTCGTGGCGCACGTAGATCGGTGCGCCGCATTTCAGCAGTGCGCGCTCGACGATTTCGATCGCACGATCGACGCCGGCGCAGAAACCACGCGGCTTGGCCAGGACAACTTCTTCGAGCACCTACAACACTCCAATCACGTGAACATCGAGCCGCACCGGCTGACCGGCCAACGGGTGGTTGAAGTCGAACAGCAGCCAGTCGCTGCCCAGCTCGCGCACGACGCCGGCATACGTGCTGCGGCCGTCGGGCGTGGGGAACTGCACCACGTCCCCGACACCGTATTGCGCATCGGGATCGCCCAGCTCGTGCAGCAGCGCCAGCTTCACGCGCTGCAGCATCTCAGGATTGCGTGCGCCAAAGGCTTCGCCGGCAGTCAACTCGAAACTCTGCCGCGCGCCCTCGCGCAGGCCGATCAGCCGCGCCTCCATGGCCGGTGCAAGCTCGCCATTACCCAGCGACAAGGTCGCCGGCGGGCCGCCGAAGGTGTCGACCACGGCCGCGCCATCCGGGCCGGCCAGGCGGTAATGCAGGGTCAGGAACGAGCCCGAGTGGATTGCGGTCACGGGGTCATGGGTCGGCGATAGACTGACCGCGATTTTACGGGGATGCCCATGAACACCCTGCAGCACCTGCCCGCCAACGCACGGCCCCGCGAGAAATTGCTCGCCCGCGGCCCCGGCGCGCTGGCCGATGCCGAGTTACTGGCGCTGCTGCTGCGCACCGGTCTGCCGGGCCAGGGCGTGCTGCAACTGGCGCAGTTGCTGCTCGACCGCTTTGGCGGCCTGGCCGGATTGCTGCACTCCGATGCGCACAGGCTCAGCGAGGTCAAGGGCCTGGGCCCGGCCAAGCGGGCCGAGGTCGCCGCGGTGCTTGAGATCGCCCGTCGCGTGCTGGCCCAGCAGCTGGCCGAGCAGCCGTTGTTCGATTCACCGCAGCGCGTCAAGGACTTCCTGGCGTTGCACCTGCGTCCGCTGGCCCACGAGGCGTTTGCGGTGCTGTTCCTCGATACGCAACAGCGCTTGCTCGCCTTCGAGGTGATGTTCCATGGCACGCTGGCGCACACCAGCGTGCACCCGCGCGAAATCGTCAAGCGTGCGCTGGCGTTGAATGCTGCAGCCGTGGTGCTGGCCCACAACCACCCCAGCGGTGTCGCCGAACCTTCACGCGCTGATGAACTGGTCACGCAGGCCGTGCGCGCGGCGCTGCAGCTAGTGGACGTGCGCGTGCTCGACCATCTGGTGGTCGGCGCAGGCAGCGTACTGTCGTTCGCCGAGCGCGGGCTGCTATGACATGAAGCCCGATGCCCTGGCGCGCCTGGCCGCGGTCAGAACGAGCCTTGCGCGCACAGCGCGGGAAGACGCACTTCGTCGAGATGCCAAGGCGCAGGCGGCGGCGGCTGAACAGCGCGAACGCGACCGCTTTCGCCTAAGTGCCGGCGCAGTGACGCCGCTCGCAATTGACCAGCGCGCGGATCTGCAGCGCCCGCCGGTGGAACCCGAGCCGCGCCAGCGCCTGCGCGACGAAGCCCAGGCGCTGGCCTCGACGCTGTCCGACGAGCTCGACCTGAGCAGCCTTTTGGAAACCGATGCGAGCCTGAGCTTTCGCCGCGAGGGCGTCGGCCCCGATGTGCTGGCGCGTCTGCGCCGAGGCCAATGGACGATTCAGCGCCATCTTGATCTGCATGGCCTGCGTCGCGACGGCGCACGCGATGCGCTGGCTGCGTTCATTCGAGAGGCCGAGCGCGACGGGTTGCGCTGCGTGCGCATCGTGCATGGCAAGGGCCATGGCTCGCCAGGGCGCGAACCCGTGCTCAAGGACAAGGTCAAGCGCTGGCTGGTGCAAAAGAGTCAGGTCATTGCCTTTACGCAGGCCAGTGCCGCCGACGGCGGGCATGGCGCACTGCTGGTGTTGTTGGCAGGCCGCTGACCCCGCGTTTGCGGGGACCGGATTCGCCCCGCGTGCCGGGGGTGCGCCCGCGGCAGTGCGACTTCGCTCGGTATCCTCACTGCATCGCTTGGGCAATGCTCGAGCTGAAGAGTTCAGCCAGGAGCATGACGATGAATTCAGTGAAGCTGTGGGGCGCGCCGGTCTGCGCTTTGCTGACCGGGTTGGCGCAAGCGCAATCGATCAGCGGCACCGACATTCGCAACGACTACTACAACCCCTCGCAAAACGTCTCGTTCAGCGTGCGCGCCTACTCGCCATGGGACACGTCGCCTGACCTGGACCAGCGCACACAGGACGGGTTCACGGGCGTCGGCGTGCAGGGCATGACCAACGGCGAAATCGACTGGCGCAATGGCGCCAGTGAGTCGATCACCCTGAGCCTGGCCGCACCGACGTCGATTGCGAGCTTCACGCTCGGTCTGCTCTTCAACGGCCCCGAGTACAACGATGTTCGCGAAGCCGCGAGCATCACCGTCAACGGCAACCAGACCTACACGCTTCGAACCGCCGGCACGGAAAACGTGGCCAATTGGTCCCTTGGCGCGACTCTCCTCGGCAGCTTCAACTACATCGCCGGTGCAGGCACGCAACTCGGCCAGGGTGGTGCAGTGATGGTGACAAACCCCTTCGGCAATCTGCTGGTCAACAGCATCACGTTCGCGGCATCGCAGGGCTTTAGCGGCGGTCTGTGTGGGTCGGGCGGCTGCACCAACCAGTCCGACTACAACATCATCAACGTGATGAGGGCAACCCCCGTGTCGCCGGTTCCGGAGCCGCAGACCTATGCCCTGATGTTGGCTGGCCTGGGCGCCGTGGCCTTTGTGGCGCGCCGTCGCCGCCGGGTCGGCTGAGACCTTGCGCAGCAACGCGGCCGGCAAGCCTAAGCGTCGCGGTTGCGCATCCAGTCAGCGGTGTTGAAGAACGCGGCGTGCAGCCGGTCGGCGAGTCCGGCTTCGACGCCACGCCCGTCCATCGCCTGCTTCATGCAAGCCAACCACTGGTCGCGCTCGGCGATGTCGATCTCGTAGGGCAGGTGCCGCGCGCGCTGTCGGGGGTGGCCAAAACGCTGCTGGTACAGATCGGGGCCGCCAAGCCAGCCACATAGAAACCAATGCAGCTTGTCGCGCGAGCCCTCGAGCGTGCCGGGGTGCAGGCGGCGGATGCCGGCGTAGGCGGGTTCCAAGTCCATCAGGCCATAGAAGCGGTCGACCAGTTCACGCACTGCCGGCTCGCCGCCAAGCAGCGCGAAAGCCGCGACTGGCTGACTCACGGCGCCACGCGCGCGGCCAGGGCCAATATCGCCTGCGCGGCCGGCGCGCCCGGAAAGAGTTCAAGCAGCAGCTGACGCCGTTGCACTGACTCGCGCACCGCCAGATCGACCGGCACCTCGCCAAGGTACTCGAGCTTGACGGGGCCATCCAGGCCCGGGCTGACGTAGCGATCGATGACCTGCTGCAACTGGGCGCGGATGGTGCGGCCTTCGCCGGCCTTGAGGACCTGGTTGACGGCCAGCTGCACGGCGCGCCGACCCTGCGTGGTGGCCAGCACCTTGATGGTCGCGTAGGCGTCCGTCAGCGCGGTCGGCTCGGGCGTGGTCACCACCAGCACGTCGTCGGCCAGCGAGATCGTGTACAGGACCACGTCGGAGATGCCCGCCCCGGTGTCGAGCAGGACGCGATCGAATCTCGGCTTGACGGCCTCGATGGTCGCCAGCAACTGATCACGCACCTCGGGCGTGAGGCGCGAGTACTCGACCATGCCCGAGCCGGCCAGCAATACCGAGAAACCGCCGGCCACCGGCACGATGGCATCTTCGAGCCGGTGCTTGCCGGTGAAGACATCGTGCAGTGTGATCTTGGGTACCAGGTTGAGCACCACGTCGAGATTGGCCAGACCGAGGTCAGCGTCGAGCACCAGGACCCGTTCGCCGCGCCGTGCCAGCGCCGCGGCCAGGTTCGCCGAGACAAAGGTCTTGCCCACGCCGCCCTTGCCGCTGGTGATGGCGGTAATGCGCGCCGAGGGCCGGCGGGGGGATGGGGCGTCACTCATGCGGGGGTATCTCTCGAATCGTCCAGATCATCCAGTTCGGAGAACTGCGAGTGGCTGAACAGCAGGCCCTTTTCTTCAGCGCTGACCATCGACACGACGGCCGGCTCGAATGCCGCGCGATTGCGGCCGCCGGTCTTGGCGTTGTAGAGCTGCAGGTCGGCACGCTCGAGCCACAAGCTCAGCGTCGAGCGCACCCACTGCGGTGCGAAGGCACCGCCCAGGCTCACCGTGACCGAGATCTGCTGGGAGAGCCCGATCGCCACGGGCCGGCGCTCGACGCGGGTGCGCACACGCTCAGCCACAGTCGGGCCGAAGGCCGGCGGGCAATTCGGCAGCACGATGGCGAATTCTTCGCCGCCGATGCGCGCCACGGTGTCCATCGGCCGCACGCATTCGAGCAAGGCGTCGGAGACGGCCTTCAACACCAGATCGCCGGCGGCATGGCCGTGGCTGTCGTTCACGCGCTTGAAATAATCGATGTCCAGAATGAGCAGCAGCGCCGGCTCGCCCGCGCGCGCCACGCGGTCGATCTCGCGCGCCAACACCATTTCGAAGTGGCGCCGGTTGGCCAGCCCGGTCAACGCATCGCGGCTGGACAGCTCGCACAGCGCGTCGATCAAGCCCTGCAACCAGGCAGCACTGCCGGTCTCACCTGGCGGCGGCTCGTGGCCGGATTGGCGCAACAGCGACAGCGCCGGTTCGAGTTTGAGCATGGCCCCCGCCGCGGCTGCGTGTGGCGCAGTCGGTTCAGCGGGAGGCGTGGGTTCGCTCAAGGTGGAATTCAGTCTAGCAGCGGGACCGCGCCGCGGCGCCCCTGAAAAGCGCCGACTATCGCCGCCACTTCCGGGCCAGACGCGCCTTACCAGCGCAGGTTGAGGACGCGCGCCACCCGTGCCGCCTCCTCGTCCTCTTGCCAGCGTCGCTGGCCCACCAGGCCTTGCGGCGCGCCGATGTCTTGCAGCGTGCTTGGGCTCAACTGCGCCAGTTCGCGTTCGGCCAGTTCGCCGAGGCGGATTTCGGCGCGGGCGGCGCGGTACGCCCGCCAGCGGGCGTGCAGCGCATGCATTCGATCGATCGTGGTGTCGAGCCAGCGCTGGGCCGGCGGGCGTTGCAGGGGAATCGGGCGGGGCAGGCTGCGGCTGTTCATGAGGGGCTCCTGGGGTGCGTTGTGCTGGTAAGGATAGTTCGGACTTCTTCGCAGTGGAATCGACTTGTTCTGGCTACGCTGGTCAGCTATCCTTACCAACATGCCTGAACGCGTGATGCG
>JANMSS010000343.1:0-4443 GCA_031389585.1 Burkholderiales bacterium | reverse complement strand
GGTCCTGATCTCGTTGTTTTCGGCCGGCGTCAAGATGCCGGTGCCTTTCAGTTTCTCGCGCTGGCGTGCGCCGATCCTGCTGGCCACGGTGTCGATGGGCATCACCGTCGGCCTGGTTGCCGCCTTCGCACATTGGGTGCTGGGGTTGCCCCTGGGTGCTGCCGTGTTGCTGGGCGCGATTGTTGCACCGACCGACCCGGTGCTGGCCACCGACGTGCAAAGCCGCCACCCTGGCGACCGCGACCAATTGCGTTTCAAGTTGACCTGTGAAGCCGGTCTGAACGATGGCAGTGCTTTTCCGTTCGTCGTCCTGGGCATGGGGCTGCTGGGCCTGCATGAATTGGGTGACTCAGGCCTGCGCTGGGTGCTGACGGACGTGTTGTGGGCCACGCTGGCCGGCATCGCCATCGGTGTCGCTGCCGGTGCTGCACTGGCGCATGGGGTCGGCGTGCTGCGCCGCCCACCGCACAAACATGATTTGATGGACGACTTTCTCGGCCTGGGCTTGATCGGCGTGGTTTACGGGCTGTCAGTCGCAGTCGGCGCGTGGGGTTTCCTGGCCGTGTTCTTTGCCGCCGTCGCCCTGCGCCAGACCGAGATGAAGCAAGCCAAGGCGGCGCTGCAACCAAGCGATTCATCCTCGGCCCAAACCGCCGCAGCGGCACGCAGCGACCCGGACACTGTTGACCCGGCGCCGGCCATGGTCAGCGAAGGCTCGCTGGTATTCAAGGAACACCTGGAAAGGCTTTCGGAAGTGGTCTTGGTGCTGCTGGTCGGCGGCTCGCTGTTCCTCAGCTCGTGGAACTGGGAAGCGGTGGCACTGGCACTGTTCCTGTTTGTCCTCGCGCGCCCGCTCAGCGTCTTTGTCGGCCTGTGGGGCCAGCGCACGCCGTTGCAGATACAAGGCATGACCGCGTGGTTCGGCGTGCGTGGCATCGGCTCTCTGTACTATCTGATGTACGCCATTCAGCGCGGACTTCCCGAGCCGCTGGCCTTGCAGCTGGTGCAGATGACGCTGATCGTGGTGGCGCTCTCGATCCTGTTGCACGGCTTCAGCGTCAAGCCCTTGTTGGGCCTGTTCAGGCGGCGCGCGGAGTCGACTGGCGTCTCCTGACAAGCCAGCGCCGAGTTGCAGTCTGCGGCTTCGTCAAGTCGATCGTGATAGCGGTTGCCCGCGTGTCACTCCTCCGGTGCAAGCTGCCATTCACTCACCGCGTAACCGTTGTCAGCAAGGCAAGTGGTCATGGCTTGCTTGATCTCAGCCTCCTTGCCTGAGCGGATGTAGCGCGAGGTCGCAAAGATGGCAATCGGGGCGAAGATCAGCAACGAGGCTGCAGCCGCCGTGCCGGCCGCAGCGGCGGCAACCATGCTGGTGCCTGTGCCAGCAACCGAAGCCGCCGCAATGCCCACACCAACAGCCGTACCGACGCCTGCCGAAGTGCCGCGGTCGTGCTCAAACTGCTCGCGCTTGCCGGCCGCCACCTGATCCTTGCAGCTGCCGTCGGCCCGCTTGAAGGCTGACGTGTCGCCCGGTTGCTCAGCCAGGCGTGGCGTGAACTTGCGCGGTGCTGATGAGCAACCGGCCAACAGGGCGACCACCAGACTGCCAGCGGTGATCCGCTTCCAGCGAACAGCGGGCCTCGACTCGAGCATGCGCGCCTCTCAACGTCTCACTGCCCGAAAATAGTTTCAGGCCGTTGTGACGCTACCGGTGCAATTGTCCGCTGCGCGCCTGACCCAACGCAATCAAGATCAAGATGGCCGGCGAGCCCATCCCCAAGGTGATGGACAGGTGGGCTCAAGTGCGCGATCGAAGTGCTTGACTTCGAGGCGACGCGCCTGTTCGATCTGGCGGGTGCCGGCTGAGGCGCGGCGCCGGCAGCGGGGATCACGAATCGTCGCTATGCTGCGTGTCTACTGACCACCAAGACGCTCGCCGGTCACACGCAGATCGCGAAGCGAATCAGGGAGCCTGCATTGAAATCGATCTTGACAAAGGCAACGCGCAGCCGTGCGTTGTTGGCACTGCCACTGATGGCACTCATGGCGCTGGCCGCCTGCAACCGCGCTCCCGCACAGGGCGGTGGCCCGGGCGGCCCCGGTGCCGGCGGGCCGCCGCCGGCGATGCCGGTGACGGTCGTCGAAATCAAATTGCAGAAGGTGCCTTTGACCGTAGAGGCGGTCGGCACGCTCGAAGGGTTGCGTGAGGTTGACGTTCGCGCACGCGTCGGTGGTGTACTGCAAAAGCAGTTGTTCCGTGAAGGCAGCCCGGTGCGCGCAGGCGCAACCCTTTACCAGATCGAGCGCGCGCCTTACGAGATCGCACTTGAGGCGGCACACGCTGCGGTGGCGCAGCAGGAGTCCCGCCTGGAGCAGGCCCGGCGCGAGAACGGCCGCCTGGCCTCGCTGGTCAAGGAGCGGGCCATCAGCCAGCGCGAGGCTGACGACGCCGCCAGCACGGTCAAGACGGCAGAGGCGGCGCTGCTGGCCGCGCGTGCGCAGCAACGCGAGGCGCAGCTCAGCGTCGGCTACGCACAGGTCACCGCGCCGATCGCCGGCATCGTGCAGCGCTCCCAGCACAACGAAGGGGCACTGGTGTCGCCTGCCGCGGCCGACGGCGGATTGCTGACGACGATCGTGCAGACGCATCCCCTGCGCGTTCGCTTTGCGCTGGCCCAGGACGAAGCCGCGCAACTGCGGCGCGGCGGCGGCAAGGAGGTTCACCTGCTCGGCGCCGACGGCCTGCCCTCCAAAGAGACCGGCCGGCTGGACTATGCGGCTTCAATGATCGACCCACGGCTGGGCACGGTACAGATGCGCGCGGAGCTGCCCAACCCGGCGGGCCAATGGCTGCCCGGACAGTTTGTCCGTGTGCAGATCACCGCAGGCGAGCAGCAAGGCTTCCTGGTGCCGCAGTCGGCCGTGATGAGCGGCGAGCAAGGCCGCTTCGTCTGGGTCATCGGGCCCGAGGGCAAGGCCCTGGCCAAACCGGTGCAGACCGGCTCATGGCTGGGCACCGACTGGATCATTCGTGGCGGCGTCGAGGCCGGCGACAAGGTCATCACCAACAACCTGATGAAGCTGCGCCCGGGGGCGCCGGTGCAGGTCGCTGCAGCTCCGCCGCCCGCAGCGGCGTCGGCAGCGGCCTCCAAGCCCGCGAACTGAGCGCGCGCCGCCATGTTTTCGCGCTTCTTCATCGAGCGGCCGGTGTTCGCCACCGTGCTGGCCATCATCATCGTGCTCGCCGGCCTGGTGTCGGCGCGCGCGCTGCCGGTCGCGCAGTATCCCGAGATCGCGCCGCCGACCGTGACGATCACGGCGACCTACCCCGGCGCATCGGCCGAAACGCTGGCGCGCACCGTGGCCGCGCCGATCGAAGAGCAGCTCTCGGGGATCGAGAACCTGCTGTACTTCAACTCGAGTTCGGCCTCCAACGGCCAGACGACGATCACCGCCACCTTCGACGTCGGCACCGACATCGACAAGGCGACCTTCAACGTCAACAACCGGGTGCAGTTGGCGACACCACGCCTGCCTGACGAAGTACGGCGCAACGGCGTGCAGGTGGCCAAGCGATCGAACAACTTCCTGCTCGTCGTGGCGGTCAACTCGCCCGACCTGTCGCGCGACACGCTGTTCCTGTCGAACTACTCGACGCAGAACATCGTCGACGACTTGAAACGCGTGCCGGGCGCGGCCGATGTGTTCGTCTTCGGCGCGCGCGACTACTCGATGCGCCTGTGGCTGCAGCCCGATCGCATGGCCGCGCTGGGTGTGACGCCGGCCGACGTGGCCGCCGCCGTGAACTCGCAGAACGCGCAGTTTGCCGCCGGCAAGATCGGCGCTGCGCCGTCGCTGCCAGGCCAGCAGCTCGAATTCACCGTGACTGCGCGCGGGCGCCTGGTCGAACCTGAGGCCTTCGGCGACATTGTCTTGCGATCGGCCGGCCCGAGGGGCGTGCTGCGCGTGAAGGACGTGGCCCGCGTCGAACTCGGCGCGCAGAGCTACGACGCCAGCAACAGCGTCAACGGCCAACCGGCAATCGCGCTGGCGGTGCTGCTGGCGTCGGGCGCGAACGCGCTCGATGTCGGCGAGGCCGTGCGGGCCAAGATGGTCGAGTTGAAGCGCGACCGCTTTCCGCCCGGCGTCGACTACCTGATTCCCTACGACACCACGCTGTTCGTCTCGGCCTCGATCAAGGAGGTGTTGACGACGATCGTCGAGGCGGCGTTGATCGTGCTGGCGGTCGTGTTCGTGTTCCTGCAGACCTGGCGCGCCACCCTGATCCCGATGCTGGCGGTCCCGGTGTCGCTGATCGGCACCTTCGCCGGCCTGTACCTGCTCGGCTTCTCGATCAACACGCTGACCCTGTTTGCGATGGTGCTGTCGATCGGCATCGTCGTCGACGACGCCATCGTCGTGCTCGAGAACGTCGAACGGCTG
>JANMSS010000189.1:0-6588 GCA_031389585.1 Burkholderiales bacterium | reverse complement strand
CTTCAACACGGCAGAGTTGGCCAAGCGCAAGCTGGCCGAGCCCAAGTGCTGGGCCGACCTGGCCAAGCCCATTTACAAGGACGACGTGCAGGTGGCCAACCCGAACTCTTCGGGCACCTCGTACACGATGCTGGCCACGCTCGTGCAGTTGATGGGCGAGCAGAAGGCGTTCGACTTCCTCAAGGCGATGCACAAGAACGTCAACCAGTACACCAAGAGCGGTGCGGCGCCGGCGCGAGCAGCGGCCACGGGCGAGTCGCTGATCGGCATCACCTTTCAGCATGACGCCGTCACCCAGGCGGTCAACGGTGCGCCGGTGAAGATCGTCTCGCCCTGCGAAGGCACCGGCTACGAGATCGGCTCGATGAGCATCATCAAGGGCGCCAAGAACCTGGCCAACGCCCGCAAGTGGTACGACTGGGCCCTGTCGATCGAAGGCCAGGCGGTCGGCTCTGCGCACAAGGTGAGCTACCAGGTGCCATCGAACATGAAGGCACCCGTGCCCGCGGCGGCGCCCAAGCTCGGCGACATCAAGCTGATCGACTACGACTTCGTCAAGTACGGCTCATCGGCTGAGCGCAAGCGCCTGCTGACCAAGTGGGACGCCGAGGTCTCGACGCTGCCCAAGTGAGCGCTAAGGCTGCCCCCAACAAGACGCCCTGCGCGGGCTCAGGCCCGCGCCGGGCCGCTCCCAAGCGGCCTGAGCCCCCCTTGGGGGGCGCGAACGAAGTGAGCTTGGGGCTGTCATCTCAGGCGCGATGACGGCTCAGGCCCTGCCGCTCGCGGCGCCGCACGACCGCTGGACCGTCGGGCTGGCCGTTGCGGCGCTTGCAGCAGCGCTGTTCCTACCCTGGTTTGCCGGGCAAGGCGCCACTGCACTGAGTCTGGCGCTTGGCGGCGCGGCCACGATGCATGCGCCGTTGCTGGCAGCGACGCTGCTCGCGTTGGCGTTCGCATGGCGCGCCCGCTATGCAGCGCTGGCGGCAACGGCGGCGTTGGCGCTGGGCTGGGCCTTCACGGCCGCGTTTGCGGTTGGCGTCGGCGGGTCGTCGTTCGGCCTGGGCGCCACCGTGGTGTTGACTGCGCTCACGTTGTTGCTGGCCCGCAGCCTCGCGCGCCGCGGGCGCTTCGGCGGCGACATCACCGTGGCCACGATCGTGGTCGTGATCGGCGGCCTGTTGTTGCTGTTCATCTTTTATCCGGTGGGGCGGGCACTGATTGCCGCGCTGCGCGACAGTGCGGGCGCCTTTGCCCCCGGTCTGGCCTGGACCCGATTGACCGCACCCGACATCTGGGGCCTGGGCTGCTTCGGCGGCGGCACCAACTGCGGCGTGGCGATCAACTCGCTGCTGCTGGCTACCATCGTCGGCTTCCTCTCCACCGCCTTCGCGCTGGTGCTGGCGCTGGCCGTGCAGCGTGGCAACTCGCGCAGTCTCGGGGCGGTGGCCAAACTGATGTCGGTGCTGCCGATCGTCACGCCGCCGTTCGTGCTCGCGCTGGCGCTGGTGGTGCTGTTTGGCCGCACCGGCCTGGTCACGACCTTCCTCTCCGACACCTTTGGCATGCCGCGCACGCGCTGGATCTATGGCCTGCCGGGGGTGACCATCGCGCAGGTGCTGTCGTTCACGCCAATCGCCTTCATGATCCTGTCGGGCGCCATCGCGGCAATCAGCCCGACACTCGAAGAGGCCGCGCAGACGCTGCGCGCATCGCGGGCACGGGTCTTTCGCAGTGTGACCTGGCCGCTGTTGAGGCCGGCGCTGGCCAACGCCTTCCTGCTCGGCTTCGTCGAGAGCCTGGCCGACTTTGCCAACCCGATCGTGCTGGCCGGCAACTACGAAGTGCTGTCGACCAAGATCTTCTTCGCCATCGCCGGCGCACAGCATGACCCGGGTCGTGCGGCCTCGCTGGCCGTGGTGCTGCTGGGCTTCACGCTGGCTGCGTTCTGGCTGCAGCAACGCTGGCTGGGCCGCGCCAGCTACGTCAGCGTCGGCGGCAAGGGCGACTCGGGCATCCCTGCGGTGCTGCCCGATGGCCTTCGCTGGGCCTGCAGCGGCACCGCGATGGCCTGGATCGGATTCACGCTGGCCTGCTACGCCGTGATCATCGTCGGCGGCTTCGTGCAGGACATCGGTCGCGGCGCCATGACCCCGGCGCTGTCGCACCTGGTCGCGGGTTTCGGCATCGAATGGAACGGCCTGACCCCGCGCTTCACCGGCTCGGCGTGGGACAGCTTCTTCACCACCATCGAAGTCGCCGCGGTGGCCGCGCCGCTGACCGCCGCGGTCGGCCTCTTGTCGGCCTATGTGATCACGCGGCACCAGTTCGCCGGCCGGCGGGCGTTCGAGTTCCTGACCATGGTCAGCTTCGCGGTGCCTGGCACGGTGATCGGCGTGGCCTATATCGTGGCCTTCAACGTGGCGCCGATGGAGCTGACCGGCGGGCTGGCGATCCTGGTCTTTTGTTTCGTCTTCCGCAACATGCCGGTCGGCGTGCGCGCGGGCATCGCGGCACTGGCGCAGATCGACAAGTCGCTCGACGAAGCCTCGTCGACCCTGCGCGCCTCGACCTGGCGCACGCTGACCCAGATCGTGCTGCCGCTGCTCAAGCCAGCGATCGTCGCCACGCTGGTGTTCTCGTTCACCCACGCCATGACCGCGGTCAGCGCCGTCATTTTTCTGGCCACGGCCAAGTACAACCTGGCCACCGTCTACATCATCGGCCGTGTCGAGGCCGGCGAGTACTCGCTGGCCATCGCCTACTCGATGGTCTTGATGGTCTTCATGCTCGTCGTGCTGCTGCTGGTGCAGCGTTTTGCCGGCGTGGCCACGCTCGGGCGACGCGAACGACAACAACCTCTCACCGTGACCGGAGCTTAGATGAGCCTCACCGCCGGCGGCGTCACCTTCGACCGCGTCAGCAAGCATTACGGCAAGGTGGCCGCCGTCGACGATGTTTCGTTCACGATCGAGCCCGGCACGCTGGTCACCCTGCTCGGGCCTTCGGGCTGCGGCAAGACCACCATCTTGCGCATGGCCGCGGGGCTGGAGACGGCGGGCGGCGGCCGCATCTTGATCGGCGGCGAGGACGTGACCCACCGCGCCGCCAGCGAGCGCAATGTCAGCCTGGTGTTCCAGTCGTACGCGCTGTTCCCGCACATGAGCGTGCTGGACAATGTCTGCTACGGCCCGATCTCGGCCAGCGTCGAGAAGGCGCGGGCACGCGAGCTGGCCCGTGACAAGCTGAGCATGCTCGGCCTGACCGGGCTCGAAAACCGCCTGCCCAGCGAGCTCTCAGGTGGACAACAGCAGCGCGTCGCAGTCGCCCGAGCGTTGGTGCTCGAGCCTGCCGTGCTGCTGTTCGACGAGCCGCTGTCCAACCTCGACGCCAAGCTGCGCCGCCGCGTGCGCCAGGAGATCCGTGAGTTGCAGCAGTCGCTGCAGCTGACGGTGCTCTACGTCACCCACGATCAATCCGAAGCGCTGGCGGTATCCGACGAGATCATCGTGATGGACCGCGGCCGCATCGCCCAGCAGGGTTCGCCGCAAACCCTGTACCGCCACCCGGCCAGCCATTTCCTGGCCGACTTCATCGGCGACGCCAACCTGGTCGAGGGCGAACTGGTGCGCCACGGCGAGACCGCGCAGTTCAGCGCCGCCGGCGTGACGTTAGCTGTGCACGCCGACGGCATCGACGCCGGCCCGGTCTCGCTGGCGCTGCGACCGCACCGTCTGCGCCTGGTGGCCGCCGATGGTGCGGCGCTCAACGGCACCTGCAAGCGCGCCGACTACCTGGGCAGCCACATCGAGGTGCTGGTCAACACGCCGTGGGGCGAGCTGCTGGTGTTCGGCGATGCCGACGCTGCAGCACCGCCCGCGGCCGGGGCTGCGATCGGCCTGACTTTCGACCCCGGCGACGCGATCGTGCTCGCACGCTGAACTGAGGACCCGACCATGTCCGCAGCCATCGTCTCGTTGCACCGCGTGCAAGCGGTGCCACGGCCGCAAGAGTTCCGGCCCACCGATCCCGCCACCGCCACGCGTTTCGAGACCAGCACGGCGCGACTGGGCTCGGGGCTGGGCCTGACCAAGCTCGGTTGCAACGTCACCGTGGTGCCGGCGGGCAAGGCGGCGTATCCCTTTCACAGCCACCGCGCCAACGACGAGTTGTTCCTGATCCTGAGCGGGCGCGGTGAGTTGCGGCTGGGCGCGGCGCGCCATCCGGTGGTCGAAGGCGACCTGATCGGCTGCCCGGCGGGCAATGCGAGCACCGCGCACCCGTTGATCCACACCGGCGAGGCCGAGTTGCGCTGTCTGGCCATCCGCTCGTCGATCGAGCCCGAGGTCTGCGAGTACCCCGATTCGGGCAAGGTCGGCGCCTACTGCGGCAAGGGCGCCGACGGCTTCCATCACCTGACGCGCAGCGCCGACGCCGCCGACTACTGGGCCGGCGAGTAGGCGGCGCGCGGCGTGCGGTATCGCCACCACGGCAGCGCCTTGGTCAGCGCCAGCACGCCGCCGGCCTGGGCATGCGCCGTGCACCCCGGCAGCGCGGCCAGCGCCACACGCCAGCTGTCGTGGGCCAGCAAATCGCGCAGCCGCTGCACCGCGGCGCGCGCCAGCAACTCCTTGCGGCACAGCAGGTAGTAGTCCTCTTCGGCGAGCGGCACGAAGGCCAGGTTGAACTGCGCCGCAGCGGCCTCGATGCCCAGGCCCACGTCGGCCAAGCCGCTGGCCACCGCCGCGGCCACTGCCACATGGGTGTCTTCGCAGGGGCCGTGAAAACCGCTGATGCGCTCGGGCTCGATCGCGGCCGCGGCCAGCAGGTGCTCGGCCAAGAGCCGCGTGCCTGACCCCGGCTGGCGGTTGATAAAGCGCAGCCCCGGCCGCGCCAGATCCGCGATGCCTTGCAACTGGTGCGGATTGGCATGCGCGACGATCAGACCCTGACGCCGCCGGTGGCTGGCGATCAATTTGTGGCGGCCGGGTTTGAGCAGGCCCTTCAGGGCACGCGCAAAGGTCGGCAGCTTGCCCGCCTCGATTGCCGGCACATGAAACCCGGCCACGTCGCAGCGTCCCTGGGCCAAGGCCTGCAAGGCGTCGATGCTGCCGGCAAAACGCAGATCGATGTGCAGGCCCTGGGCCTCGGCACGGTCGCGCAGCAGCGGCAGCGCCAGATCATGGCTGGCGTAGACCGTGAGGGCTTCATGCGTGCCGTCGAAGGTCAGCGTGAGGACCCGTTCGAGCTCGCTGCGCAGCGCCTCGATGTGCGGCGTGAGCCGCGTGCGCGCGCGCGTCTCGGCCCACAGCAGGCGCTCGGCCAGCGGCGTCAGGCGTGCCGGCTGCCCTTTCGCCCAGACCACCAACTCGGCGCCGAGCACCTGCTCCCAATGCTTCAACCTGCCCCAGGTGTGGCGGTACGAGCCGCCGAGTGCGCGCGAGGCGGCGCTGATCGAGCCGCTATCGCGCAGCGTGCGCAGCAGGTCGACCAGCGGGTTCGTGATCGCCGCACCGCGCTGATCGGCGGGCGTGGCTTCGAAGCTGTATTCGAGGTGGATACCGCGGCGGGAAGGTGTCATGGGCAACACCATACAACGACGCCTGCGTGCTTCGCTGGCGACGCAAGCCAGGGCGATGCGCTATGGTCTGGCGTGGGCGGGCTGCCGCCAGATTGCCTGCAACCATCGACCACCCATGACGCAAGATCGAACCTACTACGTGTATGCGCTGAAGGATCCGCGCACATCACCTGCGCTTCCGTTCTACATCGGCAAGGGCTCCGGGTCCCGCTCGCACAATCACATGATCAAGCACGACGCCACACGCAAGGGCAAGCGCATCAAGGAGATCGAAGGGGATGGAGCCAAAGTGCTGGTTGCCCGACTCGTCGATGCGCTGACCGAAGAGCAAGCCATGCGCCTTGAAGCGGAACTGATTGCGGCTTTCGGTACGGCCGATTCGGGTGGTCTGTTGACCAACGCGGTCTTGCCGTCCGGAATGTCGAAGAACCCCCGCCCGTCCGTCGTGGTTCCGTCCGGCGTCAGGGAAAAAGCGCAGATCGGTTTGGCGCTGCTCAAGGACGCAGTCCTCGAACTTGCAAGGGCCAATTCCTCGGGCATATCGAACTCCGATGCGGCCAGCCAGCTGGGCCTGCGAAGCGACTATCGCGGCGGTTCGCAGAACTACTTGTCGTATAGCGTGATCGGCTTGCTGCTGAGTGAGGGACGGCTCGCACGTACGGCCTCCGGCAAGAAGCACGTTGCGCGGGTCGATTGACACATCACGGTTGGCGTGATGTCAGCCTGCATACCCACGCACCTCACACTCCTCGACGCCGTAGCAGCAGCCCTCAGCCTCAAAAGCAATCGAACCCTCTTCCGACAACTGCGCTCGCGCTTCGGACTCTGTCAAGGTATCTGGCCCTAGCAAGGACATCTCATTCGCGTAGTCCACCGCGGCATCGATGGCCAACTCGCGGCTGGCAAACACCTCGACGCCAGACCCGTCGCTTCCCACATCCCACGTTGCAACCCAAACGTACATTTCCAATACCTCCAGATCAAGTCGGTCAAGAATTGCGATCGACCCT
>JANMSS010000328.1:0-5664 GCA_031389585.1 Burkholderiales bacterium | reverse complement strand
ATAGATCTCCGAAGCCGCGGTCGCCTTGCGCATCGCGAACTGCGGCACTACGCCAACCAGCTGCGTGTACTCCTGCCACAGGTTCTGTTCTTCCTCGGCCACCTGCACGTAGGCGAAGTAGCGCGTCAGCGGCAGGATCTTCTCGGCCAGCAGTTCGCGGCAGCGGCCGCTGTCATGGTGCCAGTTGTCACCGTCGCTGGCCTGCGCGCCGTAAATGTTCCAGTCGCTCGGGCTGTAGCGGGCGCGGATGATCTCCTCCATCAGCACCAGGGCGCTGGAAACGACGGTGCCTCCCGTCTCGGTGGCATGGAAGAAGTTCTGTTCGTCGACCTCAGCGGCCTGAGTGTGGTGGCGGATGAAGACGATGTCGATCTTGTCGTAATGGCGCGTCAGGAACAGGTAGAGCAGGACGAAGAAGCGCTTGGCCAGGTCCTTGCGTGCCTCGTCCATCGAGCCCGACACGTCCATCAGGCAGAACATCACCGCCTTGGACGCCGGCACCGGCACGCGCACCCTGTTGCGAAAACGCAGATCGATCGGGTCGAGAAAGGGGATGCGGGCAACGCGGGCGCGCAGCTCGACGATGCGCTCCTGCAGCGCCGTGATCCTGGCGCGCGAAGGCGCGTCGCCCACCGGCGCATCGCGCAGCAGTTGTTCGAGTTCGGCTTCGAGTTCGCGCAGTTCGCGCCTGGAGGCGGCGCCGATGGCGATTCGCCGGCCGATGGCCCCGCGGACCGAGCGCACGACATGCAGGTTGGTCGGCGTGCCGTCGCTGGTGTAGCCGGCGCGATGGCTCTTCCATTCGGGCGTCTCGGCGAGCTGGGTGCGCACCAGGTTCGGCAACGCCAGATCTTCGAAGAAGACCTGCATGAACTCTTCCTTGGACAGCGTGAAGGTGAAGTCGTCGTCACCCTCGCCCGAGTCGCTGGCCTGTCCCTTGCCTTTGCCCCCCTCGCCGCCCTTGGGCCGCTCGATGCGGTCGCCGCGCACGTACTCCTTGTTGCCCGGATGCACCATCTCGCGCTTGCCGCCCTGGCCGTGGTGGAACATCGGCTCGGAGATGTCCTTCTTCGGGATCTTGACGTCCTCGGCGCGCTCGATGTCGCGGATGCCGCGGCCGTCGACGGCGCGCTTCACGGCATCGCGGATCTGCTCCTTGTAGCGACGCAGGAAGCGCTCGCGGTTGCCGATCGACTTGTTCTTGCCCGACAGGCGCCGATCGATGATGGACTGCAGCACTTACTGAGCCCCCCCCCGTAGCGCCTGCGGCGCTCCCCCCCAGGGGGGCCGAGGACCGCGGCTCCAAGCCGACCCGCGTCGGCTTGGACGTGCCGAGGAAGGGCCGCGTCTCGCGGCACTGCGGCCTGCAAGGCCCGCCAGCGGACCGGCGGAGCCGGATCCGCGGCGTCCGCAGGGCGAGCCGGTGGCCTGCACGAGCATGAAACGTCCCATCAGCTGCTCTTGCGCACGCGCAGGTACCACTCGCAGAGCAGCCGCACCTGTTTGGCGGTGTAGCCCTTGGCCACCATGCGGGTGACGAAGTCCTCGTGCTTCTTGGCCTCGTCGGCGCTGGCCTTGGCGTTGAAGCTGATCACCGGCAGCAGCTCCTCGGTGTTGGAGAACATCTTCTTCTCGATCACCGTGCGCAGCTTCTCGTAGCTGGTCCAGACCGGGTTGTTGCCCTGGTTGTTGGCGCGCGCGCGGAGCACGAAGTTGACGATCTCGTTGCGGAAGTCCTTCGGATTGGCGATGCCGGCGGGCTTCTCGATCTTCTCCAGCTCGGCGTTCAACGCGCCGCGGTCGAACACCTCGCCGGTGTCGGTGTCGCGGTATTCGTGGTCCTGGATCCAGTAGTCGGCGTAAATGACATAGCGGTCGAAGATGTTCTGTCCGTACTCGCTGTAGCTCTCGAGGTAGGCGGTCTGGATTTCCTTGCCGATGAATTCGGCATAGCGCGCGGCCAGGTGCTCCTTGATGAACCCGAGGTACTTCTGCTCGATCTCGGGCGCGAACTGCTCGCGCTCGATCTGCTGCTCCAGCACGTACATCAGGTGCACCGGATTGGCCGCGACTTCGGTGTTGTCGAAGTTGAAGACCTTGGAGATGATCTTGAAGGCGAAGCGCGTCGACACACCGCTCATGCCCTCGTCGATGCCCGCGTAGTCGCGGTACTCCTGGTAGCTCTTGGCGCGCGGGTCGGTGTCCTTCAGGTTCTCGCCGTCGTAGACCTGCATCTTCGAATACACCGACGAGTTTTCCGGCTCCTTCAGGCGTGTCAGGGCCGCAAACTGGCTCATCATCTTCAGCGTGCCCGGGGCGCATTTGGCCTCAGCCAGCGACGAGTTGCGCAGCAGCTTTTCGTAGATCTTGACCTCTTCGGACACGCGCAGGCAATACGGCACCTTGACGATGTAGATGCGATCGAGGAAGGCTTCGTTGTTGCGGTTGTTGCGGAAGGTCTTCCACTCGCTTTCGTTGCTGTGCGCCAGCACGATGCCGTCGAACGGCATCGCGCCGAAGCCCTCGGTGCCCTTGTAATTGCCTTCCTGCGTTGCGGTCAGCAGCGGATGCAGCACCTTGATCGGCGCCTTGAACATCTCGACGAACTCCAGCAGGCCCTGGTTGGACAGGCAAAGGCCGCCGGAGTAGCTGTAGGCGTCGGGGTCGTCCTGGGCGTAGGTTTCGAGTTTGCGGATGTCGACCTTGCCGACCAGTGAGGAGATGTCCTGGTTGTTCTCGTCGCCCGGCTCGGTCTTGCTGATGCCGATCTGCTTGAGGATCGACGGAAAGCGCTTGACGACCTTGAACTGGCGGATGTCGCCACCGTACTCCTCGAGCCGCTTCACCGCCCAGGGCGACAGAATGCGATTCAGGTAGCGCCGCGAGATGCCATATTCCTTTTCCAGGATCGGCCCGTCTTCCAGCATGTCGAACAGGCCCAGCGGCGACTCGTTCACCGGCGAGCCCTTGATGGCGTAGAAGGGCACGTCTTGCATCAGCTGCTTGAGGCGTTCGGCGATCGAGCTCTTGCCGCCTCCCACCGGGCCCAGCAGATACAGGATCTGCTTCCTTTCCTCCAACCCCTGCGCCGCGTGGCGGAAGTACGAGACCACCTGTTCGATGGCGTCTTCCATGCCGTAGAACTCGGGGAACGCCGGGTAGATCTTGATGACCTTGTTGGCGAAGATGCGCGACAGCCGCGGGTCGTTGCGGGTGTCCACCGACTGTGGCTCGCCGATCGCCTTGAGCATGCGCTCGGCCGCGGTGGCGTAGGCCAGCGGGTTGCGCTTGCACTCTTTGAGGTAGTCCTCCAGCGAGAGCTCTTCTTCGCGCGTGCGCTCGTAGCGCGCGGCATAGCTGGTGATGACGTCCATGTGCAGGTCTCCTTGGAAGGACTCGCCACCCGCAAGCAAGACTGCCTGCCGGTGTCTGGGAAGTTCTGATGCAGCCCCGGCTTGACGGGCCCAGGCGGCATCAGAGCTTTCCGATCCTCACGCACATGGTGTGCAGCCGCATCTTGTACGCAGCATCGCGCAGTCGGCGCCGGCCTATGGCCTGAGATGCGGCGGTTTTCGCCCACATTTCACGCCACAGGCCCAACGTCAGCCATCAACGTACAGCGTCAGTTGCCGGCCGACGCGGCGCAGTTCATTTTTAGTGCGGTGCGATGCGGCTGGCAAGCCCCCACTTTCAGGTGATGGTACGCAACAATGACCCTGCCGCGGCGCCGGAAGTTCCGGCGCGCGGGCAGTTCATGCGCCGGTCACCCGTCGATCAGCGCCGGATCCCAGGCATGCACCGTCTGCCGTTGCTCGCCGAGCTTCTCGATGAACACGTGCATCTTGTCGCCGGGCTTGAGGAACACGGGCTCGGGCTTGATGCCCAAACCTACGCCCGGGGGCGTGCCGGTGGTAATCAGGTCGCCGGGGTTGAGTGTCATGAAGCGGCTCAGGTAGCTGACGATCTCAGCCGCGCCGAAAATCATCGTCTTGGTGCTGCCCTTCTGGTAGCGGTGGCCATTGACATCCAGCCACATCGACAGGTTCTGCACGTCGCCGACCTCGTCGGTCGTGACCAACCAAGGGCCGACCGGGCCGAAGGTGTCGCAGCCCTTGCCCTTGTCCCACTGGCTGCCGCGCTCGAGCTGGTATTCACGCTCGGACACGTCGTTGACCACGCAGTAGCCCGCCACATGCGCCAATGCGTCGACTTGGGCCACGTAGCGCGCGCGGCTGCCGATGACGATGCCGAGCTCGACCTCCCAGTCGGCCTTGACCGATCCCTGCGGCAGCACCACCGCGTGGTTGCAGCCGACGGCGCAGTCGACGGTCTTCATGAAGACGATCGGCTCTTTCGGAATCGGCGAGTTGGTTTCCGCCGCGTGGTCAGCGTAATTCAAGCCGATGGCGATGAATTTCGTCATCCCAGTCCACGGCACCGCCAGCGTGCCCTGCGGCACCACCGGCAGCGCGTTCACGTCCAGGGCACGCAGCGCAGCCAGCGCCGCCGGGGCCAGCGTGGCCGGGGTGATGTCGGCGAGCAGGGCCGAGAGGTCGCGGACCTGCCCATTGGCGTCGAGCAGGCCGGGGTTTTCCTGGCCCTTGGGGCCATGACGAAGCAGTTTCATGGGGTGGTTCCTTGGTGGGGGATTGCGTTCAAGCCGCGGGCTGCGGTGGTTCTGGCGTGGCGCCGCTGCGCTGGCATTGTGGCGTGGCCATCGAGTGCGCTTCAGGCGCCGAGTGTGGCAGCCACGCCGTGTTCACGCAGGCTCTGCACGCGCGGCGCCAGCGCGGCAATCAGGCGCGGCTCGCCGGCCAGGTCGCCGAACACCGGCGTGAAGCGCGTCAGGTGTTCGGCGCAGGCCTGCGCGCTGCCCAGCGCCTCGGCCGCGCGCCACTGCGCCTGCAGCGCCGTGGCCAGCGGGTCGTCGAGCGTGTAGTCGCGCCCGGCTTCGTCGCGGCCACGCAGGAAGTGCAGCCATCCCGCCAGCGCCAATGCCAGGTGTTCGATCGACGCACCCGCGGCAAGCCGGTCGCGCACGGTGGCCAGCAGGCGTTGCGGAATCTTCTGCGAGCCGTCCATCGCGATCTGCGCGCACCGGTGCGCCAATGCCGGGTTGGCAAAACGCTGCAGCAGCTGGTCGCGGTAGTCGGGCGGGACGCTCACACCGGTCAACGTCGGCTCGACCTCGTCGCGCAGCAGGGCGGTGATGAAGCGCTGCATCGCGGGCTGGCTGATCGCCTCGTCCACGGTCGCCCAACCTGCAACCACACCGAGGTAGGCCAGCGCCGAGTGCGCGCCGTTGACCATGCGCAACTTGAGTCGCTCCCAGGCGGCGACCTCGGCCGCTGCCGCCACATAGCGCACGCCGGGCCATTCGGGGCGACCGGCGACAAAGTGGTCTTCGAGCACCCAGTCGATGAACGGCTCGGCGACCACCGGCCATGCGTCGTGAACACCGAGTGCGGCCGCGACGCGCTCGCGGTCGGCGTCGGTGGTGCGCGGCACGATGCGATCGACCATGCTGCACGGAAAGCTGCACTGGGCGGCGATCCAGTCCGCCAGCGCCGGCTCATCCAGGGTGCGGGCAAAGGCCAGCACCAGCCCGCGCAGGAGGCGGCCATTGGCCGGCAGGTTGTCCAGCGACATCAGGCTCAGACCGCC
>JANMSS010000326.1:0-1954 GCA_031389585.1 Burkholderiales bacterium | reverse complement strand
TTCATCGCATGCTCGGTCTTGTCCAGGTCTTCGCGCCTGACATAGATCTCGAGCAAGTGGTCCTTGCCCGAGCGCGTGCGGATCGGCTGCCGGCGCACCGACAGCCTGGCGGCCACCAGCGCAAACAGGTAGCTCGGTTTGGGGAACGGGTCGTGCCACTTGGCGAAGTGGCGGCCGTTCTCCAGATCGCCCTGCTCGACCAGGTTGCCGTTGGACAGCAGCACGGGGAAGCGGGCCTTGTCGGCGCGCAAGGTCACGTTGTAGACCGCCATCACATCGGGTCGGTCCAGGAAGTAGGTGATGCGCCGAAAGCCCTCGGCCTCGCACTGCGTGAACAGTCCCGAGTCCGAGGGGTACAGGCCGGACAGCTGGCTGTTCTTGTCGGGGGCGCAGGTGTTGCGGATCTCCAGCGTGAAGGCCTGGGCCACCGGCGGGTTGTCGATGACGAGCGAGCCATCGGCCTCGTGGCGGAACGACACGCTCTGGCCGTCGGCCATCACGCGCAGCAGGGTCAGGCCTTCGCCGTGCAGGCGCAACGGCTGCGCCGGCTGCGCCGGGTTGCGCTCGATTTGCAGCTTGCTGGCGACCAGGGTCTTGGCGCCGTCGAGATCGAAGCTCAAATCGACTTCGCGAATCCAGAACGCCGGCGCGCTGTAGTCTTCGCGGCGAATCAGCGGGGCAATGCCTTCACGCAGCATGGTGCAGAGTCTCCGGGGCAATCAGTCGTTTGAGCAGGGCCTCAGCGCTCGGGCTGCAGTAGTCGTCGATCGCAGCCAGCACATGCGGCCCGGCCAGATCATGCGCGCTGTGGCCGCTGCACACCGCCACGGCGCCCATGCCGGCTCGGCGCGCGGCCTCGATGCCCAAGGGCGCGTCTTCGAACACGACACAATGGGCCGGCTTCACACCCAGTCGCCGCGCCACTTCCAGAAAGATCGCCGGCGCAGGTTTGCCGGGCAGGCCTTCGTCGCCACCGACGACGGCCAAGGGCGCCGGCTTCATCGCCAGGTGCTGCATCGCGAACGCGATGTTGTGGCGATCGCCCGCGGTGCCCACGCCGATGCCCAGGCCCAGCGCATGCGCCTGCGCGGCGAAGGCGCGAAAGCCCCCCACTTCGCGGAACACCGGCGTGAACAAGTCGCGGTAGATCTGTTCCTTCTCGGCGATCAGGACCCACGATTCGCTGTGGCTGAACTCGCGCCCGAACAAGTCGTTCATGCACTCGGCGCCGGTACGGCCGGTCGTGCGCCGCATCAGGTCATCGACGTCGATCTCGAGTGCATGCCGGCGCGCGAACTCGATCCACGACAGGCGGTGGTGGCCCATCGAGTCGATCATCGTGCCGTCCATGTCGAAAATCAGTGCCCGAAACGTCATCTCACTGCCCGACTGCATTGCCAAGCAACCGCCGCGGATCCGGCTTTGCCGGGCCGCTAGCGGGCCTTGCAGGCCGCATGGCCGCGAGACGCGGCCATCCCTCGGCCCGTCCAAGCCGACGCAGGTCGGCTTGGAGCCGCGGGCCTCGGCCCCCTTGAGGGGGAGCGGCGAAGCCGCTTCGGGGGTGGGTCACGTTCAGACCCCTTGCTTCAGACTGGCCTGGATGAAGACGTCCAGATCGCCGTCGAGCACTTTCTGCGTGTTGGAGATCTCGACATTGGTGCGCAGGTCCTTGATGCGGCTGTTGTCAAGCACGTAGCTGCGGATCTGGTGGCCCCAACCGACGTCGGTCTTGCTGTCTTCGAGCTTTTGCTGTGCGGCCTTCTGGATGCGCATCTCGTGCTCGTACAGGCGTGAGCGCAGCATCTGCCAGGCCTCGTCGCGGTTGCGGTGCTGGCTGCGGTCGTTCTGGCACTGGACCACGATGTTGGTCGGGATATGGGTCAGGCGCACCGCCGAGTCGGTCTTGTTGATGTGCTGGCCGCCGGCGCCTGAAGCCCGGAAGGTGTCGGTGCGC
>JANMSS010000309.1:0-4613 GCA_031389585.1 Burkholderiales bacterium | reverse complement strand
GGTCCTTCAGCCCCAGCAGCACCAGGCCGGTGAGCCGGTCAGGATCGACCTGCACCTGGCTCGTATCGCAGCCTTCGCGCTGCAAGGTCTCCAGCAGAAAGCGGCCCATCTGCTCGTCGCCCACGCGCGAAATCATCGCCGCGCGCAGGCCCAGCCGGGCCACGCCAAAGGCAATGTTGGCCGAGCTGCCGCCGAGGTATTTGGCGAAGCTGGCCACATCCTCCAGCCGCGCGCCGACCTGCTGCGCGTACAGATCGACGGCCAGCCGGCCCAGGCAGGCCAGGTCGAAGCGGCGACCGGGCGGGAAGGCGAGACGGGCGGGCGCGGGCATGGCGGCATTCTCCGCCCGCCACCGCCGCCGCGGCCTATGCAGTTGCCCCGGTTGGCGGCCGGGCGGCGCTGGTGCAATATGCGCCCAAACCACTGCCCAGCCTGGAGCCCCCATGAGCAAAAAAGTCGCCGTCTTCGGCGCCGGCCGCATCGGCCGCATCCATGCCGCCAATGTGGCCGCGCTGTCCGGCGTGAGCCTGAAGTTCATCTGCGATCCGGTGGCCGAGAGCGCCGCATCACTCGCCGCGCAGCTTGGCGCCGCGGTCTCGACGCCCGAAGCAGTACTCGCCGATGCGAGCATCGACGCGGTCGTGATCGGCTCGCCAACCGACACCCACAGCGACCTGATCCACCGCGCTGCCGCCGCCGGCAAGCACATCTTTTGCGAAAAGCCGGTCGACCTGTCGGTGCCCCGCGCCGTCGAATGCGCGGCGGCCGTCAAGGCTGCGGGCGTGGCCTGCATGATCGGATTTCAGCGGCGCTTCGACCCGACCTTTGTCGAGGCGCAGAAGCGGCTGGCCCGCGGCGAGATCGGCGCACCCGAGATGCTGGTCATTACAAGCCGCGATCCCGGCGCGCCGCCCCCGGCCTATCTGAAGGGCTCGGGCGGCATCTTCCGCGACATGCTGATCCACGACTTCGACATCTTCCGCTGGATCCTGTGCAGCGACGGCGACAGCGCCGACACGCTGCATGCCACCGGCTCGGTGCTGGTCGACCCCGAGATCGCCAACGTGCCCGACATCGATTCGAGCGCGGTGACGATCCGCACCAAGAAGGGCCGGCTGTGCCAGATCAACACCAGCCGCCGCGCGGCTTATGGCTACGACCAGCGCTTCGAGGTGCTGGGCTCGGCCGGCCTGCTGCAATGCGGCAACCACCGCCCGAGTGAAGTCACACAGCTTGACGCCGACAGCGTGCGCGTCGACAAACCCGAGCATTTCTTCCTGCAGCGCTACCGCGAGGCCTACCGGCTGGAGCTGGCGCATTTCTTCGACTGCCTGCAGACGGGCCAGGCCTTTCGCACCACGATCGCCGACGGCGTCGAGGCGCAGAAACTGGCCGACGCGGCGTCGCAATCGTGGCAGAGCGGCAAGGTGGTGACGCTGTGAGCGCGAAGACCGACGCCCCCGTCCAGATCGGCATCGTCGGCCTCGGCCGCATGGGCCAGCGCCACGCAGAACAGCTCGCGCTGCGCACCCGCGGCGCGCGCCTGGTGGCCGCCTGCAGCCCCGTCGAGGCGGAGCGCCACTGGGCGCGCGACGAACTCGGCGTGACCGCGCTGTACGACGACTACGCCGCCATGCTGCGCGACCCGCAGGTGCAGGCCGTGGCGATCGTCACGCCGACCACGCTGCACCCGCAGCAGACCATCGCCGCGCTCGAGGCCGGCAAGCATGTCTTTGTCGAGAAGCCACTGGCGCTGGACGTGGCCACCTGCGAGCAGGTCGAGGCGGTGGCGCGCAAACATCCTGACTTGGTGGCGATGGTCGGCTTCGTGCGCCGCTTCGACGTCAGCTACCAGGCCGCCAAGGCCGAAATCGACGCCGGCCGCGTCGGCCGACCCTTCCTGGTGCGCTCGCAGACCGGCGACATGAACGACCCCAATGGCTTCTTCGTGCGCTTCGCGCCGACCTCGGGCGGCATCTTCATGGATTGCAGCGTGCACGACATCGACGTGGCGCGCTGGATGCTCGGCAGCCCCAAGGCCCTGCGCGCCTTTGCCACCGGCACCATCGTGCTGCACCCCGGGCTGGCCGCATGCGGCGATGTCGACAACGGCCTGGCCATTGTCGAGTTCGAGGGCGGCGCGAAAGCGGTGTTCTACGCCACCCGCACCCTGGCCCATGGCCACGAGACCAGCACCGAAGTCATCGGCACGGCCGGCAGCGTGAGCGTGGGCGTCGGCGCCCACCGCGACCGCCTGCAGTGCAGCGACGCCGCCGGCGTGCACCACGGCGTGCTGGTCGATTTTGTCGAGCGCTTCGGCGAAGCCTTCCAGCGCGAGATGGCCGCCTTTGTGGCCGCCTGCAAGGGCCAGGCCCCGTCGCCGCTGACCCTGTCCGACGCCACCGAGGCCACCCGCATCGCGGTGGCGATCACGAAGTCGCTGCACAGCGGGCAGGTGGAGGGGGTGGTGTGACGGGCAGGTCAGCGCGATGTCGGCCCCCTGGTTGGGCCTGCCCATCGCACGGTACGCATGGAACCGCAGCGCGCCCTCAGCCCCGCCGAAGTCAGGATGATGGACGTCTCGGAGAATGGATTTGCGATGGAGGCGTTTGCTCGCCTCATGGGGGAGTCATGAAAACCGTGCTGAGAATTTCGATCATGGTGCTGCTGGCGGCGGTTTGGCTCCTTGGCAGCACAGGCGCGAGCGCACAGACACCGGCCAAGCCCCAGCAATTCGTCTATGTGCTGCGTGTCACGCCGGCGTTTCATGATGCCAGCCAGTGGACGAAGACGCAGAACGATGCGCTGGGGCGGCATTTCGCTCGGCTGTCGCAGGCCACGCAGGCCGGCAAAGTGATCTTCGCCGGCAAGACCTCAGAGCCTCTGAACAGCACCTTCGGTCTGGTGGTCTTCGAGGCCGAGAGCGAAAACGCGGCGCGGCAATTCATGGAATCCGACCCCGCCGTCGAGGCGGGGGTCATGTCGGCGACGCTGCATCCGTACGCCATCGCGCTTCAGCGCAAGCCCTGATTGAACCGCCGCGCGCCCTGCCCGCCAGTTGCCGCACCTGGCTTCGCGCGCAACCGCAGGCGCCGCAGCGCTTGGCGGCCTTGGCCGCAAGGCTTTTGAGTAGCTCGTTCGCTGATCACTCAACACAGGAGAAGCCCATGCCCAAGGTGACGAGAAAACCGACTTCAATTCATTTCGAGACGCGCCAGACAAAGCTGGGCTTGCGAGGCAAGCCCGTCGCCGCATCCGTGCGCCTGCGGTCGTCGGGCTTCAAGGCGTTGCAGCCGTCGGCGGCGGCGTCAACATGGCCCTCATCCTGTTCGGGCCGTTGGTGGTAGCGCCTCCGGCGGGCGTCGATGTGAGCAATGCTCAAAGCCTGAGCGCGTCGATGCACTTGGTTTGAGCCGCGGCACTTTGTGATGCCCTTCCTGGCTCACGCGCTGGGCACTGGCGCAGGCGCCCTGGCGGGGTTCCTGCTCGCAGCCACGCACAGACCCGCCATCGCCTACGCGATCGGGGTCGTCTTCCTGTGCGGTGGCATTGCGGCAAGTTTCATGATTGCGGCGCACGCCTGGTTCGTGATGCTTGATCTGGCGGCCGCCTATCTGCCGATGGCGTGGATCGGTCAGCGCATCGGCCGCTATCTCAAGCCGGCCAGTGCCGTGGCAAGCATCTGAACCACCTGCGGCGCATGGGTCGGGTCGAGCCAGCGCAGCACCACCACGGCGTCCAGCGGCGGGTCGATCCACACATACTGTCCGCCGGCCCCGAGCATGAGGAACGCTTGGGCCGACGCGCCGGGGAAGGCCCGGCCTGCGGGGTTCAGCCACAGCAGCCGCCCGTAGAAGGGCGCGATGGCGCACGGCGCGACCATGCGCTGGAGCCAACTGCGCGCGATGAGCTGGCGGCCCGCGCCGCGGCCACCGTCCAGCATCAACTGGCCGATACGGGCCTGGTCGCGCGCACTGATCGAGACGCCGCCGCCCCAGTGCGTTCCACCCGGGACGGATTGCACAAGGCCGCGGCCGGGCAGCTCGACCCAGGCGTCGTCGTAGCCGCGCCAGGCGAAGCCCTCGCCACCGCCGAGCGGGCGCAACACCCGCTCGAGAAAGACCTCGGGCAGCGGCGCGCCGAACAAGTGAAGCAAGGCCAGCGCGAGCTGGTTGATGCGCACATCGTTGTACTCCCAGTAGCTGCCGGGCGCCTGCAGCGGGCGCGCGCCGCCCTTGGGGCCGCCGGCGGGCCGCGGATCCTGGGCCACCGTGCGCCAGCGGTCGACGCTGTCGGGCAGGCCGAAGCAGCTGCCTTCCCATTCGCTGGTCTGCGTCAGCAGATGGTCCCAGGTAATGCTGCGGTTGTGTGCGCCCTCGAAGCCGATGCCCGGCAGGCGCTCGACCACCGGCGCATGTTCGTCGGGCAGCAGGCCCTGGTCGTGGGCCACGCCGGCCAGCAGCGCGAGGTAGGTCTTGGCGATGCTGAAGGTCTGGTCGGCGCGCTCGGGCTCGCCCCAGGCGATGAGCTCGCGGCCCTGCTGCCAGACCACGCCGGACTGCGGCCCGCGCGGATGCACCGCCGCACGCAAGCGGTTGTACGGCGGCGGGTCG
>JANMSS010000282.1:0-7233 GCA_031389585.1 Burkholderiales bacterium | reverse complement strand
GTCAACACCGCCACGACCTACGGCTACGACAGCGTGACGATGATGCAGGAGACCAAGACGACGGTCTGCCAGATCGAACGCGCTTGACGATTCCAAGGAGACATTGACATGGCTCGAATGAAATTCATCTGCGACGCCGAGCGCTGCATCGAGTGCAACGGCTGCGTTACGGCCTGCAAGGCCGAGCACGACGTGCCCTGGGGCGTCAATCGCCGCCGCGTGGTCACGCTCAACGATGGCGTACCGGGCGAGAAGAGCATCTCGGTGGCTTGCATGCATTGCAGCGATGCGCCGTGCATTGCGGTCTGCCCGGTCGACTGCTTCTACCGCACCGACGAAGGCGTGGTGTTGCACGACAAGGATGTCTGCATCGGCTGCGGCTACTGTTCCTACGCCTGCCCGTTCGGTGCGCCGCAGTTCCCGACCAACGGCACCTTCGGCCTGCGCGGCAAGATGGACAAGTGCACCTTCTGCGCCGGCGGCCCCGAGGCCAATGGCAGCCAGGCCGAGTACGAGAAATACGGTCGCAACCGGCTCGCCGAAGGCAAGCTGCCGGCCTGTGCCGAAATGTGCTCGACCAAGGCGCTGCTCGGTGGCGATGGCGACGTGGTCGCCGACATCTTCCGCAACCGGGTGCTGCAGCGCGGCAAGGGCAGTGAGGTCTGGGGTTGGGGTACTGCGTACGGCAAGCCGACATGAGCAACATCATGATTCGAAGCACGATGGGACTTTTGCTGATGACCGTGGTCGCGGCGGGTTGCGGCGACAAGCCGCAGGAGATCGGCCAGTCGTCGGTCAGGAAGGCTGACTCCAAGGCCTGGGACATGGCCAAGAGCAGCAGCGTGGCCGAAGGCTGGAAGGCCGGCGACCAGATCAGCTGGGAGGAGCAGATGCGCAAGCGCGCGCAAGGGCAGGACGAGAAATCACGCATAACGGCTGTTGCGACTGCAGCGCCGACCAAGACGCCTTGAACCTGCCGGGGGTGGCCACAATGCAACGACGCGTGATGCGAATGATCCTGATGCTGGCGCTCGCGACGCCATTGGTGCTGCAGGCCCAACAGGCTGCGCCGGCCGCCAAACCTGGTGCTGGCCCACCCGCCAACTTCGTCGCTCCGGCCGAGCCCAAGCCCGACGAGACCAACGCCCAGCGCGGCAAGACCCAGCCCGGCAACAACGCGCCGTTCTGGCGCGACGTTCGCGAGTCCGGCGGCAAGCAGGGTTACACCAGCCTGCCCGGGCCCGAGATGGGCATGCTGATCCAGCCTTTCGTGCAGTACCCCGGTTCGCGTCTCACCACGGCCGGAGAAGCCTGGCGCCAGGTGCGCAATAACTGGATCATTCCCTATGGTGGCGCGCTGCTGTTTATCGCTGCCTTCGCAATCGCATTGTTCTATTGGCGCAAGGGCTCGTTGGGCGGGCATGTCCCCGATACTGGCCGCAAGATCGAACGCTTTACGCCGTTTGAGCGTGCGGCGCACTGGACCAATGCGATCGCCTTTACGGTACTTGCCGTGTCGGGGCTGGTGATGGTCTTCGGCAAGTTCTTCCTGCTGCCCGTGATCGGCGCCACATTGTTCGGTTGGCTGAGCTTCGCCTTGAAGAACGCACACAACTTTGCGGGCCCGCTGTTTGCAGTCTCGCTGCTGGTGGTGCTATTCACGTTCGTGCGAGACAACCTGCCGCGGGCTGGCGATCTCGCTTGGCTGGCGAGCGGCGGCGGCATGCTTGGTGGAGTCCAAGTGCCGTCGCATCGCTTTAACGCGGGCGAGAAGGTGGTGTTCTGGGGTGGCGTGTTCGTGCTCGGTCTGACCGTCGTCGGCTCAGGCCTCGTACTCGACAAACTGGTGCCCGGTATGGCCTACCTGCGCGGCGACATGCAGATCGCGCACATGATTCACTCTGTAGCAGCGCTGCTGATGATGACGCTGTTTCTCGGGCACATCTACCTGGGCACGATCGGCACCAAGGGTGCCTTTAACGGCATGCGCACTGGCTATGTCGACGAAGGCTATGCCCGCGAGCACCATGAACTGTGGGCCGACGACATCCGTGCCGGCAAGATCCCGGCGCAGCGCTCGGCCGAGGCCGCACCGCCGATGGCGCGCCAAGTCTGAACGAAATCAAGAAGGAGGCCGCATGAAGCGCATCGTCACCCTGTCCCTGTTGGCTTTGACCGCGTCAGTGGCGCTGGCCAAGATTCCGGCCCCGGTGCTGACCGACGAAGCCAAGGCCAAGGCGGCCGAAACGGCCGCCAAGACCGCGCATGGCGGCAAGGTGGCCAACTTCGAACTGTGCAAGTCGATGGACCGCACGGCCACGCGCTATCAGGCTGAGGCCAAGAAGTCCGGCAAGGTGGTCAAGCCGGCCACCGACACGCCGCCTTGCGCTGACCCCGGCGCCTTTGTCTACCCGCTGCCCGCAGTCGCCACTGCCCCGGCGGCCGCGCCGGCTGCGGCCAATGCCCCTGCCAAGAAGACTTGATGCGCTGGCGGTTATAACGGGCCCATGCTGTCCCGGCCCGAACCCCGCCCCACGCGCCTGCTACCCCACCTGACCCAGGCTCGCGCGCCGCTGACGCGCGAGGTTGAGGTGCGCGATGAGTTCGGCCAGCAGCGCGCGATTCAAATCCCCGCTGAGCGTCCGTTGACGCTGTTTGTCGACACGCGCGAAATCGTTACCTTGATGACGCTTGGCGCCGCGCCCGAATTGCTGGCGCTGGGCTACCTGCGCAACCAGCGTCTCGTGGAGTCGCCCGACGACGTCGAGTCGATCACGGTCGACTGGGACGTCGAAGCCGCAGCGGTCAAGACCCGTCGCGGCTCAAGCCTGTCCATCGAAGCCCGTACGGCGCGCCGCATCGTCACCACCGGCTGCGGCCAGGGCACGATGTTCGGCAACCTGATGGACGAACTCGATGCGACCAAGTTGCCACCGGCCGCCAGCGCGCGGATCCGCCAGTCGACCCTGCACGCGCTCAACGAGGCCATGCGCAAGACCGACAGCGTGCACCGGCGGGCCGGCTCGGTGCATGGCTGCGCCTTGTTCCGCGGCACCGAGATGCTGACCTTCGTGGAAGATGTCGGCCGCCACAACGCCATCGACACCATCGCCGGCTGGATGTGGCTGCACGCCGACGACCCGATGGGGCAGGGCGGCGACAAGGTGTTCTACACCACCGGACGGCTGACCAGCGAGATGGTTATGAAATCGGCCCAGCTTGGCGTGCCGATCATCATCTCTCGCAATGGCGTGACGCAGATGGGTTACGACTTGGCCTGCAAGCTGGGGATGACGCTGTTTGGCCGCGCCAGCCAGCGTCACTTCATCTGCTACTGCGGCTTCGACCGCTTCGACGCCGAGCCTGAACCCGAGCGTCCGCCAGTGCGCGTCGTCACGGACTGAGCATCATGCAGGCCGCGCCGGGCTGCCCCCAGTCGCCTGGGCGCCGGGGCAACGCCGCAGGCGTCTTGGCACCGTCAATTACCGTGTCGCGGGCGCGTGCAGATCGCGTACATGCGTGGGGCCGGCGCGCGATTCAATTTCGGCCAGCATCGACTTGCCCCAACCGAGTGCGAACAGCGCTTCGCCGGTGACGAACATCGGGCCCACCAGCAGGCCGCGCAGGTCATCGACAAAGGCCGGCTTCTTGCCCTCGTAGTAGTGGCCGACGAACTGGATCGCCCAGCCGATCGCGAAGGCGCCCAGGCTCCAGCCCAGCCAGGCCGCCGTGTCGAGTTGACCCAGGGGCAGCGCGCCCAGGATCAACAGCAGGTTGACCAGGCTCACCGTCAGGCCGAGCGCCAGATCACCGCGGGTCAGGTACCACAGAGTGCTCAGCGCCCACGCCAAGGCGGCGGGTGTAAGTGCCCAGCCCATCAGCTCGAAACCCGGCCGCGCGAGCAGGCCACCGACGCCAAACACAATCAGCGGGATACCGACGAAGTGGGTCGCAATATTTCGGCGATCGCGGTGGTAGGTCGCGTACTTGACCATCAGTTCGGTGGCAGCGCTCATGGCGGTCTCCCGGTGGGCAACGTGGCGCCATGTTAGCGCGCCAGGCGCCGCCGCGGGCGTCATGCGGTGCCTACAATCGAATGCAACGGCCCCTGGCTCAGCGCGCTCGCGTTCCTCGAAGGACGTGTCCGATCCTTGGGGCGACCCTAACGGAAGAGACATGACGATCAAGAGCGATAAATGGATCCGCCGCATGGCTGCCGAGCACGGCATGATCGAGCCGTTCGAGCCCGGCCAGGTGCGCCAGAACGCGGCCGGCGAGCGCATCGTCAGCTACGGCACCTCGAGCTATGGCTACGACATCCGCTGCGCGCCCGAGTTCAAGGTCTTCACCAATATCTACAGCACGGTGGTCGACCCGAAGAACTTCGACGAGAAGAGCTTCGTCGACATCAACGCCGACGTCTGCGTGATCCCGCCCAACAGCTTCGCGCTGGCGCGCACGCTCGAGTACTTCCGCATCCCGCGCAATGTGCTGACGATCTGCCTGGGCAAGAGCACCTACGCACGCTGCGGCATCATCGTCAACGTCACGCCCTTCGAGCCCGAGTGGGAAGGCTACGTCACGCTCGAGTTCAGCAACACCACGCCGCTGCCAGCCAAGATCTACGCCGGCGAGGGTTGCGCCCAGGTCCTGTTCTTCGAGAGCGACGAGGTCTGCGAGACCTCGTACAAGGACCGTGGCGGCAAGTACCAGGGCCAGCGCGGTGTGACCTTGCCCAAGACCTGACGCGCGCTGCCACCGGGAGACTGCAATGAAGTGGGAAGGCCAACGCCAGAGTGAGAACGTTGAGGACCGCCGTGGCGAAGGCGGCGCGGGTCGCGGTGGCATGCGCCTCGGCGGCGGGCGCGGCATCGGTCTGGGCAGCATCGTCATTGCGCTGATCGCCGGCTGGATTTTCGGTATCAACCCGCTGACTGTGCTGGGTGTGCTGGGCGGTGGCGAGGCAATCGAGGCGCCAACGGCGCAACAGGCGCCAGCGCAGCGGCCGCCGGCCAACGATGCGATGGCCGCATTCGTATCGACCGTGCTGGCCGATACCGAAGAAGTCTGGGGCGGCGTGATGAAGTCCGGCGGTGCGAACTACCGCGAACCCAAGCTGGTCTTGTTCCGCGGCGCCGTGGGCACGGCCTGCGGCAGCGGCCAAGCCGCGATGGGGCCCTTCTATTGCCCGGGCGACCAGAAGGTCTACATCGACCTCGGTTTCTTCGACACCCTGCGCACGCGCATGGGTTCGCCGGGTGACTTCGCACAGGCCTACGTCATCGCCCACGAGGTCGGCCACCATGTTCAGAACCTGCTCGGCATCACTGGCAAGGTCGACGCCATGCGCGGGCGTGTGCCCGAGGCGCAGATGAACGCGCTGTCGGTGCGCGTGGAGTTGCAGGCTGATTGTTTTGCCGGCGTCTGGACCCACCATTCGCAGAAGGGCAAGGGCTGGCTCGAGCGCGGCGACATCGACGAGGCGATGAATGCCGCATCGCAAATCGGCGACGACATGCTGCAGCGCAAGTCGCAGGGCACAGTGGTGCCCGAGAGCTTCACCCACGGCAGCAGCCAGCAGCGTCAGACCTGGTTCAAACGCGGGCTGGAGTCGGGCAGCGTGGCCCAGTGCAACACCTTCGATGCGCGCGCACTGTAGTGGCGCGCCGTTCGATTCAATCGTCGTCGCGCAACTGGCCGCGAATCTCGCCGCCGGGGAATCGTGACGAGTGCACATTGACGTAGGCAGCACCCGCGCGGACGGCCGCCAGGACCTTTGTGAACTCCATCGCGGCAATTCCCTGGGCCGCAGGGCCGATCACGTCGGCAGCCGACACGACGCCATTGACGGTGCCCGACTGGGGGCACTGCGGCGTCGCGGCGATCGGCGAGGCATTGGCGAGGGTCTGGCAGAGCCAGATCGTGATGCCGCCATTGACGCCGCGTTGGCCGATGTGGATGTGGGACTGGCGCACGTCGCCCTCAAGTCCAGCGTAGGACAACTCGTAGCGAATCGTATTGGAGGCCTTGTCGATGTTGGCCTTGAACCGCCCCGTGGCGGCAGATGACACGGCAGGCACCTCGTGGAAACTCTTGAGGCGGGCCTCGAGGTCGTCGCGCGCGAACGCGCTGCTGGCAACGCCCAGCAGGGCGAACGCGGCGAGCGGGGTGGCGATGCGCAACGTGGCGCGGCACGGTGAAGCCTGCATGGTGCACTCCTGAAATCGGCGACCGTTGTCGACCGGGGTTGACGAAGGAAGGGTTTGATGTGTACGCCGGCCAGGGCCGTCGTCTTCCTGCACCCCCGGCGTCAGTGGCAACGAGAGTGGCGGCGAGATCGCCGCGGTCGAATTCAGACGCCTGCCGAGACAGCGAGAACGCGTCGCGGCCGGCGGTGTCAGTTGTGCGCAGCCGCCTTCGGGTGCGACATGAGCCGGTCGGTATAGGCGATTGCGATCGCCGACAGCAGGAAGGTGATGTGGATCGCTGTCTGTGCAATCAACACCTTGTCGCTGTAATTCTCGGCGTTGATGAAGGTCTTGAGCAGGTGGATCGAGCTGATGCCGATGATCGCGGTGGCCAGCTTAACTTTCAGCACCGAGGCGTTGACATGGCTCAGCCATTCGGGTTGGTCCGGATGGCCTTCGAGGTTCATGCGCGAGATGAAGGTCTCGTAGCCGCCGACGATGACCATGATCAGCAGGTTGCTGATCATCACCACATCGATCAGCGCCAGCACCACCAGCATGATGATGGTTTCGTTCAGGCCGACCATGTCGCCGGTGTATCCCACGCTTTTCGCCAGGATGGCCAGCGCGGCCTGGTTGCCGAAGGCGGCCTCGATCAGGTGCCAGAGCTCGAGCAGGAAATGCCAGACGTAGACGCCCTGGGCCGCGATCAGCCCGAGGTAGAGCGGTAGTTGCAGCCAGCGACTCATGAAGATGAGCTTGGGCAGGGTGCGCATTTCGGGCGTCAGCGAATCGGGGCGTTGGGCCATGGTGTTTTGGGGGTGTCAGGGCAATTCCGGATGCCGCGGATTGTAGGTAGGGCGGTCACGAGGCCCCGTTTTGCGGCAGAGTAAGGCGCTGGTCAGGGCTTGGCCCTAACTTAGCGCAGGCGCAAAATGAGGCGACGAGGACGGCGAAGCGCCGGCGAAGGATCCGCTGAAGGCCTACACGCAGAACCTCAACGAGGCGGCGAAGGAAGGCTCGATCGATCCACTCATCGGGCGCG
>JANMSS010000278.1:0-9307 GCA_031389585.1 Burkholderiales bacterium | reverse complement strand
GGCAAGTTCTTCAGCGAGGCCGAAGCGCAGCGAATGGCCGCCACCACCGGTTGGGTCTTTGCCGAAGACTCCGGCCGCGGCTGGCGACGCATCGTCGCCAGTCCCAAGCCACGCAAGATCCTCGACCTGAAGACGATCGATGCGCTGCTGGAGGCGGGCGTCGTGCCGATCGCCTGCGGCGGCGGTGGCGTGCCGGTCGTGGTCGGCGCCGACGGCCACTGGCACGGTGTCTCTGCCGTGATCGACAAGGACCTGACCAGTGCGCTGCTGGCCGCACACCTGCACGCCGACGCGCTGATCATGCTCACCGGCGTCGAGCGCGTGGCGCTCGACTTCAACCAGCCGACGCAGCGCTGGCTCGACCACATGACATTGGCTGAGGCGCGCGCTCATGCGGCAGACGGGCAGTTTCCGCCGGGCAGCATGGGGCCGAAAATCGAAGCGGCCATGGCGTACCTGCAAGAGTCGCCGCAGGCCAACCGTGACGGCGTGGTCATCATCACCTCGCTGGAGAAGGCATTCGACGCACTGATGGGTCGGGCCGGGACGCGAATCACCCTGGGCGCGGAGCAGAAGTGAACCCGTCGCTGCTGCCCCTGAAAAGGATTCCGGGCTTCGAGTCGACCGCCTACGCCTACCTGCACGGCAAGCTGGTGTGGGCCGGTGACTCGGCGGGTACCGACCATCCGCGCAATGCGCTCGCGCCTTGGCAACCGACGCCGATCACCTGCAATGCGCAACGCCTCGTCGTCGGTGCACGCAGCTGCCTCGGCCTGATCGGCACCCTGCCGCCTAAGGGCCTGCTGCTCTGGCTCAGCGGCAAGGCGCTGCCGTTTCCACTGCAACATGCCAGCTCGCGTTTCGACGCCATCCGCGATGCGCTCGTGCGCAACGATCTCCCCGCGTTCGCAGCCGCCGCCGTGCGCGTGCTGGGCCTGGGCCATGGTCTGACCCCCAGCGGCGACGACTTTGTCGGCGGCATCTTCTTTGCGCTGGCGCACGCGCCGCGTGACGATTGGGCCGCCGATCTGCCTGCCGTGCACGCCGCCATCCGAGAGGCCGCAAACACATCCACCAACGTGATCAGCGCGGCCTTGCTCGACGACCTGATGGCGGGCGCAAGCTACGCCCCGTTGCATGATTTATTGGCTGCGCTGCAAGACGACGACCTGCCTGCAATCGAGCCAGCCGCGCGAAGTCTGCTGCGCGTGGGCGCCTCATCCGGCGCCGACATGATGGCCGGCCTGCTGCTGGCCCTGCTCACCACACCCCAACACCCATCAAGCTCGACGACATGACCCTGAGTGCCAACACCCTCCTGACCCAGACGCCCGCCGTGTTGAACATCGGCATCGACGGCTTCAACGACAGCGTGGTCGCCAACGGCGGCAGCTTGACCAACCTGCAATGGCAACCCCCCGGCAACGCCGACCCCGTACTTGCATGGCAACTTGCGCAGTTGATGGTCGACCCGCGCATCGCCGCTGCCAACGCCGTGGCCACCCAACGAATCATCACTGCGCGCCCGATGTGGGAAGACATCGCGCTGCGCGCCGACGGCGTGTGGCAGGAACTGCAGGGCAGCCGCGTGCTGCTGCACGCGGGCCCGCCGGTGGCCTGGGGCGAGATGTGCGGCCCGATGCACGGCGCGATGATCGGCGCAGTGCTGCACGAAGGCTGGGCCGATACGCCTGAGCGTGCGCACAAGATGCTCGCCGCCGGCGAGATCGAATTCGCCCAGTGCCACGACTTCAGTGCCGTCGGGCCGATGACCGGCATCATCAGCGCGTCGATGCCCTTGATCCAGGTCCGCGACGCGACGCATGGCAACGTCGCCTACAGCAACATCAATGAAGGCATCGGACGCTGCCTGCGTTTCGGCGCCAACGGCCCCGATGTATTGCAGCGGCTGAAGTGGATCGAGACGGTTCTGGCGCCGGTGCTCAAGGCCGCCGTGCGCCACGACGTCGACAAGACCGGCGGCATCGACCTCAAGGCCATCCAGTCGCAGGCGCTGCTGATGGGCGACGAAGTCCACAGTCGCAACGCCGCATCGACCTCGCTGTTCTTCATGACCCTCGCCGTTCCCCTGGCCGCCGCGCGTGGCCACGCAACGCCTCAAGACCACATCTACCAGACGCTCGACTTCGTCGCCAGGAACTCGCAGTTCTTCCTGAACTTCGCGATGGTCTCGTGCAAGGCGATCATGGACGCGGCCCACGGCATCGACTTCAGCACCGTGGTCACGGCCACGGCGCGCAATGGCACCGAAACAGGCCTGCGCGTGAGCGGCATGGGCAAGCAATGGTTCACTGCCAAATCCGCGATGCCGCAAGGCCTGTTCTTCCCCGGCTTCAAGCAGGCCGATTCCTGCCCCGACATCGGCGACAGCGCGATCACCGAGACCGCCGGCTTCGGTGGCTGCTCGTTTGCGGCCTCGCCTGCGCTGACCTTGCTGGCGGGAGGATCGGTGGAAGACGCAGTGCGCTACAGCCGCGAGATGTATGAGATCACCGTGACCAAGAATCCCGCACTGAGTCTGCCCGCACTCGACTTCGCCGGCGCGCCCTGCGGCATCGATGTGCGCAAGGTGGTCGACACCGGCATCCGCCCCGTCGTCACCACCGGCATTGCGCACAAGGAAGCCGGCGTGGGCCAGATCGGCGCAGGCATCGTGAGGATCCCGATGGAGTGTTATGTCGCGGCGCTGAGCGCCATCGCCAGGCAATTCCTGAGGAATTGACGATATGCAGCCCCCACGCTCAATTCTTTCGCTGCCCCCCGAGGGGGCGTCAGCCGCCTTGGGGCGGCCCTACGCCGGCTGAACATGCGCCAGACCCTGACTTCCCCGCGCGGCATGGTGACCGCGCCGCACCACCTGGCGGCCAGCAGCGCCGCGGCGATCCTGCGCGAAGGCGGCACCGCGATCGAGGCCATGGTCGCTGCCGCGGCGACGATCGCAGTCGTCTACCCGCACATGAACTCGATCGGCGGCGACGGCTTCTGGATCATCTCAGAACCCGGGCGCGAGCCCGTGGCCATCGACGCCTGCGGGCGCGCGGCGGGCCTGGCGACGATCGGCTTCTACCGCGGCCGCGACCTGCAGGCGATCCCGGGGCGCGGGCCGCTGGCCGCCAACACCGTCGCGGGGGCGATATCCGGGTGGCAGGAGGCGCTCACCCATTCAGCGCGTCAGGGCGGCCGCATGCCGGTGTCGAGACTGCTCGAAGATGCCCTCTGGTACGCGACGCACGGCGCACCGGTGACGCAGAGCCAGGTCAATTTCACGGCCAAGTTCCTGCCGGATCTGGGGCATCAGCCGGGGTTTGCCGGGCAGTTCCTAGATTCCGGCAACTGCGTTCCCGAGGTGAACACGCTGCGCAAGTACCCGGCGCTGGGCAACACGCTGCAAACGCTGTCCGACAAAGGCCTCGACGACTACTACCAGGGCAGCCTGGCCGCGGCCATCGCTGCCGAACACGAGTGCCTGGGCGGCCCCCTGCGATTGGCCGATCTGCACGCGCACCGCGCCTCGTCGGTGCAGCCGTTGTCAGTCAAGGTATCGGGGGCCACGCTGTACAACCTGACGCCGCCCACGCAAGGCTTGGCGTCGCTGATGATCCTGGCGATCTTCGACAAGCTGCGGCTGCGCCACAACATCCGCGAGGCCGAGGGCTTTGCCTACCTGCACGCGCTGGTCGAAGCCACCAAGCAGGCCTTCAAAGTGCGCAACCGCCATCTCGCCGACCCTGCCACGATGGCCGCGAACGGCGTGGCCGCCGAGCAATTCCTGAGCGACGCATTCATCGACCAATGTGTCGAGTCCGTCGACATGCATCGGGCCCTGCCCTGGCCCGAAAAAACCATCCACGGCGACACCGTCTGGATGGGCACCGCCGACCGCGCCGGATGCATGGTCAGCTACATCCAGAGCGTGTACTGGGAGTTCGGCTCGGGCGTGGTGCTGGCCGACACCGGCATCGCTTGGCAGAACCGCGGATCGAGCTTCTCGCTCGACCCGGCGTCGCACCTGGCGCTGACGCCGCACAAGAAACCCTTTCACACCCTCAACCCCGCGCATGCGCGCTTCGACGACGGGCGCCACATGGTCTACGGCAACATGGGCGGCGACGGCCAGCCGCAAAGCCAGTCGGCCGTGTTCAGCCGCTACGCGATGTATGGCCAAACGCTGCAAGCGGCGGTCAGCGCGCCGCGCTGGCTGCTCGGAAAAACCTGGGGCCAGGAGACCACCACGCTCAAGTTCGAGAGCCGCGTCGATGCGCAGGTGTTGCAGGAACTGTCAGCCGCCGGCCACGATGTCGAAGTGCTCGGCGACTACAGCGACACCATGGGACATGCCGGTGCCATCGTGCGCCAGCCCGACGGCCTGTACCTGGGCGCGGCCGACCCGCGCAGCGACGGCGTGGTGGCGGCGTACTAGGTCAACGGTCGCGCCGAGCCGTCGGTCCAATGGCAACAGAGATACCGGGCCAGCCTGCAACGCAGTCGGCCCATCATCAACGGCCAGGCCGTGGAGTGTTCGTTTCGCAGCGCGTTACTCAACCTCATGAGGCCTTTCGTTCGAGCGTAACCGCGCGCGAAGGCCGCAGGCTGTAGCGCGTCGGCTAGAGCGAAAGTGCGAGCGTTATCACGCTGCTCAGGCCGCAAGAAATCGCCTCAGTTCTCGGGGATGGCGAATGTGGCCTGCGTGTTGACAAGCCATCTTCCGTCGCTTTGCTGAAGGGTGATGACAAAGAACGCGGGCCATGGCTTGTCACTTGGTCGGTCAGTACGCCTGAAACTGTAGGTGCCTGTGACGACGGCGGGCCCGGACGAGAGCATTCGCACTCGCTGAGCTTCAACGTGCATGACTGCGCGGACCTGACCGCGGCAAGCGCCAGAAAAGTGCTCGCGAAGATTCGAGCGACCGATGAGTGGATTCGGTGTGCTCGGCGAGAAATACTCAACCGTGGTCGAGTAGTTCGCCAAGAGCGCATCCAGATCGCAGGCGCTGAATTGCTTCGCGATCTCTGGAACAACTGACTCGGCAGTAGTCGGGCTCGCTGGACGCGTGGAGACTTCGGCGCAGCCGATGAACGCGGTTGAACAGACGAACAACCAAACTCTGTTGCGCATGAGTACTCCCCTTGACGCCCATCGTTGGCGTTCAGCCGCAGCCGTAGGCGGTCGGCTGGAACAACGGGTTAAGCGTCGCTCGATGCAAGCCGTTCACGGGCGACTCTCTCGCAGAAGAATCGCCTTCTCGTCGTCAAAGCCCACCGGCGCAGAAGTATGTTCGTGAACGATTCTGAGCACATGCCCACTTGTCTTTAGAGCCCAAGTGAGTCGATTCTGCATGGCTCGCAGTGGCGCACCTTCGGCGGAGGCTCCGGCATACGTGACGATCGCGCTGACGATGGCGAACTCCGATGTCCCGGAGGTCTGGACTGCATCGAAACTCACCTTGACTGTCTCGCCTGCGAGTGACGTGAACCAGGCTTCGACTGCCGTTTTCCATGACTCTGCGCCGTCGTAGGACCAAACGCCCCAGGTATCAAACACCCTGACCTTCGGGTCGTAGAGGCGCATGAAGGCCCCGACATCTTTCGCCAACACGGTCGACTTGTAGGTCTCAAGAATCCGGTTGATCGCTTTGTCGATGTCAGTCATGGCGGGTTTGCTGCTTTCAAGGACGCCTGGGGCGTGCCTGCGGCGGGCGCGTGGAGGAATGGGCTGGCTTGTGATGCCGTTGCGACTAACCGGCCTGCCATAGGCAGGTCCGGTTGACCCGCGGGTTAGACCTCGCCGAGAAACCTTGCGATCTCAGCATTGATGAACTCCGGATGGGTGACCGGCGCCATGTGGCCAAGGCCCGGAAACTCTACAACTCGGGCGCGGCGCAGAACAGGGACCAGGACCCGCGCTACCGCATGTGCTGACTCGGGAGACGATCCGCCAAGCATATACAAGATCGGGATGTCCAGCGCAGCAAAGGCATGGGCTGGCGTGGGTTCGGTGAACAGCGCGTGGGACCACCGCCGAACCTTTGCAACCGAGTCGACGATCGCAGGCTTGCGCTGGGAAGGGGTTGCGCTCCAGCTTCCCGCGCCCATCCAGAAGTCGATGAAATGTCCGGCTGCGGCATCCCGGTCCCCGATGTCCAGTGCTGCGCCTGCGGCGACCACAGCATTGCGGATGCCGTCTACGCCGTTGGGTGGGGGGCCCTGTACGTCCACTAGGGAAAACAGGGTGGGCTCATACATCGCGAGAGCCCGTATGCGCCCTGGATTGGCGACGGCCGCGATCAACGCAACGGCTGCGCCGTAGGAGTGCCCGACGAGGGCGAAAGGTGTACCGGCCCGCGCAAGTACTGGCTCAACCAAGTTGACTTCATCCTGCAGGGCAATCTCGCGATCAGAGTGCCAGTCAGGGGTCTTCCCGGAACCGTACGAGTCGGGGGCAAGCACCCGATGGCTCCCGGAGAGCAGATCCATGAGGCCGCGCCATTGCGCTGAACTGCTGGCATTTGAATGGATACAGACTACTCCCGGTCCCGTCCCGGCTTCGCGGACGTACGGTTCGAGGGTTGGCATGTCGAGCTCCTCTTATTCGTGCATGCGAGGTCAACGTTTTACATGCGCGGCCGACGGAGGCCGCAGGCCGGAGGAGGCCCGCTCGATGAGAATGCGAAGGGACTTCCCACCTTCGGGCAACGGCGACAAAGCGCCAAGATTGGTGGTCTTCGAAGTCCCTGTAAAGGGTTAGCCTGCGCAGCTCATCATGGCTTCTCAACTATCTTCCAGTACGCGTCCTTCCGAACCACTTTGCCGTCTCGAAACTCGTAGTGGTCGCATCCACGAACTTTGACCTGGACCCCGTCGGGTCTTGTGCCCGTCAGTAGCCATTCCGAAACAACCATATTTCCACTGATCCAATGACGGTCGTCGCTGTAGCGGACGTCTGGGAGACCCTTGAAGCGCGTCCCCAACCCCTCTCTCACGGCCGCCTTGCCCACAAACCGCTGTCCCCACGGGTCTGGCCCACGGGGCATGTCTAAAGAGCAATCGTCCGAAAAGAACTCCATGATCGCGTCCAGATCGTGAGCATTGAATGCATCGAGGATGGCCTTCACCGTTTCTACGGAAATCGACTGCTGTTGAGACATCGCGCTTCCTAGTCAATGACGGGGCTAGACAAGGTGGCTTCGTGAGCAAGGGTGGCCCGTCCCCTGCAACGCCGTAGGTTGCAGGCACCAGGCCTGCCGAGCTACACCAATGCGCCGGGCCGATGGTCGGCCGGGTCGTTGCCAACTTGCGAAGAGACGGGCCATGGGTAAATCTAGCACCCGCAGCGTGTACGTCGGCCTGGACGTACACAAAGACAGCATCGACATCGCCGTGGCCGAGGCCGGCCGCGAGGGTGCGTATGAAACTTTGCATGAACCGCCCACTGCGGACCCGCACGGTGGGTGGTGTGGGGGCTGGGGGCTAGCAGCCCCTGGCTACCCGATTCGGCCCCATGCGCTACGCCACCGCTCGCGCCAGGGGCAGAAGGATTTCGACGGATTCATAGGGCACAGATATCTCACTGCTCTCATTCCGCTCAAGCAGGCCAAGTTCTTCGAGTCGCGCTACGTCGGTGTGGACGTTTGAGTAGTTGCGCTCTGCAGCCTTGGCAAGCGCATAGACGCTGCAGGGGCCAACCCGGCGCAGCGTGTCCAGTAAATCAAGCCTCGCGGGTGTGAGCTCCGCAAAGAGCGAACGCGCCGATTCAAAACTGAGCCGAAAGTCCGGCGTGCGGCCCTTTCGAGCGGCGGTGACTTGATTGGCTGCCGCCTGAAAGACAGTGCCCTTGGCAGAAACTTCGATGATGACCTTCATGACTCCCTCCAGCGCTCAACGTCTGCTTTGAAATCCTCGAGTAGTCTCTCCACCGACGTAAAGTTGTAGTCGAACTCCTTGCTACCCACGTGCCGATGATCGCCCTTGCCACGCTCGTTGTCGTACCTGACGCGGCTGACACCCTGCATGCCGAAGTACAAGCGGTACTTGTAGGGATGTGAGCTTGGTGGCAAGGGTTCCGGCAACTCCCAAATGACGATTTCGACAATGGAGCCGTCGTCACGCACTTCCTTGGCTCGGGCGATGGGAACGGCGACCATATATTGCACTGTAGCAATATAGGCGCCGCTTGTCTATGGGGCCGAACGAATGAAAGGGACTTCCCCGTCCCGAGGTGCCCGCAGTGAAGCGGGGTACGGCAACGAGTGCCACGATGGGAAGTGCAGTTCTCTCATCAACTCACCGTCGGAAGGGGAAGTCCATGGCCATTGTCTGCGTTGGAATCGATCTCGCCAAGAACGTCTTTGCGCTGCACGGCGTGAACGCCACAGGCGCGGTGCAACTGCGCCAGCCCAAGGTGGCACGCGCCAAGCTCAACGAAATGGTGGCCGCAATGCCGCCCTGCACCATCGGCATCGAAGCCTGCTCGGGCGCGCACCACTGGGCCCGGCTGGCGGTCGGCGCTAACCGTCGCTGGCGTGCGCGGCCAGCTTGCGCCATCGGTCGACAGTCCGCAGCCCGCCCAATGCAGACCATTGCGTTGATACGATCGCGCACCGCGCCGGGGCTGCATCGGCGCGTCACGCTTGCTGCGAACCTTTCGTCGCTGGCCCGCTGAAGACCCCTGGACGTACCGACATGCCCCTGCTGGAAGTCACGGACCTGCGCACCCGCTTCGTCACCGAGGACGGCGAGTTCGCCGCCGTCGACGGGGTCAGCTTCAGCGTCGACGCGGGCCGCACGCTGGCCATCGTCGGCGAGTCGGGCTGCGGCAAGAGCGTGACCGCGCTGTCGATCATGGGCCTGGTGCCGCAACCTCCCGGGCGCGTCGCCGGCGGCTCGATCCGCTTCGAGGGTCGCGAACTGGTCGGGCTGCCGCTGCGCGAGCTGCAGGATTTGCGCGGCAACGGCATGGCCATGATCTTCCAGGAGCCGATGTCGTCGCTGAACCCGGCTTTCACGATCGGCGAGCAGATCGTCGAGGGGCTCTTGCGCCACCGCCCGATCACGCGCGCGCAAGCCACCGAGCGCGCGCTGGCCATGCTCGAGAAGGTGCGCATCCCCGCACCGGCACAGCGCTTCCACGAACACCCGCACAAGCTCTCGGGCGGCATGCGCCAGCGGGCAATGATCGCGATGGCGCTGGCCTGCGAGCCTCGGCTGCTGATCGCCGACGAGCCGACCACCGCGCTGGATGTCACGATCCAGGCCCAGATCCTGGACCTGATGCACCGGCTGCAGCAGGA
>JANMSS010000265.1:0-18480 GCA_031389585.1 Burkholderiales bacterium | reverse complement strand
AAACCCGGCTCAGCCTGGCTGATATCCGATCGAATGTGCGTCAGAGCGGATCAAAGGACGACGCAGTGGACGACGGGGGCGACGACCCGGAAGCATCGGCAAAACCGAACGCGCCGCCCGCAGACCTCAAGCCCGTTGCCGTGAAGACGCCGCCAGCAGCGGCCGGCGCGGACACAAGTCCGCCAGAGCCGGACGGAATGAAGGGCATGAAAGGCATGCCGGACAGCCGTTGAGGGCCGAGGCGCACTGCGCACGCGCCAGCTTGAAGGACTACCCGTTGGAGACGCGATGAAGACGAGCGTGATTGACGTACACGACATGCTTTCGGTATTGAGTGTGCCCGGGGTCGAGAAGCGGATCGGTGAGGTGCCGGGAGTCGAAAGCGTGACCGTCAATCACGCCGCGGGCAGCGCGACGGTGCGCTACGACGAAACGCGGCTCCAGGTTGCCGACATCAAGTCGGGCGTTCGCCAGCGCGGCTACGAATCGGCGGCGCACGAGGACACCCCCAAGCCAGCGAAACAGGCTGGCGTGGCGTCACCGTCGCCGCCGGCAGACACAGCGCCCATGGAAGTGCCGCCCGGCGCCGCAACCGAGCCTCCGAACGCTGCAACCCCGGCTGCACCCCACCCTCCCAACCCCGAAGCCGCACCGGCCCATCCTCCAGCCGGGGCGGAAGCGGACGCTCAGCAACTTGGCCTGGTCGAGCAAGCGACCGCCTGGGTTCGAGAGACTTTGGGTGGTCACGACAAGGACAAGGACGAACCCGACGCGCCACCAGCGGCTCCCGCGCCCGATGCGTCGAAATCTTCCACGGCCCCGGCCGCCGCAGGCACACCCACTGACGCGCACGCCGGTCACGCCGGCCACAAGCCAACCGCCGGCGCAGCGCCCGCGATGTCTGCCGACATGGCGCATGAGATGGGCCACAGCGGCGGTGACATGGGCGCGATGGTGCGCGACATGCGCAACCGTTTCTGGATCTGCCTGGTCTTTACGATTCCGATCTTCATCTACGCCCCGATGGGCGACATGTGGCAGGCACCGGCGCCGCCGCTCGGGCTGGATCTGAACCTCTGGCTGTTCTTCTTCGCCACCGCCGCGGTGGTGTATCCGAGCTGGCCGTTCTTCGTCTCCGCCTGGCGCGCGCTGAAGAAAGGCACGCTGGGCATGGCGGCGCTGATCGTGTTGAGCGTGGGAACCGGCTACCTCTTCAGTGTCGGCACCACCTTCTTCTACAAGGAAGGCGGGCAGTTCTTCGAGGCGGTCGCCGTGCTGCTGGTGTTCATCCTGCTCGGCCACTGGTTGGAGATGCGCGCCCGCGCCGGCGCATCTTCGGCCATCCAGGCGCTGATGAACCTGACGCCGACCAAGGCCAACGTCATCCGCAACGGTGCCGAGGTGGAAGTGCCGACGGCCGAGGTGCTGGCCGGCGACGTCGTCGTCATCCGGCCCGGCAACAAGATCCCGGTCGATGGCCTGATCGAGACCGGCGAATCACTGGTCGACGAATCGATGCTCACCGGCGAATCGATGCCGGTCAAGAAAGGACCGGGCGCCACGGTGGTCGGTGCCAGCATCAACAAGAGCGGCAGCTTCCGCTACAAGGCCACCAAGGTCGGGGCCGATTCGGCGCTGGCGCAGATCGTGAAGCTGGTGCAGGAGGCGCAGAATTCGAAGGCGCCTGCGCAACTGCTGGCCGACCGGGCCGCGCAATGGCTCGTGGTTGCCGCCATCGTCATCGGCCTCACAACCTTTGCGGTTTGGTTCTGGGTCATCGGCGAGCCACTGCTGCTGGCGGTGACGCTGACGATCACGGTGTTTGTCATCGCCTGTCCCGATGCGCTGGGGCTGGCCACACCGATGGCTGTGATGGTGAGTACCGGCCTGGGTGCCGCCAACGGCATCCTGTTCAAGAACGCCTCGGCATTGGAGGACGCCACCAAGCTCGATGTCATCATCTTCGACAAGACCGGCACGCTCACGGTGGGCCAGCCCGAGGTGGTGGAGAGCGTGCTTGCGGACGGTGTGACCGAAGACGTGTTGCTGACCGCCGCCGCCGCCGTCGAGCAGGGCTCGGACCATCCGTTGGCGCAAGCCATCGTGCGCCGTGCGTCCAAGCTCACCATCGTCGCGCCGGCCGGCTTCGAAAGTCTGGACGGCATGGGCGCGCGCGCTGAAACAGCCGCCGGCACGGTGTACCTGGGCAACCGGCTGCTGATGGACACGCAAAAGCTCGCGCTCGGGCCCCTGGAGGCCGAGGCCAAACGCCTGCAGGGCGACGGCCGCACGGTGGTGCATGTGGCGCAGGCCGGCCGCGTGATCGGCCTCATTGCCATCGCCGACGCAATCAGGCCCACGTCCAAAGCGGCGGTGGCCAAGCTGCGTGAACGCAAGATCGAAGTCGTGATGCTGACCGGCGACAACCTGGCAACGGCCACGCGCATCGCCGCCGATCTGGGCATCGACAAGGTGCTGGCCGACGTGTTGCCGGGCCAGAAGGCCGAGAAAGTGAAAGCGCTGCAGGCCACCGGAAAGAAGGTCGGCATGGTGGGCGACGGCGTCAACGACGCACCCGCGCTGACGCAGGCCAACGTCGGCTTCGCCATCGGCGCCGGCACCGACGTGGCGATGGAGAGTGCCGACGTGGTGCTGATGAAGAGCGACCCCTACGACATCGTCGGCGCCATTGAGCTGTCGCGCGCCACGGTGCGCAAGATGCACCAGAACCTTTGGTGGGCCGTGGGCTACAACACGATTGCGTTTCCACTCGCTGCCGGCGTGTTGTACCCGTTCGTGCTGAGCCCGGAGGTGGCCGCCATTTCCATGTCGGGCAGCACGCTCATCGTGGCGATCAATGCGCTGATGTTGAAGCGCACCAAGTTGGCAGGCATTCGCCAGCCCGGCAAGACTGCCGCAGCAAGCAGGCCCGACGCGCCGCCAACCGCGCAGCCCAGCAATGCGCCTGCGCAGAAGGCCGTGCCGCAGCCCCATCAAGAGAAGGCCGCGTGAAGCGCGACGCTCAGATCACTTCTGCTTGGCGAGCCACTTGTCGAACTGCGCGATCTCTTTCTTCTGTGCCACGATGATCTGCTTGGCCATGGCCTTCATTTCGGGCGACTTGCCGTTCGCAAGCTCCATCTCGGCCATGTTCAAGGCTTGCTGATGGTGCATCCTCATCATCATCGCGAAGTCTTTGTCGGTGTCGCCCGACATCGGCATCCTCTGCATGCCGTCCATGCCCATCATCATGGATTCCCTCATGTTGCGCGGCCCGGCCGCGCCTTTCTGCATCTGCCCCATGGGCATGCTGGCGGACGGGGCCATCGCAGGTGCGGTTTGCGCCTGCGCCGGTGCTGATGCGAGCCAAAGTGCCGTCAGCGGCACAAGGCATACGGCCTTGAAGGGGTTGAGCGTCTTGAGATTCATACAGTCTCCTGGGGTGAATTGACGGCATGCCACAGCGCATTCGTTGCACGCTCGCAGCCACGCTTGCTCGATATGGCTGCGCATGGCAGCTCTACACGCATGGGCAACACGATTTGCCAATCTACGTCTTCATGCTGCCGCCTACCGTAGGACGGCAGCGCTGCGCGAAGTAGGAGCGCACCCGGCGCATTGGCCAGGCAGCGGTCAGGTCGGCACGGAGCCTGCCTCGGCAACCGCCGACTCGATGGGCTCGCGGTTTTCGGTCGTCTCGACACGCACGCGGTGGCTGACGAGATCAGTCGCGACCAAGGCCTGAGGCAACTCCAAGGTCAGCAATCACGTCGGTCGAATCCGCAGTTTTCAAAGCGCACATGCCAATGGGCGATCTGGTTGAGCGTCACAGTGGCATAACGCGAGTACGCGCCAGCGTATGGCCCTGAGACTCGCTCAAGACAACCCTGCGTCAGCGGCTACCGTCGCGCTGACCATCGTGAGGAGTGGTGCACTCTGAAGGATTCGTACCTTCGACCAACGGATTAAGAGCCACACGATCTGAAGCCCGGGTCGTTTGAATAGGCGATGTCCCCCACGTAGTTGGAACTTGAAGGCGGCGGTTTCCGGCGAATTCGACAGAATCGGATTTGCCTACTTCAACTGAAGAACCGAGGAAACCGCCATGAAGGATCGTAAGGTAAAGACGGCGTTGAAGGTCGTGCATCGCAATGACCGAGCGCAGATCAAGCGCGTGCTGGGCGCAAGCGGCCAGGCGCTGCTGCCGATGTTGGAGTTGCTCGAGGGGGCCAGGCCAGCATCGACGAGCTGATGCACGACTCGGCCGTGGCGCTGGTGGAGCAACTGCTGGTGTTGTCGGCGCAAGAGCTGGCCGGCGCCAAGCAGCGCGGCCGCGAGGACGGCGCGGTGCTGTGGCACGGCGCGCAGCGCGGCGTGGTGTCGCTGGCCGAACGCCAGCTGCACGTGCAGCGCCCGCGGCTGCGCGACAACCGCGGCCACGAAGTGCATGTGCCGGCCTAGGAGCGGCTGCGCGACGACGCGGGCCTGGGCCAGCGCGTGCGCGACATCCTGGTCGCGGGCGTGTCCACGCGGGGCTACGCGGCCGTGCTGCCCCAGGCCGCCGGCACCGTGGGCGTGTCCAAGAGCGCGGTGTCGCGCCGCTTCGTTGAGGCCAGCGCCGAGCCACTGGCCGCGCTCAACGAGCGCGACTTCAAGGACTTGAAGCTGCTGGTGATCTACATCGAGGGCATCGTCGTGCATGGCCACCACATCCTGGCCGCCGTGGGCGTGGACGAGGCCGGCGACAAGCACCTGCTGGGGCTGGCGCCGGGGGCCAGCGAGAACGCGCAGGTGGTCAAGGACTTGCTGCAAGGGCTGATCGATCGCGGGCTGGACGCGAGCCTGTCGTACCTGTTCGTGGTCGACGGCGGCAAAGCGCTGCGCAGCGCCATCGACCAGATGTTCGGCCAACGCGCGCACGTGCAGCGCTGCCGCACGCACAAGCTGCGCAACGTGCTCGATCGGCTGCCCAAGACCGAAGCGGCGCAGACCAAGGCGGTGATGATGGCCGCCTACAAGCTCGCGCCCAAGGACGGCATGGCCAAGATGAAGACGCAGGCCCAATGGCTCGAGCGCGAGTACCCGGATGCCGCGGCCTCGTTGCGCGAGGGCTTGCAAGAGACCTTCACCGTCAATGCGCTGGGCCTGCCGCCGAGCCTGACGCGCTGCCTTTGCACGACCAACATCATCGAGAACCCGAACGGCATCGTGCGGCGCACGAGCGCTCGTGTGACGCGCTACCGCGACGCCGACATGGCGTTGCGCTGGACGGCAGCAGGGTTCCTCCAAGCGCAGAAGTCGTTCCGCAAGATCCAGGGCATCAAGGACTTGTGGATACTCAAGGCTGCGTTGCACCGGCCCGCCGAGCAAACGCACGTCGATCGTCAACCAAAGGCCGCTTAACGTGCATCGCACCGCCGCCAAGAGTTGCAACTATCGGAGGGGCATCGCCCGATCGGTCGCAGCCGAGTAGACGCGGCGCGCGTCCATCGGCGACTTGGCACGTGTGACGAAGAAGGCGCCGGCCTGATGCAATGTGTACAGCCGCGCGAAGTCCACGTAGCCGCGATCCATCACGTAAAACGCACCAGCCTCGAAGCTGAGCATGTCCAGCACATTCACATCGTGCAGCTTGCCGTCGCTGATGTGGATGAACGCCGGGATGGCGCCACGCAGGTCCAGCAGCGTGTGCAGCTTGATGGCGGCCTTGGTCGAGCGAAACGGCGCCCAGGCGAACAAGCTCAGGCACAGATCGACGGTGCTGGAGTCCAGCGCATAGACCGTGTTGTCCAGATCGAGGCCGAGCGCAGATTCGCTCGCGTACAGCTTGCGAGCGCGTCGGATCAGCGCGGCGGCGAGGTCCGACCAGATGCGCCAGTCGCGCGACTCGTTGGCGTCGGCCAGCGTCGAGCGCTTGACCGCCGCGCGAAATCCCATCGCATACAGCTTCGCGGCATTGGCCGAAAGCGTCACCTCGATATCGCGCAAACTCTCGCGCCACGTCAACTGCGCGAAGGCCATCGCACGAAACTGCTCGGTACACGACAACGTGCGCACGCCCGAGTCGCCTGCGTGGCGCTGCACGATCCGCGCGAAGCTGGTCCATGGCACGAACTCCATGACTTGAGCAAACAAAGTCTTGCCGGTGTGCACGCGCGATCCCCAAGGCAGTCAAGCCAGGGAAAGTACGCGGTTTCTGACAAACGAAGTTCAAATCGGCACCAAATGAAATCGGCCTACACCCCGCGCCAATGCTTGATCTCAGGCTCGGCGCGGATCACTTAACCGGACAGCAGTGTACTGATATACAGTCTTTGCAGAAACGCAAGGACCGCAGACCCGCGTCAGTAGGGATCGCTGCCGGCGCTGCCTGGGGCCAGGTTTTCGAATCGTGTCAGTGGCTTCAGGAAGGTCAGCCTGACTGTGCCGGTCGGGCCATTGCGCTGCTTGGCAATGCCGATCTCGGCGACGCCAGGCTCCTTGCTTTCCTTGTTGTAGTAATCGTCGCGGTAGATGAACATGATGATGTCGGCGTCCTGCTCGATCGCACCGGACTCGCGCAAATCACTCATCATCGGCCGCTTGTCGGGGCGAGACTCGACGCTGCGGTTCAACTGCGACAACGCGATTACCGGGCACTGCAGCTCCTTGGCCAACGCCTTCAGGCCGCGCGAGATCTCGCCGATCTCGGTGGCCCGGTTCTCGTCGCTGGAACTGCTGCCGCTCATCAGCTGCAGGTAGTCGACCACCACCAGCCCCAGCTTGCCGCACTGGCGCGCCTGGCGCCGAGCCCGTGCACGCAACTCGGCCGAGTTGAGCGCAGCAGTCTCGTCGATGAACACGCTTGCGTTCTTGAGCTTGTCAACCGCCTCGCTCAATCGTTCCCACTCATCGTCGCCCAGCTTGCCGGTGCGCAGGTTGCTTTGGTTGATGCGCCCGAGCGAACCGACCATGCGCAACGCCAGCTGCGAGGCGCCCATCTCCATCGAGAACACCGCCACTGGCAAACCCTCGTTCACCGCCACGTTCTCTGCGATGTTGAGGGCAAATGCGGTCTTGCCCATCGAGGGCCGCGCCGCCAGGACAATCAGGTCGCCCGCCTGCAAGCCCGCCGTCAGGCGGTCGAGGTCGTAGAAGCCGGTGCGCACGCCCGTGACCTCCTCGGCGCCATTTTCGTGCAGCTCGGTAACGCGGTCGATCAGCTGAACCACCAACTGGTCCATGCTCTGGAAGCCCTGCCTGGTGCGTGAACCCTCTTCGCCGATCTTGAAGATGCGCCCCTCGGCCTCATCGAGGATCTGGCTGACCGCGCGGCCCTGCGGGTTGAAGGCGTTGGTAGCGATCTCGTCGCTGGCCTCGATCAGTTTCCTGAGCACGGCTCGCTCGCGCACGATTTCTGCGTAGCGGCGCAGGTTGGCCGCGCTCGGCACGCTCTGCGCCAGCGCGTTGAGGTAGGCGATACCGCCACACTCCTCGGCCTTGCCCCGGCTCTGAAGCTGCTCGTACACCGTGATCACGTCGGCCGGCTTGCTGGTCGCGACCAACGCGCCGATCGCAGCGTAGATCGCCTTGTGTTCGTAGCGGTAGAAGTCCGAGTCGGTCAGCAGGTCACCGGCGCGATCCCAGGCGCTGTTGTCAAGCAGCAGTCCGCCGAGCACGCTTTGTTCGGCTTCGATCGAATGCGGGGGCACCCGCAGGCGCGCGACTTCGTCGTCACGCAAGGCGTTGCTGTCTCGGGTTGAGAAAACGGCTGACATCGTGTGCGGCCGATGATAAGGCTCGGTCTGTCATTGCGTTGTGGGTAAGGCTGTGGATGAACGCGGGATATCGCGGGACAAGCTGCGCTGCCAATGAAAAAGGGCCGGCAGAACCGGCCCTTGTTGTCGCAACCGTTGCGCCGCAATCAGTCGACTTGTGCGACAACCACGACGTTGACGTCGGCCTGCACGTCGGTGTGCAGAGAGACCGTCACGGCCTGCTCGCCGATGGTCTTGATCGGGCCGTTGGGCAGGCGGATGCCGGCCTTGGGCACATCAAAACCGAGCTTCTTCAGGCCGTCGGAGATATCGGAATTCGTGACCGAACCGAACAGCCGGCCGTCGACACCGGCCTTCTGCGCGATCGAAACGCTCTTGCCATTCAACTTCTCGGCCACGGCTTGCGCAGCGGCCAGTTTGTCGGCGGCAACTTTTTCCAGTTCGGCACGTCTGACCTCGAACTCCTTGATGGCCGCTTCGGTGGCACGACGTGCCTGTCGGGTCGGGATCAGGTAGTTGCGGGCGAATCCGTCCTTGACCTTGACGACATCGCCCAGGTTGCCGAGGTTGGCGACTTTTTCCAGCAGGATGATTTGCATGTTTTGCTCCTCAGCCCTTGTGTTGATCGCTGTACGGCAGCAACGCCAGGAACCGGGCGCGCTTGATCGCATTGGTCAACTGACGCTGGAAGAAGGCGCGTGTTCCGGTCAGGCGAGCCGGCGTGATCTTGCCGTTCTCGCCGACGAAGTCACGCAGCGTGTCGACATCCTTGTAGTCGATCTGCTCAACACCGGCGACGGTGAACCGGCAGAAGCGCTTGCGACGGAACAGCAACGACTGTTGGTTGCGCTTGGGTTTGCGGTCCTTCGAGAACCGGCCTTTACCACGTGGCGGGGGCATAGTGTGATCTCCTGAGAATCTGAAAAACGAACAGGTTTCGATGGCCTAGGCCGGATCGAGCGCCGTGATGTGCAACACGAGGCCGCGGCCGTTGCGGGTGGACCCGAGGAAGCCGGCGAAACTTGCCGAGCTGCCCAAAGCCACCGCACCTGCGGGCCGTGCAATCGCCCCGATCGCCACCGCCTTGATTTCCAGAGAAACCTTGCGCGGTAAGCCGTCTTCACTGACCTCGGATTCATGCTTGAGCAGCATGTCCAGGGCCGGCAAGCCGGCGGGGGTATATCGCATGGCACCGCGTTCGACCAGCGTGGCGGCCAGAACCACTCGGTTCATGGCGTGACGGCAGTCAGCGCGGCCACGGTGTCAATCAGGCGGTCGCCTCCTGCTGCTGCGGCGCCTTGCGGGCCTCTTCGCGCTCGACATGCTTCATCATTGCCGAGGGCGCGACTGCGGCCTTGTCCATCGCCACCGTCAGATGACGCAACACGGCGTCGTTGAAGCGGAAGCCCGTCTCCAACTCGACCAGGGTTTCGTTGCTGCACTCGATGTTCAGGCACAGGTAATGGGCCTTGCCGAGCTTCTGGATCTGGTAGGCCAGCTGACGACGGCCCCAATCCTCAATACGGTGAACCTTGCCGCCAGCGGCCGTGAGCAGGCCCTTGTAGCGTTCCAGCATGGCCGGAACCTGTTCGCTTTGATCCGGGTGGATCAGCAAAACGATTTCATAGTGACGCATTTGGACTCCTTATGGTTTCCAGTGGATGGAAGCCACCCTGCGGCGTCATAGTGCAAGTGTGGCAAGGGGAAAGCCCGCGATCATAACAGATGGTGGGACCGCGCCGGGTGGCGCCGGCCGGACGACTCAGCGGCGGGCCGCCAGAAGCCGCCAGGTGTCGACCACCGAGTCCGGGTTCAGCGAGATCGAGACGATGCCTTCCTGGGCCAGCCATTCGGCAAAATCCGGGTAGTCGCTGGGCCCCTGGCCGCAGATGCCGACATACTTGCCCGTTGCGCGGCAGGCCGCAATCGCGCGCGCAATCAGCGCCTTGACCGCGGGGTCGCGTTCGTCAAAGTCGCCAGCCAATTGCTCCAGCCCCGAATCCCGGTCCAGCCCCAGAGTCAACTGAGTCAGGTCGTTCGAGCCAATCGACATGCCGTCAAAGTGCTCGAGGAACTGATCGGCCAGGATCGCATTGCTCGGCACCTCGCACATCATGATCAGGCGCAGGCCGTTGACACCCCGCGCCAGGCCACGCTCGGCCAGCAGGGCCACCACACGCTCGGCCTGGCTGACCGTGCGCACGAAGGGCACCATGAGTTCCACGTTGGTCAAGCCCATGTCGTGGCGCACGCGCTTCAGGGCCTCGCACTCCATGCCGAAAGCGTCGCTGAACTCATCGCTGATGTAGCGCGAGGCGCCACGAAAACCGAGCATCGGGTTCTCTTCGTCGGGCTCATAGCGGCTTCCACCGATCAGTTTCCGGTACTCGTTGCTCTTGAAGTCCGACAGACGCACGATCACCGGCTTGGGCCAGAACGCGGCGGCAATCGTTGCCACGCCCTCGGCAATCTTGTCGACATAGAACGCCCGCGGGCTGGCATGGCCGCGGGCGACTGACTCGACCGCTTTCTTCAGTTCGGGATCGACGTTCGGGTAGTCGAGGATCGCCTTGGGGTGCACGCCGATGTTGTTGTTGATGATGAACTCGAGCCGCGCCAGGCCGACGCCCGAATTCGGCATCTGCGCAAATTCGAAGGCCAGCGACGGGTTGCCGACGTTCATCGTGATCTTGATCGGGCAGTACGGCATTTCACCGCGCCGGACTTCGCTGATCTCAGTTTCGAGCAAGCCATCGTAGATGTAGCCGGTGTCGCCCTCCGAGCAGGCCACCGTGACCAGCGCACCTTCATGCAATCTCTCGGTCGCGTTACCGCAGCCCACGACCGCCGGGATGCCGAGTTCGCGGGCGATGATTGCGGCGTGGCAGGTGCGACCGCCGCGATTGGTAACGATCGCACTGGCGCGCTTCATCACCGGCTCCCAGTTCGGGTCGGTCATGTCGGTGACGAGGATGTCACCCGGTTGCACACGCTCCATCTCGGCCGTCGATGTCACGACCCGCACCGGGCCGGTACCGATCTTCTGCCCGATGGCACGGCCCTCGGCGAGGACCGCGCTGTGCCCCTTCAGCTTGTAGCGGTGCTCGACCTTGCCGGCGGCCTGGCTCTTCACGGTTTCAGGCCGCGCCTGCAGGATGTAGAGCTTGCCATCGCGGCCGTCGCGGCCCCACTCGATGTCCATCGGTCGACCATAGTGTTGCTCGATGATCAGCGCGTAGCGGGCCAGCTCGGTCACGTCGGCGTCAGTCAGCGAGTAGCGGTTGCGCTGCTCGGGCGCGTTGTCCACTGTCTTCACCAATTTGCCCGCGGTGGCCTTCTCGGCGGGTGTCGTGAACTCCATGCGGATCAGCTTGGAGCCCAACGTGCGGCGGATCACTGCCAGCTTGCCTGCCTTCAGCGACGGCTTGTGGACGTAGAACTCGTCCGGGTTGACGGCGCCCTGCACGACGGTCTCGCCCAGGCCGTAGCTCGAGGTGATGAAGACGACATCCTCGAACCCGCTCTCGGTGTCGATCGTGAACATGACGCCGGCCGAACCGACGTCCGAGCGAACCATTCGCTGCACGCCCACCGACAGCGCCACGTCGGCATGGACGAAGCCCTTGTGCACGCGGTAGCTGATGGCGCGGTCGTTGTAGAGCGAGGCGAAGACCTCGTGCAGGCAGTGCAGCACTTCGTCGATGCCATGGGCGTTCAGGAAAGTCTCCTGTTGGCCCGCGAACGAGGCATCCGGCAGGTCCTCCGCGGTGGCTGACGAGCGTACGGCAAAGGTCGCGGTGGTGTCTGTAGCGACCAGCCTGTCGAAAGCCGTGCGCACCTGGGCCTCCAGGTCGACCGGCAGGGGCGTGTCGATGATCCATTGCCGGATCTGCGCACCAGCTTCGGCCAGCTCACGCACGTCGTTGATATTGAGCTGGGCCAGCCGCGCTTGGATGCGCGTGTCCAGGCCGTCGTGCGCCAGAAAGCGGCGAAAGGCGTGCGCCGTGGTGGCGAATCCACCGGGCACGCGCACTCCGGCGGTGGCCAATTGACTGATCATTTCGCCGAGGCTGGCGTTCTTGCCGCCAACCACCTCGACGTCGGTCATCCTCAGACTCTCAAACGGCACGACCAGGGCGGTCGCCAGATTTGTCGCAGACATGGGAAAGCTCCGTGATGATGGGAAACCGGTGCTTGCCCTGGCCAGGCTCGCGCTCGAACCGTCGCAATCGCGAGAACAGCAGTGGGCTGACGGGAGCGCGTCATCGGATGGGGTGCGGCAAGTGATCGGCGTCGATTCTACGGGCGCGCAACGCGCCTATCATGCGGGCCTCCCGAAGATGAAGTGCCTATGCCCAACCGCACCGTTTTCTTTGTCTCAGACGGCACCGGCATCACCGCCGAGACCTTCGGCAACTCGATCCTGGCGCAGTTCGGCGCGCGGCCCCGCCACGTGAGGCGCCCGTTCATCGACACGGTCGACAAGGCGCTGCCCGTGGTCGGCGAGATCAATCACATCGCCGAGTCGGAAGGCCGCAGGCCGATCGTGTTCATCACCTTGGTCAATGACGAGGTACGGCATGTGCTCACCGGCCCTGACTGCAAGGGCCTGGTACTGGACATGTTCCGGACCTTTGTCGAACCCTTGGAGATCGAGTTCGGCATCAAGAGCAACCACCGTATCGGTCGTTTCTCCGACGCCGCCAGGAGCGCCGAATACAACGACCGCATCGAGGCCATCAACTTCTCGCTGGCCCACGACGACGGTCAGAGCGCCAAGAACCTGGCCAGCGCCGACGTGATCCTGGTCGGCGTGAGCCGCAGTGGCAAGACGCCGACCTCGCTGTACCTGGCGATGCAGCACGGCATCAAGGCCGCCAACTGCCCGCTGATTCCCGAGGACTTCGAGCGCGGCCATCTGCCCTCCTCACTGTCGCCCTACAGGGCAAAGTGTTTCGGCCTGACCATCGACCCGGATCGGCTGGCGCAGATCCGCCACGAGCGCCGTCCCGGCAGCAAGTACGCCTCGCTCGAAAACTGTCGCTACGAAGTTCACGAGGCCCAGCGCATGATGAAGCGCGATGGCATCGCCTGGCTCAACTCAACGCACAAATCCATCGAAGAGATCGCGACCACGATTCTGCGCGACATCCGGCCCGATCGCTTGGTCTACTGATCAGCGGCGGGTCGCGGGCCCCGCGACAAAGAAGCCACGTGTCTCGCGGCTGTAGGCGATGCGGTGGCCGTTGTTGCAGCCGCCGCACCACCACACCGCGAGCGAGCCGTCGGGCTCCAACGACAGGCCCGCAAACGCCGTCCCGGGGTCGGGCACCTCGACCATGAAGCGCATCCGCGACCGCTCGCCTTGGCGTTGCGGCAAGGGGTCTGTGATCGCGATGAAGAGGCCGCGTTCGCCGTCGCAGCGTTGGTAGGCGCCTACAAATGCAGTCTGCAATTTGCCGCTGCCATCGAAGGGCGCGTCGAGCGTGAACACCAGTCCATCGAGCGGGCGCCCGCCCGCAGCACCAAGCAACTCTTCACCAAACAGCTCGCGGGTGAATGCATCCGCGGCACACCAGGCCGGCTCGAAGCGTTTGATGGGTATCCCGCGCACCACCGTACTGCGCGGCGTGAGGGTTGAGCGCTGCCACCACGGGTCACGCGCCGGTTCGGGACGAACGCTCAGGAGTGGCGACGACGCGCCGGGTGCTGGCGCTTGCGACAACGCCGCGGCTGCGGCAAAGGCGCCACTCAGCGCCACGATCAGGGCCAGGCGGCTCATTGCCAACCTCCAGCACGCCGGGTGGCGTACATGCAAATTGCGGCCGCGGCCGCCACGTTCAACGACTCCTCACCGCCGGGCTGCGGGATGCGCACCGTCCGCGCACAGCGCGCCAGTAACGCCGGTGAAACGCCCTGCCCTTCGTGGCCGAAGGCCCAGGCGCAGGGGAACGGCAGGTCGGCGTCGTCGAGCGAGTGCGCGGCGTGCGAGCTGCCCGCCAACAACGGCAGCCCCAGCGCTTCGAGATCGTGCAAGGCAAGGCCCTCGACCAGTTCAAGCGCAAAGTGCGCGCCCATGCCCGCGCGCAACACCTTGGGTGACCACAGCGCTGCACTGCCTTCGAGCGCCAGCACCTGCGTGAAGCCGAGTGCCGACGCGCTGCGCAAGATGCTGCCGACGTTGCCCGCGTCCTGTATGCGGTCGAGAACGATGCTGGGCACGCCAGGCTGCAGGCTCTGTGGTGCCGGCGCGTCGATCACAAAACCGATGCCGGCGGGTGACTCCAGGCTGCTGACCGAGGCGAACAGGGCATCGGACACGACGGCCGTCTTCGGTGCCCACAGCGCAAGTTCACACAATGCCGGTTGTTGTGATGCCGACTCGCTGACCAGCGCCTGCAGGGCCGCCCGGCCACGCGCACGCAACGCCAGGCACAGGTGTTCGCCTTCGAGCCAGACGGCACCGAGCTTTCGATAGCCCACCGGCGTGCGCGCCAGTTTGCGAAGGCGCACCAGCAGCGGGTTGTCACGCGACGTGATCGCCACCCACTCGCTCACAGTGCGCCCTCCAGCACCGACCTGACAGGTTGAAAACTGCGCCGGTGGGCAACGCAAGCGCCATGCCGACGCAGGGCCGCCAGATGCTCGGGTGTCGGGTAGCCCTTGTGCACGGCAAAACCGTAGGCCGGATGCTGCTCGTGCAGCGCCACGAGCAAGCTGTCGCGGTGGACCTTGGCGATGATCGACGCGGCCGAGATCGCGGCCACGCGGCTGTCGCCCCTGACGATGGCTTCGGCCGGCATGCGCAGCAGCGGCAGCCGGTTGCCGTCGACCAGCACCCGAGCGGGTACCAGACGCAGTCCTTCGACTGCGCGCCGCATCGCCAGCAAGGTCGCCTGCAGGATGTTCAGGCAGTCGATCTCCTCGACGCTGGCCTGGGCCACGCTGCAGCACAGGGCCTTGGCACGGACCTCGAGCGCGAGGCGCTCCCGGGTGGCCGGGCCGAGCGTCTTCGAGTCGCGCAGGCCTTTGATGCGGTGCAGGTCATCCAGGATCACCGCGGCAGCCACCACCGGCCCGGCCAGCGGACCGCGGCCGGCCTCGTCCACGCCGGCAGTCAGGCCCGGCGCGGTCCAGACCAGCCCGAGCTGCTCAGGCCGGGTCGAGGATCTTCGCGATGGCATCGGTGGCGGTGCGGGCGGTGTCGCGCCGCAGCAGCAGGTGCAGTTCAGTGAAACGCTGCTGCAGGGCCTCAGCCCGCGCTGGCGTGTCCAGCCAGGCCAGGACGTCGGTGGCGAGCGTGTCCGGGTTGGCGTCGCCCTGGATGCGTTCGGGGACGACAAAGTCGCGGCACAGGATGTTGGGCAAACCAACCCAGGCCTGGTATTGCATGCGCCGCATCATCTGCCAACTCAAAGCGTTCATGCGATAGGCAATCACCATCGGCCGCTTGAACAGCGCGGCTTCGAGTGTGGCCGTGCCACTGGCGATCAGGGTCACATCGCAGGCGGCGAGCGCCTCGTGCGAGCGACCGTCAAGCAGCCTGATCGGTGTCGATCCCGCATGTTGCCCGAGCAGCGGCTCGACCATGCCGCGCAGCCCATGTGCCAGCGGCAAAATGAACTGCAGTCCGGGCCGTTGCCGATGCAGGCGCGCAGCCGTTTGCAGGAATAACGGCGCGATGTGCTGAATCTCGGAACGCCGGCTGCCTGGCAGCAGCGCCACCACATTGTCCCCTGCAGCCAGCCCAAGTGCGTGGCGTGCTGCGGCGCGTGGCGCCTCGAGCGGGATCGCATCGGCGAGCGGGTGGCCAACATAGGTGGCAGCAATGCCATGCTGCGCCAACAAGGCCGGCTCAAAGGGGAACAGACACAGCACATGGTCGACACTGCGTGCGATCTTCTGGACCCGCTCACCGCGCCAGGCCCAGATCGAGGGGCAGATGAAATGAATGGTCTTGGTGCCGGCGGCCTTCAGCCGGGCTTCGAGGTCGAGGTTGAAGTCGGGCGCATCGACCCCGATGAAGGCGTCCGGCCTGTCGCCGAGCAGGCGCGCCGTCAACTGGCGGCGAATGCCGACGATTTCGCGGTAGTGGCGCAGGACTTCGACATAACCGCGCACGGCCAGTTTGTCGCTGGGCCACCAGGGCTCGAATCCCGCTGCGGCCATCCGCGGCCCGCCGATGCCGGCTGCGCTCAGGCCGGGCCAGCGCGCCCTCATGCCCTGAAGCAACAGGCCGGCGAGCAGATCGCCAGAAGCCTCGCCGGCCACCATTGCCAGGCGCATACGCTAGCGGGCGATGCCGCGCGTCGAGGCCGCCAGAAAATCGAGCAGCATCCGGATATCGCCGTCGCCGTCGGACACGCCACCTAGCAGTGCCTGGATCGCCTGCCCGGCCTGCTCGAGCGTCAGCCCGTCGCGGTAGAGCAATCGGTGCATCTGCTTGACCTGAGCGATGCGTTCGACCGAGAAGCCGCGCCGGCGCAAACCCTCGACGTTGAATCCGCGCACCGCCAACGGGTGCCCGGCGACCATCATGAAGGGCGGCACGTCCTGCGCCACGTGGCTCTGGAAACCGGTCATGGCGTGCGCGCCAATGCGGCAGAACTGGTGCACACCCGTCAAGCCGCCAACGATGACCCAGTCGCCCACATGCACATGGCCGGCCAGCGTGGCGTTGTTGGCCAGGATGGTGCGGTGGCCGACTTGGACGTCATGGGCGATGTGCACATAGGCCATGATCCAGTTGTCGTCACCGATGCGCGTGACACCACCGTCCTGCGCGGTGCCGCGGTTAAAGGTGCAAAACTCGCGAATCGTGTTGCGATCCCCGATCACGAGTTCGGTCGGCTCGCCGCGGTACTTCATGTCCTGCGGCGCACCGCCCAGGCTGGTGTGGGCAAAGATATGGTTGTCGCGCCCGATCAACGTCGGCCCCTCGATCACCGCGTGGGCTCCGATCGTCGTGCCCTCGCCGACTTTGACGCCTGCGCCGATCACCGCGTAGGGGCCGACGCTCACCGAGCTTGCCAGCGCGGCGCCGAGGTCGACGATGGCGGTGGGGTGGATCGCCGTCACGGTCTCAGGAAATCTTGCGCATCGTGCACATCAGCTCGGCTTCGACCGCCGTCTCGCCATCGACACTGGCCCGCGTCTTGTACTTGTAGATGCCGGACTTGACGCGCTCGATCGAGGCTTCAAGGATCAACTGGTCGCCGGGTTCGACGGGTCGCTTGAAGCGCGCGCCATCGATGCCGACGAAATAGACTACCGAGTCGTCGCCGGAATCGGTGCCCATGCTTTCGAAGGACAGCAGTGCGGCGGTCTGGGCCAGGGCTTCGAGCATCAGCACGCCGGGCATCACCGGTCGCACCGGAAAGTGGCCGATGAAGTACGGCTCGTTGATGGTCACATTCTTCAACGCCTTGATGCGCACACCATGCTCGATCTCGAGCACCCGGTCCACGAGCAGGAACGGGTAGCGATGCGGCAGCTTCTTCAGAATCTTATGGATGTCGAGCACAGGCACAGTCATGGTGATTTCTTCTCCAGCGCTCGCAATCGATCACGCAGCGCGTGCAACTGGCGCAACGTGGCCGCGTTCTTCTCCCAGGCGGCATTGTCGTCGAACGGAAACATGCCGCTGTAGTGGCCCGCCTCGAGAATCGAACGCGTGATCGTGGTTGCCGCCGAGATGTGCACATGGTCGGCCAGCTCGAGGTGGCCGAGCACGATTGCGCCGCCCCCCAAGGTGCAATGCGCGCCGATGCGCGCGCTGCCGGCCACGCCCACGCAACCGGCCATGGCGGTATGCGCACCGACCCGCACGTTGTGGCCGATCTGCACCAGGTTGTCGAGCTTGACCCCGTCCTCGATCAACGTGTCGCCCAGTGCACCGCGGTCGATGCAGGTGTTGGCGCCAATTTCGACGTCGTTGCCGATGCGCACGCCGCCCAACTGCTCGATCTTTTCCCAGCGGCTCCCGTCCTCAGGTCCGGTCGGTGCGAAACCGAAGCCGTCAGCTCCGATCACAGCCCCCGGATGGACGATGCAGCGCTCGCCGATGTGACAGCCATCTGCGATGACCACCCGTGCGCCGATGCGGGTGTGCGCGCCGATGCGGGCACCTGGGCCGATCCAGGCCAGCGGCCCAATGCTGGCGCTGCCGTCAATCACGGCGCCGGCGTCGACGACGGCACTGGGATGAACGCCGGCGGGCGCGGCAGGGCGGATGCGCTGAACCCACCATTGGGACAGGCGTGCGTAGTACAGGTACGGGTCGGGGGTGACGATGGCCACACCACGCGCTGCGGCTTCGTCTCGCAGGGCGGGGGCCACGATCACGCAACCGGCCCGGGTCGTGGCGAGCTGGGCGCGATAACGTGGATTGGCGAGGAATCCGATCGCGCTCGGCGTCGCGGCTTCGAGGGTCGCAATCCGATCAATAGGCAACTCGGCGTTGCCGACACACTCGCCGCCAAGGCGAGCCACGATGTCGGCGATGGTCATGCGCATCGCCGCGCTCTCAAGTGCTCGAGCTGTTCGCGCGGGTCACTTGCCGGCGTTGAGCGCGTCGATCACTTTCTTGGTGATGTCGACACGCGGACTCCAGTGCACGGCGTCTTGCAGGATCAAGTCGTACTTTTCCGAATCGAAGATTTGCTTGATGACCTTGTTGGCGCGCTCGACCACGCCCGACAGCTCTTCGTTCTTGCGCTGGTTC
>JANMSS010000239.1:0-9484 GCA_031389585.1 Burkholderiales bacterium | reverse complement strand
TAACCCTGGCGTTCTGCCGGGATCGTTGCCGCGCGCAGCCCAAGCGGCGTCAACACCGACGCGGCGGTCGAACTCGATGCCGCATTCGTTGCCAGATCGATTTCGCGCCGCGGCGTTCGGCATCGCGATGGAGCATGCCCTCCTCGCAGCGTTCGAGCCAGCACAACGGCGAGCCTTGTGGCGCAACGCGGCTGTCCATGCGCAGGTCTTCTCAGCCGCTGCCAAGCGGCTTCAGAGGCCCGCGGAACGTTTCCTTCAACGGTCGACGCGTCAGCGGTGGCATTTCGATAGCATCGGGCTCGACCTTCGTGTCGGGCAATTGGTCGAGCAGGTGGCGGATCAGTGTCAGTCGGCCGCGCCGCTGGTCGTTGAAATCCACCAGCGTCCACGGCGCGCGCTTGCTGTGCGTGGCCGCCAGCATCGCGTCGCGTGCGGCGCCGTACTCGGCATACTTCTCGCGCGCCTTCACGTCGATCGGCGAGAGCTTCCAGCGCTTCATCGGGTCTTCGAGCCGCTCGGCGAAACGCGCTTCCTGCTGGGCCTGGTCAACCGTGAGCCAGTACTTGAAGAGCAGCAGACCGTCATCGACCAGCAACTTCTCGAACTGCGGCACCTGCGCGAGAAAAGCATCAGTCTCGGCAGGCGTACAAAACCCCATCACCTTCTCGACGCCGGCGCGGTTGTACCAACTGCGGTCGAATAGGGCGATCTCGCCCGCGGCCGGCAATTGCGCCACGTAGCGCTGGAAATACCACTGCGTGCGCTCGCGGTCGCTGGGTTTTGGCAAAGCCACCACATGGCATTGGCGCGGATTCAGCGTATCGGCGATGGCCGCGATGACGCCGCCCTTGCCGGCCGTGTCGCGGCCCTCGACAACCACCAGCAGCCGCCTGCCCGTGGCCTGCAGCCAGCGTGCCATCCGGTTCAACTCGAGCTGCAGCGGCTCGAGCCTGTCCTGGTACTCGCCCATGCCCACGCGGTCGTTGCCGCCCTTGGCCTTATTCGCCTTGTCGCCCATCGGTCACTCCTTATCGGGTGGCCCAGTGCGCCGGGCATGCTTGACGGCGCGACAAACAGGCGCGCGCCGCGCATGGGCTGCCGGCGATGTGGCCGCGCCCATCCCGCGCGGCTCATTCCGCGCCCTATCGCCGCGCGGCCCGTCGGGCCGCACGCTCACTCTTCAGGGTTGCACGAAGGAGCGCAAACCATCTCCGAGCGCCCGAGCACGCGCTTCGAACGAAGCTGCGTCTGCTGCCTGTGCTTGCCGCACATGAAGCAGGAACGGGTGTTGCCGCCGCCGAGAAACGGCGAGCCCGGTGGTTTGGCCCCGTAGCGAAGGCCGTCTTGAGAGAGTCGGGTTGCAATGACTTTAGCCATGCCCCTATTGTCGCAGGTGACGGGTCACCTTGTCTCACTGGTCGAAAATTGGCCGACACAAGCGTTTCCGCGCCCTGCGGATAATCGCCGCCATGAACGGCCACCATCACACTGCGGACCTGTCGGGCTGCGCGCCCGATCGGCTTGCGATGGTCGACCCGCAAGCCCTGCGCGCGCTGTGCATTGCCGCCGTGCAGGCCAGCGGACTGACCCCGGTGGGCGAGCTGTTCCATCGCTTCCCAACGCCCGGCGGCGTGACTGGCGTGGTGCTACTGGCCGAGTCGCACCTGGCGGTGCACACCTGGCCCGAGCTGGGCGCGGTGACGCTGGACGCGTATGTGTGCAATTTCGGCGCCGACAATTCCGCGGCTGCGTTGCGCCTGGTCGACCAGCTGATCGCGGCCTTTGCGCCGCAGCAGGTGCAGCGTCAACGTTGGCAGCGCGGCGAGGGCGTCGGCTAGCGCCGATCAGAGACGCTTGGCCGCCGCACGCCCTGCCGCATCGCCCAGCGTGAAAGCCTCTTCGAAGATCGAATAGCCCGCCAGGTCGGCGTGCGCGAAGTGCAGCCTGGATGTGGTCGGCTGGCGCAGCGCAAGGAGTGCCGCACTGCCACGCACGCCCGGCGCGGGGATGGCCATCGCGTGGCCGTAGCGCATCAGATCCACGCGCGCGGTCTTGGCTGGCAGGTCCGGGTGGGCGCGCGCGAGGTCGTCTACGACACGGCGCGACCACACGCTCCACGGCTCGTCGAGCAGTGACTGGCGCTGGCGGGCGAGCGTCTCGCGGCCGCCGTGGCCCAGGGCCCAGTACGCGGTGAGCACGGTCGGGCCCGGCACTGGGCGCAGGCTCTGGTGCATGGCGTCGACATAGCCCAGCGCAAGCGTGTTCGTGCCGGGCGCATAGACCACGTTGTCCCACGATGGTGGCGCGCCGGGCTTGTCGGTCAGTGGGCTGCGCAGGTGCAGGTTGGCCACCAGCCAGGGGGCATATGTCATCTGCGCCCCGGATTGGGTCAGCACAGCGGGTGGCTGCGCGACGACACGCGTGGCCACATGCAGCGGCAGGGCCATCACCACCTGCTGCGCCAGCCAGCGTTCGTTGCGCGGCGTAGGAACATGCCTCAGCACATCGATTGCGACCTCGTGGCGCATGGCTTCAATGCGCCCCACCAGTGCGCCGGTATGCAGGCGCCCGCCGAGCGGTGCGGCGAGCTTGCGCGTCAGCCAGGCATTGCCTTCGGGCCAGGTGAAGACGGCCTCGCGCTCGGGCGCCGCGGCCTCGCCCGGCGCTTGAAAACCGTGCCGGCTGGCGAAGTATTGCAGGCCGGCCCAGGCCGAGACGGCGGTGCTGTCGGCACCGTAGTCGTCGCGGCATGAATAGTCGAGGAACCAGCGCAAGGCGGGGTCGTCGAGTCCTTGACGATCAAGCCAATGCGCGAACGTGAGGGCATCGAGCGCGGCGTGACCGGCGCCCCAGCCGGCGCGATGGCTTGGAATCGTGAAGCGCAGCGTGCGCGAGGCCTGTGTGACGAGTTGCGAAAAGCGCTGGTAATGGCGTTCGCGCGCCGATCCGCGTTCTGCAGGGGGCAACAAGCCATCGAGCCATTGGCCTTCGACCCAGAGCCGTTCCTGCGGGCTGTGGCTGAGGTGGCGCTCATCGGGCACGGTGCGGCCGGCCACGTTGCGCAGCAGGCCGATCTCATGCAGCCATTCGCCCACTTCACGCGCATCGGGCCCCGGCAACGGCAGGTAATGCGCGCCGAGCGGGCAGGCCATGCCCGCCATCGTGTGGCCGCGGGCGTTGCCGCCGGCCTCGTCTTCAAGCTCGAAGACCTGCACGTCGTCGATGCCGGCGCGCTGCAAGGCACGCGCCGCAGCCAGGCCGGCCACACCGGCGCCGACCACGACGACGGCACAGCGCCGGGTGGTGTCAGGCACAAACGCAGCGGCGTCGCGCAGGCGATGGCCTCGCTCATGTGAGGCGCCGAGCCAGCCGCCATCGAACGCGACCGGCGCGCCACTGCGGCAGGCCGCGAGCGCCAGCGGCGCAGCGAGCGCCGCCCGGCGGGTCAGGCCGCGGCTCATCGGTCGACGCGGCCCCACTCTTCCTCGAACAATTGCACCAGCACCTGGTTCGACAAGCGGTTGGCGACGGCAGGAACGCGGGCCATGTCGGGCGGGAACTGCAGCAGCGCCGGCATGCCCGCAATGGTGAGAAAGCGCAGGCCCTCCGGCAACGCCGCGGGTTGTCGCCACGGCCTGCGACTGGCGATGATGAAACCCCACTCACCGAAGCTCGGCACATGCGCGTGGTAAGGCATGGTCGTCAGGCCGACCGCCTCGATGGTGGTGGCGACAGTCCAGAAACTGTGCCGCGCGATCAGCGGCGAGGTGGTCTGAATCACGGCATAGCCGCTGGCCGCGAGGTGGCGATCGATCAGGGCATAGAAGCTGGTCGTGTAGAGCTTGCCGAGCGAGAAGTTGCTTGGGTCGGGGAAGTCGACGACGATGACATCGAAGACCTCCGCGTGACTTTGCAGCCAGGCGAAGGCATCGGCATTGACGACCTTGAGCTTGGGCGAGTCGTAGGCCTGGCCGTTGAGGCGCTGAAGCCGCGGCTGGCGGGCGAAGAGTTGAGTGATGTGCGGGTCGAGTTCGACCAGCGTGACCTGTTCGACGCTGGCGTACTTCAAGACCTCTCGCAGCGCCATGCCATCGCCGCCGCCCAGGATGGCCACGCGCTTGGGCGCGCCGTGCGCGGCCATCGCCGGATGCACCAGGGACTCGTGATAGCGGTACTCGTCGCGTGAGTCGAACTGCAGATTGCCGTTGAGGAACAGCCGCGTGCCGTCACGCGCGTCGGCCGTGACCACGACGCGTTGGTAGTCGCTGCTGGCGGCGTGCACGACGCCCGCGCCGTAGAAACGGTCCTCAGCCCAGGTGGTCAGGCGATCGGCGCCGAGAGCCGTAACGCAAAGCACGGCAATCACCAGCACACAGGCCAACACATGCGTGCCGACGCGGCGCAGCTCGGCGTGGAACAGCCACAGCGCCCAGGCCGCCACGCCAGCGTTCATCAGGCCGAAGACGACGCCGGTGCGGATCAGGCCGAGCTGCGGCAGCAGCAGCAACGGAAAGGCGACGGCGACCGCGAGCGCGCCAAGGTAGTCGAAGGTGAGCACCTGCGACACCAGCTCGCTCAGTTGCCAGCGCTCGCGAAAATGCGACTTGAGGATGCGCATCACCAGCGGGATCTCAAGCCCGACCAGGGTGCCGACGAGCAGCACCATGGCGTACAGAAGCACCCGGAATGGCAGCGCGCTGGCCGCCTCGTGCAACAGGCTGTGGGCGACAAACAGGGCGGCCGGCATCAGCCCGCCGATCAGCCCGACCAGCAATTCGACGCGCAGAAAGGTGGCCACCAGCTGGCGCACCACGAAGCGGCTCAGGTAAGAGCCGATGCCCAGCGCGAACAGGTAGGCACCGATGATCGTGCTGAACTGCAGTACCGAGTCGCCGAGCAGCCAGCTCGCCAGCGTGCTCGCCGCCAGCTCATAGAGCAGGCCGCAGGCGGCGACAACGAACACCGACGCCAGCAGCGCGACTTCGGCCGGCGCGATGCGCGCGCCGCGATGCGCGCGCACAGCCTCGGGGACCACGGACATCGCGCCCTCAGTTCACCGCTGCCGCGACGATCAGGCCGATCGCAACGCACATTGCGCCGACAACGACCGCCAGCGCCACATTCTTCTTCTCGACGATCTCGTCCCACAGGTTGTAGGGCGTGAGCTTGTCGATGATGAGAAAGCTGATCCAGAAGATCGCCACCCCCATCAGCGCGTACAGCATCGAGCCGAGGAGGACGCCGGGTTTCAACCATTCGATGCCCATCATGGGGAACTCCTTCAAGTTGTCAGTGGTCGTGAAAGTTACTTGTGGCCGCCGAAAGAGCCGCCGCCCACGCGGCCCGTGCTCGCCCCCGAGCGCACACATTGCCGGTACTCGTTGCTGGCCTCGCCGAAAGTGGCGCGCAGTTCGTCGCAGTTGCTGCGGCTGCAGTCCTTGAGCATCACCACCAGCATCACCAGCACGACGACGCCAACGATCATGCTCTTCACCACCGATGAGCCGCCACCGCTGACCGGCGACGCGTCGCGCTGGATTGCGGCGCGACGCGCCTCGGGCAGCTTGAAGGCGGCGGCGATCACGTCGGCGTCCATCGCCTGCCCGGCCGACCAGGTGACTTCGCCTCCGGCCTGTTCGCGGTTCAGTCTCCTCTTGCCGCTCGCATAGTCGATGTTGACTGTGCGCTGGCCGCGCTCGAGCTTCCAGTAGAACTCGCCGAGCACATAGCTGATGGCGCCGGTGTAGCTGTACAGCTTGCGGTAATTGTCATTGCGCCAGCGCACGCTGTCGCCCTGGCCCTGCGGCGCGCCGGTGATCGGCACCGCCCAGCTCCAGCCGTCTTCGGCGTCGACGAGGAAGGCGAATCCCTCCGCGCGGTGGTAGAGCAGGTACTCGCGCCAGAACACCTGTTCGTCCTCGGGATCCTCGGGGATCTCGCAGCGCTCGGCATAGCCGACCACTTGCCAGGGCTTGGGCGGGCCGCCCAGGGCCAGTGACGCCGTGGCGCCGAGCGGCAACTGCGGCTCACCGCCTGCAGCCTGCGGCGTGTCCTGGGCGTAATGCGCCAGGTCGCCACCGACGCCCTGCGACACATCGACCACCGCATGGCATTGGTGGCAGACGATTGACTGGGTGGCAGCGAGCTTGAGTTCGAGTGCCGTGCCGCAGCTCGGGCAGGGCACGCCGCGCGCGCCGAGCGTTTTCTCGCTGCCCTCGCGCAACCCGCTCAGGCTCAGCTCGGACAGCGCGACACCGCGGCCGACCGACCAATGCGCGCGGGCCGCGTCGGCGAAATCCAAGGTCGCAACTTCGTCTTGCGCGTTGCGCAAATCGACGACCGTGAACTCGCGCTCGAGCTGCGGCGCGAAGGGCAGTTCGCCCTGTGCGGCCGCAACGCTGGCGCGCGTGACCGAGGCGACCTGCCAGCTGCGCCCGTCGATCGTGAACGCCAGGCCGACGCGCAAGTCGTCGACGCGCGGCAGCGGCGAGGGCGCCGGCGCGTCGAAGGCCATCACGTAGCGGCCGTTGTCCTCCGATAGCCATGCGCTCTTGGGATTGGCGCCGCCGTCGCCACCGTCAAAGAGCGCGTGCCACTCGTTCCAGCTGCCTTCGGCGTAGCGCACCTGCAGCCGGCCGACGAGCGTGAACGCCGCGCCCTGCCAGCGCCCGGCCACGCCGAGCTGCAGCGGCGAATGGTCGTCGAACAATTCGGCCGACTGGCCGATGCGTCGCAGCGCCTCGCCCTCGCGCGCCAGCGTGCTGCGGCAGAAGCTGCACACCGCCACCGGCGACGCGGCCGAAGCGAACTCGACCAGCGCGCCGCAGTTCGGGCATGCGGCGCGCCAGGCGCGCTGCGGTGTGTCTACCGTGGCCACCGACGCGAGGTCAGTCGATCAGGTCAGCTTCTTCAGCAACTCGGCCTTCTTGGTGCCAAATTCCTCGTCGGTGAGGATGCCCTTGGTCTTCAATTCGGCGAGCTTCTCGATCGTCGCCATCACTTCGTCGGGCCTCATCGCTGCGGCCGCGGCTGCAGCCTGCGCAGCCGCCGCGCTGCCGCCCTGCAGACCCTGTTGAAGGTTCTGCGCCAGCACCTGGCCGAGCGCGACCCCTGCGCCCAGGCCCATCGCATCGCCGGCGATGCCACTGCCACCCCCGCCGCCGCCGCCGCCTGCAGTCATGCCAGGAATGGCCTGCCCGGTCTGGTACTGCATGAACTTGCCCATGTCGTTGCCGACCATGCCCATGCCGATGCGCTGGTCGAGCACCTTCTGCAGCTCTTCGGGCAGCGACACGTTCTGCATCGTGACCACCTCGAGCGCCAGGCCGAGTTTGGCGAACTCGGGTGCCGTGACCTCGCGCAGCTGCTTGGCAAATTCGACCTGGTTGGCGGCCAGGTCGAGGAAGGGGATGCCCGCCTCGGCCACGGCGTCGCTGATGTGCTGCAGCATCAACCCGCGCAGCTGGCCATCGAGGTCTGCGGCGGTGTAGGTGTCGCGCGTGCCTGAGATCTCGGTGTGGAACAGCTTCGGGTCGGCGACGCGGTAGGCGTAATTGCCGAAGGCGCGCAGGCGCACCGCGCCGAAATCCTTGTCGCGGATCGTCACCGGCTGCGTCGTTCCCCAGCGTTGATCGATCTGCTGGCGCGTGCTGAAGAAGTACACGTCGCTCTTGAACGGGCTCTCGAACAGCTTGTCCCAGTTCTTCAGGTAGGTCAGCACGGGCAGCGTCTGCGTTGTCAGCTTGTGCATGCCCGGGCCGAACACGTCAGCGACCTTGCCCTCGTTGACGAACACCGCCATCTGCGATTCGCGCACAGTGAGCGAGCCGCCGTACTGGATCTCGCGGTCGGCCACGGGAAAGCGCCAGGCAAGCACGCCGTCGCCGGGCTCGACCCACTCGATGATGTCGATGAACTGTTTCTTGATGAAGTCCATCAGCGCCATGTTCGCCCCCCTTCGAGCAGCCCGCGCCAGATGCGAGCGCGTCGGGATCATACGGTGGCCGCAATGAAACAGGCCCCGCGACGCTAGGGGCGTCCGGGGCCTGTTCGCCAGAATCGAGCCGTGCTACTTGCGGCGCAGCTTCTGGATCGCGGCGATCTGCGCAGCCATGGCGGCGAACTCGCCCTGCGCGGCGGCGAAGTCGATGTCGCTCTTGGCGTTCTTCATCGCAGCCTCGGCCAGTTGCTTGGCTTCGAGGGCCTTGGCTTCGTCGAGGTCGTGGCCGCGGATCGCGGTGTCGGCAAGCACCGTCACGGTGCCGGGCTGGATCTCGAGAATGCCGCCGGCGACGAAGACGAACTCTTCCTCATCGTTGTCGGCACGCACGATGCGCACCGCACCGGGCTTGATGCGCGTGATCAGCGGCGTGTGACGCGGATAGATGCCGAGCTCGCCCATTTCGCCGGGCAGCACAACAAACTTCGCCTCGCCGGAGAAGATGCTGCCTTCGGCGGAGACGACGTCGACGTGGAGGGTGGCCATCTCGTCCCCTTACTGGATTTTTTTCGCTTTTTCGAATGCTTCGTCGATCGTACCGACCATGTAGAACGCCTGCTCGGGCAGGTGATCGCATTCGCCGGCCACGATCATCTTGAAGCCGCGGATGGTTTCCTTCAGCGGCACGTACTTGCCTGGGGTGCCGGTGAAGACTTCGGCGACGTGGAAGGGCTGTGACAGGAAGCGTTGGATCTTGCGCGCACGCGACACCGCCAGTTTGTCTTCGGGGCTCAACTCGTCCATGCCCAGGATGGCGATGATGTCGCGCAGCTCCTTGTAGCGCTGAAGCGTCGACTGCACGGCGCGCGTGGTGCTGTAGTGCTCTTCGCCGACCACGTTGGGGTCGACCTGGCGGCTGTTGCTGTCCAGCGGGTCCACCGCCGGGTAGATGCCCAGCGAGGCGATGTCACGCGACAGCACGACGGTGGCGTCCAGGTGGGCGAAGGTGGTCGCGGGCGACGGGTCGGTCAGGTCGTCCGCCGGCACGTAGACGGCCTGGATCGAGGTGATCGATCCGACCTTGGTCGAGGTGATGCGCTCCTGCAGGCGGCCCATTTCTTCGGCCAGCGTCGGCTGGTAGCCCACGGCCGATGGCATGCGGCCGAGCAGCGCCGAGACTTCGGTGCCGGCCAGCGTGAAGCGGTAGATGTTGTCGACGAAGAACAGCACGTCGCGGCCTTCATCGCGGAAGGATTCGGCGATCGTCAGGCCCGTCAGCGCCACGCGCAGGCGGTTGCCCGGGGGCTCGTTCATCTGGCCGTAGACCATTGCCACCTTGGACTCGCCGAGGTTGTCGGAGTTGACGACGCCCGACTCCATCATCTCGTGATAGAAATCGTTGCCCTCGCGGGTGCGCTCGCCCACGCCGGCAAACACCGACAGGCCCGAGTGCGCCTTGGCGATGTTGTTGATCAGCTCCATCATGTTGACGGTCTTGCCCACGCCGGCGCCGCCGAACAGGCCGACCTTGCCGCCCTTGGCAAA
>JANMSS010000223.1:0-7359 GCA_031389585.1 Burkholderiales bacterium | reverse complement strand
ATCAGAACGCGGGCGACCCAGACGAAGATCAGCACGGTGGCCGCCAGCGGCAGCGCGGCCAGTGCGCCGGTGACGAAGATGCGCAGCAGCGTGCGGGTAGGGTGGTTGGTCACAGGCGCGCTCGGTGCAACGGGTGGGTGGGATCATAAGCAGCGCCGCAAGATTCACTCGAACGCATAGTGCACACCGATGCGCACGCGCATCGCGTCGATCAACTCGACCGTGGCCAGCGATTCGGCGTGCGGCAGCGCGGGGCTTTCGACGAGGCCGGCGCGGATGCAGCGCATCGCTTCCTCGATTTCGTACTCGAAGCCGTTGACGCGGAACGGCGCGTGGACCGTCTGAGGCTCTTGCCCGTCGCGCTGCAATGTGGCTGACGTGGCTTCCCAGAAGCCACCGTGGACGGTGATGTGGCCGGCCTCGCCCAGGATGCGAAAACTGTTGTCGCCGTCGCCGTAGAAGCCGCAGTGGAACTGCGACCAGCGGCCGTCGCCGAAGTCCAGCGTAGCGGCGGTCGCCGGGCTTGAACGGGCGGTTCAGGCAGAAGCTGGACTGCATTGCGCGCACGGCGCCGATCTCGCCGCCCTGCAGCCACTGTTGCACCGAGGCATAGATCGGCAGGACGCGGGTCCAAACGGCTTCCATCAGGAACACGCGCTGGCGTTGCGCCAGCTCGACCAGCGCGCGCGTGCCGGTGGCGTTGATCGTCATCGGTTTCTCGCACAGCACCGGCTTGCCCGCGGCCAGGCTGGCCGGCACCGGGTCGGCGTGGAACGGGTGGGGCGTGGCGATGTAGACCGCGTGCTCGTCGGGGCGCGCGAGTGCGGCGGCCAGATCGGTGCTGACGAAGGGCGGCGCGCTGCCATGCTGCCAGGCGCCAGCGACGGCCCAGCCGACTTCAGGCTGTGGGTGCATCGCTCGCAATCGCCTCTTCTTCCTTCTCCTCGCCGAGGAAACCACCGCTCTGGTGCGCCCACAGCCGCGCATAGATGCCGCCTTGCGCCAGCAGGCTGGCGTGAGTGCCTTCTTCGACGATGCGGCCGTGGTCCATCACCACCAGGCGGTCCATCGCGGCGATGGTCGACAGCCGATGCGCGATTGCGACCACGGTCTTGCCTTCCATCAATCGGTACAGGCTTTGCTGGATCGCGACCTCGACCTCGCTGTCCAGCGCGCTGGTGGCTTCGTCCAGGAGCAGGATGGGCGCGTCTTTGAGCATCACGCGGGCGATCGCGATGCGCTGGCGCTGGCCGCCCGAGAGCTTGACGCCGCGTTCGCCGACATGGGCGTCGTAGCCCGTGCGGCCTTTGCCGTCGACCAGGGTCTGGATGAAGTCTTGCGCCTCGGCTTTTTGCGCCGCGGCCACCATCTGCGCGTCGCTGGCGTCGGGGCGCCCATAGACGATGTTGTCGCGCACAGAGCGGTGCAGCAGCGAGGTGTCCTGCGTCACCATGCCGACCTGTTCGCGCAGGCTCTCCTGGGTGACCCGCGAGATGTCCTGGCCGTCGATCAGCACGCGGCCCTGCTGGATGTCGTAGAAGCGCAGCAGCAGATTGACCACCGTGCTTTTGCCCGCACCCGAGCGGCCGACCAGGCCGATCTTTTCGCCGGGGCGGATGGTCAGCGTCAAGTCGTCGATGACGCGCCGCTGGGCGGTGTAGGCAAAGCCGACCTTCTCGAAGCGCACCTCGCCGCGCGCAACCACCAGCGGCACCGCATCGGCGCGATCGACGACCATGCGTGTTTGCGACAAGGTGTTGATGCCGTCCTGCACCGTGCCGATATGCTCGAACAGGCTGGCCATCTCCCACATCACCCAGTGCGAAATGCCGTTCAAGCGCAGCGCCATCGCGGTCGCCGCAGCCACGGCGCCGACGCCGACCTCGCCGCGCATCCACAACGCGAGCACGACGCCCGCGGTGCTGGCGATCAGGATCACCGACAACACCTGGTTGACGATCTCGAAACCGGTGACCAACCGCATCTGGCGATGCACCGTGACCAGGAACTCCTGCATCGCCGAGCGCGCGTAGCCCGACTCGCGACGTGAGTGCGAGAACAGCTTGACGGTGGCGATGTTGGTGTAGGCGTCGGTGATGCGCCCGGTCATCAGCGATCGCGCGTCGGCCTGCTTCTGCGCCAGCCGGCCCAGCCGCGGCACGAAGTAGCGCATCGACACCATGTAGAGCGTCAGCCAGAGTGCAAAGGGCGCCAGCGTCCAGGTGTCGAAGCCACCGAGGATCGCGGCCATGGTGACGAAATAGATCACCACGTAGACCATGATGTCGCAGACGATCATCCAGCAGTCGCGCACTGCCAGCGCCGACTGCATGACCTTGGTGGCAATGCGGCCGGCGAACTCGTCCTGGTAGAAGCCCAGGCTCTGCGCCAGCATCAGGCGATGGAAGTTCCAGCGCAGGCGCATTGGAAAGTTGCCCGCCAGGGTCTGCTGCTTGACCATCGATTGCAGCGCGGCCAGCGCAATGCTGGCCACCAGCACGCCGCCGAGCAGCGCCAGCGTGTGCTTCTCGCGGGCCCACAACGCGGCAGGCGCGACCTCGGCCAGCCAGTCGATGATGCTGCCCATCATCGCGAACAACAGCGCCTCGAAGGCGCCGATCAGCGCGGTGAAGAAGGTCATTGCCGCGATGTAGCCGCGCGTGCCCTCGGTGCAGGACCAGAGGAAGGGCATGAAGCCCTTGGGCGGCGTGGCCGGCGCCGCCTCAGGGTAGGGGTGGACCAGGCTTTCGAACCAAGCGAACAAATGGGAGCTCCCGAGCAAGGGGCGCAAGGGTAGCCGAACTGGCTGCGAATGCAGGCGCTGTTCCCACGATCAGCGCGCCGCGATGCCGGCACAATGCGCAGCACTGAGGCGACAAACCGACCGCACGATTGGGCGGACCCCGGAACCCGTACCCGGCGCCACACACCGTCGCAGCTTGCTGTGTCCGGAAGCATGAAGAAGGGCCGTCGCGAGATGGCCCTTTGCTTTTGCGCCGCGTGCGCGGTGGGGTTCAGCGCCGCGGCGCGGGCTCGGCGTGCAGCAATTCAGCCGGGTACGGATTCAGGAAATCACCGACGCGCTCGATCGGCGCCTCGAGCCACGCGTCGTACTCGGCTTCATCAAGGATCACGACCATGCGCTTTTCCTCGCCCGCCCGGTGCAGGCGGTTGAAGACCGGGTGCGCGTCGGCGTTGATGGTCAACATCGTGAAGCTCAGCCACTCGCGCCCGTCGGGGCCGCACCACCAGCCCCACAGACCGGCCAGCCCCAGCGGCCGGCCGTCCTTGCGCGACACACGCCAACGCACCGCTTTGCCGCTCTCCCAGCTCGGTTCGTAGACCGCCTCGGCGGGAATGACGCAGCGACGGCCCTGCCGCCAGGCATCGCGAAAGCTCGGCTTCTCGGCCACCGTCTCGCTGCGCGCGTTGTAGGTGCGGCGGCCGAAGGCGATGTCCTTGGCCCAATGCGGCAAGAGACCAAACAGGCCCATGCGCACATCGCGCGCCAACTCGACGCGGTCGCGTTGGCGCAGGATGAAGGGCGCCAGGCCGCCGGGGTAAAGGTCGGGCGGCACGGCGTCAATGGGCCGTTCGACGCCGAAGTACTGGACCAGTCGATCCTGTGCAGTGACCGGGTGGTAGTTGGCGCACATGGGGGCCTGCCGGAGCTCAGAGTTTCATCTCGACGCGGGCCTGCCAGTTGACATAGGAGCGCGCGTTGCTGGCGATCGTTTCGCGCCGGCCGTTGCTCTCGATCCGGGTCTGCGTCAGGTAGTCCTGCGCCAGGGCATTGCCCAGCGACAGGCGCAGTTGCAGGTTCGGGTTGAAGACCCACAGCGCGTAGGCGTCGACCACTGTCTTGTCGGGATTCACCGCCCAGCGGTTGATGTCGATCCGAGTGTCGTAGCCGGGCGTGTAGTTGATGTTGCCGCCCACGGTCAGCGGCAAGCCGCGCAAGCGGTAGTCGGCCCCCAGGTTCAAGGTGCCGCCCGGCTGTTCGGCAAGCCGGTTGTCGGGGCCGGGGATGCCCTGGACGCGGGAGCGGAACAGGCTCATGTTGGCGCGCAGGTCCAGACGCGGCGCATCGACCACCACGTCGCTCAAGCGGAACTTGGCTTCAAGCTCGATGCCCTGAGTCATCGCATCGCCAATATTTTGCGGCCTCGATACGTAGCGTGGCGTGCCGGGCGACCAGCTCACGGTCTCCAGCGCCACTACGTTGCGGATCAGGTCGCTGATGCGGCGGTGGAACAGGTTGGCGCTGAGCACGCCGCCTTCGGCCAGAAAACGCTCGGCCGCCAGGTCGATGCCGATTGCAATTTCGGGCCGCAGCTGCGGATTGCCGGCGGTGTCCGGCGTCGTTTCCGTGTTCGCGCCGGGCGCCGGGTCGATGTTGTTCAGCCCGGGCCGGCCGATCAACTGGTTCAGGTTCGGGCTGCGGTAGCTGCGCGTCAGGCTGGCGCGCAATTGGTCGCGGCTCTTCGGGTCGGGGCGCCACACGGCGTGCAGCAGCGGCGTGGCCACCCGGCTGAGATTGCGATCCACGGTGCCGTTGGCGCCTTCACCCTCGGTGGTGATGCCTTCGACGCGCAGGCCGGCATGGGCGGCCCATTGCGGCGTGATGCTCCACTCGTCCTGCGCGTACAGCGCGTAGCGGCGCGACGAGGCAGTGAGGTTGTCGCCGAACTCGGTCAATTGAGGCACACCGTTCCACAGCGTCGTGCGCGCCTCAACGCGGCGGTTGCGCTCCAACTCGGCGCCCCCGACCAGGCCGTGGCCTCCTTCGAGCGTGCCCGTGGCCTTCAGGCTCAGGCTCGCATTGCGGTCACGGTTGTCGGTGCGGTCATCGACATTGCGGCTGGGCGCGCCCAGGGCATCGAACTCCTCGCGCAGCGACTTGTTGCGCCAATGCCCGTCGCCGACGCCGAAACGCCACTCGAGCCGGGTGTCCGCACCCAGCCGATGGTTGAACTGGCCGTTCAGGCGCAGCAGCGTGAAACGGCCATTGCTGTTCGTCTGGCTGCGCGCGAAGCCGGGGGGATTGCCCGGGTCGCCGATGAGATCGGTCTGCGTGCCGCCATTCGTGTTGTCGCCTTCGGAGTGGATCAACAAGGGTTGCAGGACGGCGCTCAGGCCCTGCTCGTTGCGCCACTGCAGCCGGCCGGTGGCGTGCACGCCCGTGCGCGTGTCGCGCGACGAAAACGTGCCCTGGCGCAGCAGCGTCGTGGCACCGCTGGCGATGTCCTCGTCGCGCCGCAGGCTGCTCAGCTCGCTGTCCTGCACGCGCCGAAACGGCGACAGCGACAGGTTGTAGATCCAGTCGCCCAGGGTGTCGTTGCGAGTCCAGTTCAGGCCCGGCGACCATTGGCCGTTCTCGTATGCAGTGCCGATGCGCAGATCGTTCAGCCGCTTGCGAAATCCTTCGCGCAGGACGATGTTGATGCTGCCGGCGATCGCGCGAGCGCCGGTTTCCGCCGTCGGCGCACGCAGGATCTCGATGCGCTCGATCTGTTCCGGCGCTATCGAGTCGATCGAGAAGCCCGGCGCCACGCGCTCGCCATCGAGCAGGATCTGCGTATAGCCGCCGGCCATGCCGCGCATGCGCGGGCCGCCGCCGCGCCCGCCGGGCCCCGGCATGGTGATGCCGGGCAGGCGCTTCAAGACCTCGCTGGTGGTGCTGTCGCCGAAGCGCTCGATCTCTTCGCGGCCGATCACGATCTTGGCGGCAGTGGCCCGACGTCGCTGCTCGGCTTCGCCGGGGCGATTGCCGGTCACGTCGACCCGTTGCGGCGCTGAGGCCGCCGGCTCGGCAGCGAGCGGAGTTTGAGCTTGCAGCGGGGCGGCCAGCAGGGCGCCCAGGGTCGCGGCGCACAGCCGGCGTGAGATGCATGCGGGAAATGTCATGGGCGGCGATTGTCATCGAGCCTTGTGAACCGGATGTAAAGGCAGCCTCAGGACGGCGTCGGGCCGCTCCCAAGCGGTCTGAGATCCACTCGCGGGGCGACGCCCGCGGCGCCTTGGTGCGGTCACATTCCGGCTGCGGGTATGCTGCGCCTATCGACTGCCCTCAGTGGCAGAACCCGCCGAAGGAGCGCTGTGGCCACCCCGAATTATTCTTATGAAAAACGCCAGCGTGAGCTGGCCAAGAGACGCAAGCAAGAAGAGAAGCGTCAGAAGAAGTCGAATCCGCGCCCCGACGGTGAACCCGATGCCGATGCCCCGGCCGACGGCGCGCCGACCGATATGCAGCCGGCCTCGCCCGAGCCCACCCCTTAGGCATCGCCCCGATGCCGGACGGCGTGCCGGTTCTCTACGCCGACGATGCGATCGTTGTCGTCGACAAACCCCCCGGCCTGCTGGCCGTGCCGGGCCGCGGCGAAGCCGGCCAAGACTGCGCGGCAACGCGCGTGCAACTGCAGTTCGCCGATGCCCTGGTGGTGCACCGGCTGGATCAGGCCACATCGGGCCTGCTGGTGTTCGCCCGCGGCGCGGCCGTACAGCGGTGGCTCAGCCAGGCTTTCGCCGAACGCCGCGTCGACAAGCGCTACACCGCGGTGGTCGCGGGCCTGCTGGCCGACGACAGCGGCAGCATCGACTTTCCCTTGGCCGCTGACTGGCCGAACCGGCCGCGTCAACAGGTCGACGTGCAGCATGGCAAGCCGTCGCTGACCCACTGGCATGTGCTCGCGCGCGACCTGTCGGCAGGCACGACGCGCGTTGCTCTCGAGCCGCTCACAGGCCGCTCACACCAGCTGCGCGTGCACCTGCTGGCGATCGGGCACCCGATCGTCGGCGACGCGCTGTACGCGCCGGCACTGGCCGCGCCGCGCCTGATGCTGCATGCTTGCGCCCTGACGTTGCCGCACCCGCATGACGGTCGGGTGTTGAACTTTTCGAGCAACATACCGTTCTGACGCGCTTCGGAGGTCGACCATGCCAAACACCCCACCCGGATTGAATCGCCGACGCGGCCTGTTGCTGGGAGCCGGCGCCGCGCTGATGGCCGTCCCGGCGCTGCATTTGCGTGCGCTGGCACAGGCCACGCTGCGGCGGCTGACACCGGCGCAGTCCGAAGGCCCGTTCTATCCCGTGGCGATTCCGTCCGACAGTGACGCCGATCTGCTGGCCAACGGCGCGCTGCGCTATGCGCAGGGTCAGCCGGCCTGGCTGGAAGGCATCGTCACCGATCTCGAAGGCCGGCCGGTACGGGGTGCGTCGGTCGAGATCTGGCAATGCGACCACCAGGGCCGCTACCACCACCCCGGTGACGGCGATCGCGCCGACCGCGCCTTCCAGGGTTTCGGCCGCGCGGCAGTCGACAGCGAAGGCCGCTATCGATTTCGCACCATCCGCCCC
>JANMSS010000211.1:0-2176 GCA_031389585.1 Burkholderiales bacterium | reverse complement strand
TGGGGGACGGCGCCCGCATCACTGTGGCGCCTGCACGGAAATTTGCAGCGACGCGAACCAGGCCGCCAAGTCGTCGATGTCGGTGTCACTCAGGGGCTTGGCCATGACGCCCATTACCTCGTGTTTGCGCGCGCCACTGCGGTAGGCGCGAAGTTGGGCGCTGACATACAGCGCAGGCTGGCCGGCCAAGTGCGGGGCATCGGGCGCGACCGACAGGCCTTGGGGGCCATGGCAGACCGCGCAGGCTGCCGCCTTGGCGCGGCCTGCGACCGGGTCGCGCGCCTGCGCAGCTGACACGAGGGCGAGTGACAAAGCCAGCGCCGCAGCGCTGGCCTTCAGGTGCGACGATGTCACGGTGCCGTGTAGCTCACACGGTAGATGGCGCCCGCGAAGTCGTCGGAGATGAGCAGCGAGCCGTCTTTCATCGCCGCCACATCGACCGGCCGGCGCGGTACAGGCCATTGGCGTCAAGCCAACCGTCGGCAAAGACTTCCGTCTTGTCGGCCGTGCCGTCGGCCTTCAGGCTGGTGAACAGCACCTGGGCACCGACCGGCTTGGTGCGGTTCCAGGAGCCATGCTGGGCCGAGAAGAAACCGCCTTGGTACTTGGCGGGGAACATCTTGCCGGTATAAAAGCTCATGCCCAGGTCGGCCGCGTGCGCCGTGGTCTTGACTTGCGGCTCCGTCATGTTCGGCGGCAGCGGGTCTTTGTCGTAGCCGTTCTCGGTGATGCGCGTGTCGCCCTGCTTGTAGGGGTAGCCGAAGTGCTGACCGGCACGGGTGATGCGGTTGATTTCGCCCAGCGGGATGTCGTCGCCCATGCCGTCGGTCTGGTTGTCAGTGAACCAGAGCGTGCCGTCCTTGGGATTGAAATCGTGGCCGACGGAGTTGCGGATGCCCACCGCATAGACCTCGCGCTTGCTGCCGTCGAAGGCGTTCATGCGCAGCATGCCGCCGATGCCGATCTGCTCGTAGAGCTTCAACTTGTCGCGCGGCTGCACGTTGAAGGGCTGGCCCAGGCTCACGTACAGCATCTTGTCGGGGCCGATCTTGCACACGCGCGCGCCGTGGTTGAAGGACTCTTCCTCGGGCGGGATCAGCTTGCCTTGATCGACCACGGTGATCACCGCCACATCCGGGCCTTCGTAGAAAAACTCGGCCGCCGGGAAGTTGAGGATGCGGTTGTGCTCGGCGACGATGAGGAAGCCGTCCTTGGTCCAGCACACGCCGTTGGGGTTGGTGAACTTCAGGCTCGGCGCAAAGGATTTCACCTCGTCGGCCACGCCGTCGCTATTGCGGTCGGTGACGGCCCACACCGTCGTCTTGCGCGTGCCGACGAAGAGCATGTTGGTGGACGGTGCCACCGCCATGTGGCGCGCATCGGGCACCACGGCGAAGAGCTCGATCTTGAAGCCTGGCGGCAGCTTCACGCGCTTGAGGTTCTCCTTGATCGCGTTGGCGTTGGCGCCGGTTTGCGGCACCACGGGAATGTTCAGGTCGGTGGTGGCGACCTTCATCTGCTGCAACTTCTGGATGTTGGTTTGCGCCTGGGCGGTGCCGGCCAATGCCAGGGCCGCTGCGATACATCACAGCCTAAGAGCGATCTTGCTCATGTCGAGAACTCCGTGGTGGTTGTTTTGCCCAGGATGGGGCGATTCACTGGTAGTGGCCGTGCCGCTCCAGCATTTCGATCTTGTAGCCGTCGGGGTCCTGGATGAAGAAGAAGCGCGCCAGCAGTTCGCTGCCGCGCTTGAACTCCTTCACCTCGGCGGGCTCGTAGCCCTTGCCCACGAGCGCGGCGCGAGTCGCGGTCACGTCGGGCACCACGACGCCGACATGGCCGTAGCCGCTGCCGTGCGTGTAGGCCTCTTCGCGGCCCTTGTTGAGGGTCAGCTCGATCTCGAAATCGTTGTCGGCGTTGCGCAGATAAACCAGCGCGAAGTCGGGGAAATCCAGGCGGTGCGCTTCGTGCAGGTCGAGCACGTCGGCATAGAACTTCAATGAGCGCTCGAGCTCGAGCACGCGGATCATGCTGTGGATGACTTTGGCCATTCGCGCCTCGGTGATTTCGCTGCCGGCCAGCCTCAGGAGCGGGCGGCCATTGGCACGACCTTGGACAGGCTCGAGGAAGGCGAGGGTTTCGCTGCCCCTTTCGCCAAGGCGTTTGGGAATGCGTC
>JANMSS010000208.1:0-10088 GCA_031389585.1 Burkholderiales bacterium | reverse complement strand
CGCTCGATGCACGCCAACGTCAAAGCTTGGCGCTGGTGTTCTTTCATGGCCTGAGCCACAGCGAGCTGGCGCGCCAGCTGCAGCAGCCGCTGGGCACCGTCAAGGCCTGGGTACGGCGCGGCCGGGTTCGACTCGCGTCGTGCCTGGGCGTCAACGGCTGAGATCGGCGAGCCCCTATGCGCTACGACAACAAGTTGCTGCAGGACCGATTGGCGGCCGAGTTTGTGCTCGGCAATCTGCGCGGCGCGGCGCGCGGCCGGATGGTCCACCTGCTGCAACGCCACCCAGGGCTGCGTGAACGCGTCGCGCAGTGGGAGGAGCGGCTGTTCCCGTTGGTGATGCGTGCACCTGCCGTCGAGCCACCACCGCGGGTCTGGCGCGCGATCCGCGCGCGCATTGCGCCGACTTCGACACCGCGCCTGAACCTGTTGGGTTGGTGGCACCGCCTGATGCAGGGCGGCGTTGCCGTGGCGCTGGCCGCCCTCGTCTACCTGGCTGCGGCGCCGCCGCCGTCGTTCACCATGGTGGCCGTGCTCAACGATGCTGCAGCGCAGCCGGGCATCGTCGTGTCGTGGACGCCGCAGCAGGCCGCGCAGCGCCAACTCGCCGTGCGCATCGTGGCCCACCCGTCGATGCCCGCGGGCACGTCGTGGGAGGCGTGGCTGGTGGCCGGCCCCGGCAGCGCGCCTATCTCGCTGGGCCTGGTCACGACCGACGAGACGCAGCGGCTCAATCTTTCTGCCCAAGCGGCGAACGCGCTGCGCAGCGGCGCGGTCTCGATCGGTGTCAGCGTCGAAGCCAAGGGCGGCTCAACCAGCGGCCGGCCCGCCGGTCGATTCTTGTTCGAAGGGCCGGCGCTGAGGGTCGACTTGTGACCACACGCCCCATCGCTTGGCTCTTCGCTACGTTGCTGCTCGCCTGCGCCACGGGCGCGTCGGCGCAAGCACAGACCAGCAAGACGCCGACGCCACCCGCGCGGGCCGCGGCAGCCAAGGCCGCGCCGCTGCCGCTCAGCGTGTTTGCGGCGGTCGTCGGTGACGACGCGGCGAAGTCGCTCGCCGCGCTCGACCGCATCGAACGCCATTGGCATGAGTCATCGGCGGCGCTGCTGATCGAGATGGTCTATGCCGCGCCGAGCCGGCGCGTGCTTGCGCGGATGATCGGCTTGATCGAGAAGGCCAGCGGCCGCGCCTTCGACGGCGACCTCAATGTCTGGTACGACTGGCTGTGGTCGGCCGAGCGTGCCGTGCACCCGGACTATGCTGAGTTCAAGGCGCGCTTGTACGCACCAATCGACTCGCGCTTTCGCGAGTACTTCGAGCCGCGGCCGGCAACGACGATTCGCCTGGACGAGATCCGCTGGGGCGGCGTCAAGCGCGACGGCATCCCGCCATTGAAAAACCCGAAGATGATCGCCGCGCGCGAAGCCACCTGGCTGCACGACGACCACATCGTCTTTGGCGTGGCCGTCGATGGCGATGTCCGCGCCTACCCCAAGCGCATCCTGGCCTGGCACGAGATGTTCAAGGACCGCATCGCCGGGCGCGAGCTGGCCGGCGTGTACTGCACGCTGTGCGGCGCCCTCGTGCTCTACGACACCACCGTCGGCGGCGTGCAGCATGAGCTCGGCACCAGCGGCTTCCTGTACCGCTCGAATAAGCTGATGTATGACCACGCGACCAAGTCACTGTGGTCGACGATGACCGGCACGCCGGTGGTCGGCCCGCTGGTCGGCAAGGGCATCGAGCTGCAGATGCTGTATGTCGTGACCACGACTTGGGGCGAGTGGCGCAAGCGTCACGTGGGCACGCAAGTCCTGTCTCTCGACACCGGCCACCAGCGCGACTACCGCGAAGGCGAGGCGTATCGCGACTACTTCGCCACCGACCGGCTGATGTTCGGCGTACCCAAGCTCGACGACCGGCTGGCGAACAAGGCCGAAGTGCTGGCGCTGCGATTGCCGCAGGTGCCAGGCGAGTCACTGGCCATCGCGGCCGACTTTCTGGCCACGCGCGCGGTCCACCCTGTGCGCATCGGCAATGTGAATCTGGTGGTGCTGACCGATGCCAGTGGTGCCAACCGCGTTTACGAATCGCGCGAGGTGAGCTTCGCGAGCTGGGATCGCGCAGGCGAGTTGCGGGACGCGCGCGGTGGGCAATGGCGCGTCGACGAGGCGGCCCTTACCGGCCCTGGCGGCGCCATCCTCAAGCGCATGCCCGCGCACCGCGCGTTCTGGTTCGGCTGGTACGCGGCCTTTCCGGACACGCGGCTCATCAAATGAGCCACCGGCGCGTTGGCGCCGGATCCGCGGGCTCCGCGTGCGGGCCTCAGCGCCCGCCGCTCACATCGAGCACCGCGCCAGTCGTGTAGCCCGCCTCGTCGGACAGCAGCCAGACGATGGCCGCTGCCACTTCGTCGGCCGTGCCCGGGCGCTGCATCGGAATCAGGGCCGACGACTCGTGCGCGCGATTGGGCTGACCGCCCGAGGCGTGGATGTCGGTGTCGATGATGCCGGGGCTCACCGCGTTGACGCGCACGCCCTGCATGGCCACCTCGCGCGCCAGGCCGATCGTGAAGCTGTCGATCGCGCCCTTGCTGGCGGCATAGTCGACATACCAGCCCGGCGCGCCGAGCCTGGCGGCCACGCTGGACAGGTTGACGATGGCGCCACCGGCGCCGCCATGCTGGGTGCTCATGCGCTTGACGGCCTCGCGGGCGCAGACGATGCTGCCGATGACGTTGATGCCGAACACGCGCTGCAAGCGCGCCACGCTCATGTCCTGGACGCGGGCCTGGACATCGAGCACGCCGGCGTTGTTGACCAGGCCGGCGAGCGGGCCGAGTTCGGCATCGACACGCGCAAACATGGCCAGCACCGCAGCCTCGTCGGCGACGTCGGCCTGCACCACGATGGCCCGGCGGCCGAGCGCGCGCACTTGCGCCGCCACGGCTTCGGCCGCGGCCGTGTCGCGGGCGCAGTTGACGGCCACGTCCCAGCCGTGGTGGGCACAGGCAATGGCCGCGGCCGCGCCGATGCCCCGGCTGGCCCCGGTGACGAGTACGGTGCGTGCGGCAGATGCGGTCGGGCTCATTTCTTCTTCCTCGCGGCGCTGTCGAACTTGCGCCAGTATTGGAACTCGTCCTCGTGAATCTCGATGTCCACCTCCATGACGCGCGCGTGCAGGCGCGCCTGCACGTCGGCGACCGCCTGGTTGTAGACGACCGGGCCGAGCTCTTCGAGAAAGAACCCGAGCAGCGCGCCCGCGGCGATGTTGCCGATACCCTCGTCCATGTTTTCGCGGAAGTAGCGCTCGATGGAAGCGATCGCTTCCTTTCGGTGTTCTGCCGAGATCGCGATGGCCATCAGCGCGCTGCCTTGAGTGCCAGCGGCGGGTTCAGCGTCGCGCCGCAGGTCATGGGATGTCCCCGGGTGTGTAGCGCAGGCCGGCTTGGCGACGGCCCAGGCGCTCGCGGTAGGCTGCAACGGCAGCCAGCGCGGGCTTGTCCATCGGCGCCATCGCCCAGCGGTGCACCGCCAGGCCAAGGCCAATGTCGGCCAGGGTGAACGCCTGGCCCGCCGCAAAGGCGCCAGTGCGTTCGAGCTGCGCTTCCAAGATCTGCATGTGGCGGTTCCATTCCAGCCGGCTGTTCTCGATCGCCGCGACGTCGGCGTAGGCCGGGCTCTTGCGCACCAGGGCCCAGAACGCATAGCGCCAGGCGGTGTTCAAGTCACCGGCCTGCCAGTCCATCCATTGTTCGACGCGGGCACGCTCGCGCGGCTCGGTGGGCAGCAGATCGCTGCGGCTGTGGCGCCCCGCGAGGTAGCGGCAGATAGCGTTCGACTCCCAGAGCACGAAACCGTCGTCCTCGCGAATCACCGGCACCTTGGCGTTCGGGTTCAGCGCCAGGAACTCCGGCGCCTGCGGCGACTTGAAGCCGATGCCCCAGTCTTCGCGTTCGAAGGGAATGCCGATTTCCTCGCAGGTCCAGAGCACCTTGCGCACATTGATCGATGACAGGCGGCCGAGGACTTTGAGCATGGTGGATGCATTCTGGCATCGCCCGCGCGGCGTTGGGGCAGGCCCCGAGGGCGCTGCGCTGGCATGCCGGCTACAGTGGCCGCATTGCTACCGGAGACCCTGCCATGCAACGCCGCACCTTCGCCCTGCACAGCGCCGCCGCCGCTGCCGCCCTGTCCCTGCCGAGCCTGGGGCGCAGCCAGGCCCTGGAGAAGACCAAGGTCACGCTCGCGGTCGGCGGCAAGAACCTGCTGTACTACCTGCCGCTGACGATCGCCGAGCAGCGCGGCTACTTCAAGGCCGAGGGCCTGGACGTGACCATCGTCGACTTTGCCGGCGGCGCACGCGCCTTGCAGGCGGTGGTGGGCGGCAGCGCCGACGTGGTCTCGGGCGCCTTCGAGCACACCGTCAACATGCAGCACAAGGGCCAGCCGATGCGCGCCTTCGTGCTGCAGGGCCGCGCACCGCAGATCGTGCTCGGCGTCAATCCGAAGACGATGCCCGACTTCAGGACCGTGGCCGACCTCAGGGGCAAGAAGATCGGCGTCACCGCGCCGGGCTCGTCGACCAATGTGATGGTCAACTTCATCCTGGCCAAGGCGGGTTTGAAGCCGACCGATGTGAGCATCATCGGCGTCGGCGCGTCGCAGGGTGCGGTGGCCGCCATGCGCACCGGCCAGATCGACGCCATCAGCAACCTCGACCCGGTGATCTCGCTGCTGCAGCGCTCGGGCGATCTGAAGATCGTGTCGGACACACGCATCGTGGCCGAGTCGGAGAAGGTGTTCGGCGGCCCGATGCCCGCCGGCTGCCTGTACGCGCCGCAGCCCTTCATCGACAAGAACCCGAACACGACGCAGGCACTGGCCAACGCCATCGTGCGCGCCAACAAGTGGATCCAGTCCGCCGGCGCCAGCGAGATCATCACGGCCGTGCCCGAGGCCTTCCTGCTCGGCGACCGCGCGGTCTACATCGACGCCTTCCTCGCCGCCAAGGGCGCGCTCTCGGCCGACGGCATGATCCCCGAGAAGGGCCCCGAGACGGCGTTCCGCGCCCTGGCCAGCATCGACGCCGAGATCGCCAAGGCCAAGCTCGACCTCGGCGCAGTGTTCACGAACGAGTTCGTGAAAAAGGCCAACGCGAAGTACCCGAAGGGGTGAAGTGAACCACCCCCGTAGCGGCTTCGTCGCTCCCCCTCGAGGGGGCACGCCAGCGGACCGGCGAAGCCGGATCCGTGGCGTTCGCTTGGACATTCCCCTGTGGCATGCGTCGCGGGTGGCGCATCGCGCCAGGGGCCACGGGAAGCGGCGCAGCCCTGAGCGTTGGCGCCGATGAGCGCGCCCGCGCTTGAACTCGCCGGTGTGGCCTGCACCTTTGCCAGCCGCGACGACCCGAGCCAGCGCTACACCGCGGTCAGCGAGGTCACGCTGACCGTCGGCGCCGGCGAATTTGTCGCCGTGGTCGGGCCCACGGGGTGTGGCAAGAGCACCCTGCTCAATGTGGCGGCCGGCCTGCTAGCGCCGAGTACCGGCAGCGTGCGGGTCTTCGGCGAAGCGCTGACCGGCATCAACAAGCGCGCCGGCTATATGTTCCAAGCCGACAGCCTGATGCCCTGGCGCACCGCGCTGGGCAATGTGATGGCCGGGCTGGAGTTTCATGGCGTGACGCCCGCGGATGCACGCGCGCAGGCGGACGATTGGTTGAAGCGCGTCGGCCTGGGCGGCTTCGGCGACCGCTACCCGCATCAGCTGTCGGGCGGCATGAGAAAGCGCACCTCGCTGGCGCAGACACTGGCCCTGGACCCCGACATCATCCTGATGGACGAGCCCTTCTCTGCGCTCGATGTGCAGACCCGCCAGTTGATGGAAAACGAGGTGCTGGCGCTGTGGTCGGAGAAGAAGAAGGCCGTGCTGTTCATCACCCACGATCTGGACGAGGCGATCGCGATGAGCGACAGCGTGGTGGTGATGAGCGCAGGCCCGGCGTCCCGGCCGATCGGCGCCTTCGCGGTCGACATCGCGCGGCCCCGCGACGTGGCCGAGATCAAGACCAACCCGCGCTTCATCGAGCTGCACCGCGCCATCTGGGACGTGATGCGTGCCGAGGTCTTGAAGGGCTACGCCCAACAACTGGTCGCCAAGGCCGCGTAAATGAACCACCCCCGAAGCGGCTGCGCCGCTCCCCCTCAAGGGGGCGCTGCCAGCAGACCGGCAAAGCCGGATCCGCGGCGGCCGCTTGGCAAGACGGGTTCATGCGTCGCGGGCGCCGCTTCGGCGGCATGGAAAACTGATACGCGGCGGCTGAAGCGATGAGCCCACGCCGCCCCGAGACCCGGCATATCCGCCTGTGGCAGATCGGCCTGCTGGTGGCGGTGTTCGTGTTCTGGCATGTGCTGACCGCGCCCGGTCTGCTGCCGCCGCTGTTCTTCGACAACGACCGCCAGGCGGCGTTTTTCTTCGGCGAGCCGCTGCGCATCCTGGCCCGCATCTGGGCCTGGTTCGTCGTCGACGCCGACATCTACCGCCACCTGGCCGTGACGCTGACCGAGACCGTGCTGGCCTTTGGCATCGGCTCGCTGCTCGGCCTGGCCACCGGCCTGTGGCTGGCGCTCTCGCCGCTGGCCAGTGCGGTGCTCGAGCCCTACATCACCGCCTTCAACTCGATGCCGCGCATCATCCTGGCGCCGATCTTCGCGGTCTGGTTCGGCCTGGGCATGGCCTCCAAGGTCGCGCTGGGCGTGACGCTGGTGTTCTTCATCGTCTTCTTCAATGTCTACCAGGGCGTCAAGGAAGTCAGCCCGGTGGTGCTGGCCAATGCGCGCATGCTCGGCGCAAGCCCGAAGCAGTTGCTGCGCCATGTCTACCTGCCAAGCGCCACCAGCTGGGTCTTCTCTTCGCTGCACACCAGCGTCGGCCTGGCCTTCGTCGGCGCGGTGGTGGGCGAATACCTCGGATCGAGCCAGGGTGTGGGCTACCTGATCCTGCAGGCCGAGGGCAGCTTCGACATCAACACGGTGATGGCCGGCATCCTGGTGCTGACGGTCTTTGCGTTGTTGCTCGACATGCTGGTCGGGCGCATCGAGCGGCGGTTGATGAAGTGGCAGCCGCGCACCAGCGAGACAGAAAAGCTGTAGCCTTCACGCCGATGAGCCCATTGCGCCGCCGCGTGATCGCTGCCTTTGCGTTGGCCGCGCCGACGCTGGGCCCTGCGCAGTCTGCGCTCGGTGACGCGGCGACCCAGGAAGCCAAGGCGCCCCCGTTGCCGGCCATTGGCAGCCCACTGGCGCTGCCAGCCATCGAGCGCCTGGACGGGACACGCTTCGAGCCGCGCGATGCCGGCGGGCGTGTGCTGTTGCTCTACTGGTGGGCGAGCTGGTGCCCGTTCTGCGCCGAGACCACACCGCACATCGAAGCCCTGTGGCGCGCGCAGCGCGACAAACGCGGCCTGGGCCTGCAGATGCTGGCGCTGTCGATCGACGCTCAGCCGCAAGCCGCGCGCGACTACCTCGCGCGCCGAGGCTATACGCTGCCCGCCGCCTGGGTCACGCCGGCCGTGCGGCGTGCGTTGCCCAAACCGCGCGGCCTGCCGGTGACGCTGGTGCGCGGCCGCGACGGCCGCGTGCTGCAGGCCGAGGCGGGCCAGCTGTTCCCGGAAGACGTGCTGGCACTGGCGCGGCACCTGTGACGCCGGCTCGCACGCCGAGGTTGGTGTTTTCAGGGTCACAACCCTGTCATGCCGATCGGCACAATGCATGCATCCCTGATGGAGACCCCCGATGGCCAAGGACTTCGATTCGATGGAAGACAGCAACGCGTCTGCCAACCCGAGCATCCACGACGTGAGCGACCCGGCGAGGCGCACCGTGCTGCGCGGCGGGCTGGGTCTGGCCGCCAGCGCGCTGTACGCGCCGCTGGCGGCGGGCTGTGCCGGTGCCGCACCGCGCGAGGCGGCAAAACCGATGCTGCCTGTCATGAGCTTCAAGGGCGTGCCAGCGGTGGCGACCGACTCGCTGGTGGTGCCCGAGGGCTATGTCGCCGAGGTCATTGCTGCCTGGGGCGAGCCGGTCGGCATCCCCGGCAACATGCCGGCCTGGCGTGGCGACGCTTCGCACAGCGCAGCCGAGCAAGCCGTGCAGATGGGTATGCACCATGACGGCATCCACTTCTACGCCATCGATGGCAATGGCAACCGCCGCGGCTTGCTGGCGATGAACCACGAGTACACCGACGACGGGCTGCTGCATGTCGGCGGCCAGACAGCCTGGACAGCCGAGAAGGTGAAAAAGGCCCAGGCCGCACATGGCCTGGCGGTGATCGAAGTGGCGATGCAGGACGGCCACTGGCAGATGGTCCGGCCCTCCAGGTATGCGCGCCGCTTCACCGGCAACACCCCCTTTGCGGTCGGCGGTCCCTGCGCCGGCCACGCGCTGTTCAAGACCGCCGCCGACCCCGAGGGCCGCACCGTGCTCGGCACGCTGAACAACTGCGCCAGCGGCAAGACGCCCTGGGGGACGTACCTGTCGGGCGAAGAGAATTTCATGGGCTACTTCAGCGGCGGCGACACCCTCTCGGACCACGAGAAGCGCTGGGGCATGAGAAAGGGCGGCTGGGGCTACCGCTGGCACGAACATGACGAGCGCTTCGACGCGGTGAAGAACCCGAACGAGCCGAACCGCTTCGGCTGGGTGGTCGAGATGGACCCGCTGGACCCGACGAGCACGCCGGTCAAGCGCACCGCACTCGGCCGCGCCGCTCACGAAGGCGCCTGGGTCGGCGTGACCAAGGACGGCCGTGCGGTGGTCTATTCGGGCGAAGACGCGCGCTTCGAGTACATCTACAAGTTCGTCAGCCGCGACAAGATTGCGCCGGGCGGCGCCAAGGCCAATCGCACCCTGCTCGACCATGGCGTGCTGTACGTGGCGCGCTTCAATGCCGACGGCACCGGCAACTGGCTGCCACTGGTGCATGGCCAGGGCGCGCTGACCGCGGCCAACGGCTTTGTCGACCAGGGCGAGGTCCTCATCAAGTCGCGCCAGGCCAGCGACCTGCTCGGCGCCACCAAGATGGACCGGCCCGAGTGGCTGGCGATCGACCCGCACAACGGCTGGGTCTATTGCACGCTGACCAACAACAGCTCGCGCGGCGGCCCCAACTTCCCCGGCGGCGACGCCGCCAACCCGCGCGCCAACAACGTGATGGGCCAGATCATCCGCTGGCACGACGACCGCGATTTCGACGGCGCCACATTCAAGTGGAACCACCTGGTGCTGGCCGGCGACCCGGCCAACGAGCGTGCCGAGGCCAAGGGCAACATCAAGGGCGACATCTATGCCTGCCCCGACGGCATCACCTTCGACGCCCGCGGACTGCTCTGGATCCAGACCGTTCTGGGCCCGACGGCAATGAACAAGGGCGAGTTGAAGAACATCGGCAACAACCAGATGCTGGCCTGCGACGTGGCCAGCGGGCAGACGCGGCGCTTCCTCACCGGCCCGGCGAATAGCGAAATCACCGGCGTGACCTGGACGCCTGACGGCACGACCATGTTCCTCAATGTCCAGCACCCCGGAGAGACGCCAAGCGAGCGCAGCGACCCCGCCGAGCCGAACAAGTTCTCCAACTGGCCCGACTACAAACCCGGCGGCCGGCCGCGCTCGGCCACGGTGGTGGTGCGCAGGAAGGACGGCGGCGTGATCGGCACTTGACCGTCACGTTGATCATTGCAATTCTTCCAAACCACGGAAGATTTGCAATGATGCTTTACCGCCGCTCGACCGCCCTTCTGGGCCAGTTGCTGACCGAGTTTCCGGCCCTCGCCATCCTCGGGCCACGCCAAGTCGGCAAGACCACGCTGGCCCTCAAACTCGCCCGCACCCTGCCAGCGGCGACCTACCTCGATCTGGAATCGCCAGCAGACGCCGCCAAACTGGCCGACCCTACGGCTTACTTTGAAGCGCACCGCGACGAACTGGTCATCCTCGACGAGGTGCAGCGCGTGCCCGCACTGTTTGCGCAGTTGCGCGGTGTCATCGACCAGCGCCGACGTGCCGGCAAGCGCAGCGGCCAGTTC
>JANMSS010000204.1:0-4186 GCA_031389585.1 Burkholderiales bacterium | reverse complement strand
GATCATCGGCATGGCCAATGCCGGCGGAGACACCACCAACACCATCAAGCAGGCGGCCGAGTTCGGCATCGTCAAGGCCGGGCAGAGCCTGGCCGGCTTGCTGGTCTTCATCACCGACGTGCACGCGCTGGGCCTGCCGATGATCTTGGCCTTGGAGGCCTGCGCCTGCAGCAGGAAGGACGAGAAGTCCTGGTTGTTCAGCGGGTGCCGCACCTTGCCCAGCACCTTGCCGCCGTTCTTCAGCACCACCGCCTCGGTGTCGCGCTCCAGGGCGTGGCCGAAGGCGTAGTCGGCAGTCAGGAAGAACCAGGAGTCGCCGCCAGTCTTGACGATCGCGTTGCCGGTGCCGTTGGCCAGCATCCAGGTGTCATAGGCCCAGTGGATGGTGTTCGGGCTGCAGGCCTTGCCGGTCAGGTCGGCCGAGGCCGCGCCCGAGACCAGGAAGGCCTTGCCCTTGTCGCGCGTGATCTGGTTCACCGCCAGCGCCACGCCGGAGTTGGGCACGTCGACGACGACGTCGACCTTGTCGACGTCGTACCACTGGCGCACGATGCTCGAGCCGACATCGGGCTTGTTCTGGTGGTCGGCCGAGACGATCTCGACCTTCATGCCCTTGCGCGCGGCGCCGAAGTCCTCAACCGCCATGCGTGCGGCAAGCTCCGAGCCCTTGCCCGAGAGGTCGGTGTACAGGCTGGACATGTCGGTCAGCACGCCGATTTTGATCACGCCGTCAGACACCTGCGCCTGTGCCACCCCTGCGGTGGCCGCGATCGCGGCCGACGCCGCCCATGCCAATAAATTGCGTTTCATCATTTCTGTGCTCCTTTGGTGAACTACGGACAACCCATCACGGCGGCAGACCCTGTCTCAGATGCCGAGATACTCATGCAGCAGGCCCATCTTGGCATCCAGCTCGGCGGCGGCGAATCCCTCGACGATGCGCCCATGCTCCATCACATAGAAGCGGTCGGCCAGCCGCGCTGCGAAACGGAAGTTCTGCTCGACCATGACGATCGTGAAACCGCGCTCGCGCAGGCTGCCGATGGTGCGCGCCAAGGTGTGCACGATGACCGGCGCCAGGCCTTCGGAAATTTCGTCGAGCAACAACAGCTTGGCGCCCGTGCGCAGGATGCGCGCCACGGCCAGCATCTGCTGCTCGCCGCCCGACAGGCGCATGCCCGGGCTGGCGCGGCGTTCGCGCAGGTTCGGGAACAAATCGTAGATCTCGTCGAGCGACATGCCGCCCGGCGCCACTTCGGGCGGCAGCAGCAGGTTTTCCTCGCAATTGAGGCTGGCGAAGATGCCGCGCTCCTCGGGGCAGTAGCCGATGCCGAGCTGGGCGATGCGGTGCGGCGGCAGGTTCACCGCCTCGACGCCATTGATCAGCACCGAGCCGGTGCGCCGGCCGACCAGCCCGAGGATCGTTTTCAGGGTCGTGGTGCGCCCGGCGCCATTGCGGCCTAGCAAGGTGACCACTTCGCCGCGCTTCACGCTCAGGTCCACCCCATGCAGGATGTGCGACTCGCCGTAGTAGGCATGCACGCCTGCCAGGCGCAGGCATTCGTCGCCGCTTGCGCTCATGCGTGCCCCGCCAAGGCTTCGACGGCGTTGCCCATGTAGGCCTCGAGCACCTGCGGATCCTTCGACACGACGTCGTAGGGCCCCTCGGCAATGACCTGGCCGCGCTGCATCACTGTGATCGTGTCGGCGATGCTGGCCACGACGTTCATGTTGTGCTCGACCATCAGCACCGTGCGATTCGCCGAGACGCGCTTGATCAGTTGCGTGACACGTTCGACATCCTCGTGCCCCATGCCCTGGGTCGGCTCGTCGAGCAGGATCAGCTCAGGCTCGGTGGCCAGCGTGGTGGCGATCTCCAGCGCGCGCTTGCTGCCGTAGGGCAGCTCGACCGTCACCAGGTGAGCGACCCCGGCCAGCCCGACCGTCTCCAGCAGCGCCATCGCGCGCGCGTTCAGCGCGTCGAGCACGCGTTCGGAGCGCCAGAACTGGAACGATCCGCCGCTGCGCTGCTGGAGCCCGATGCGCACGTTCTCCAGCACGCTCAGGTGCGGGAAGGTGGCCGAGATCTGGAACGAGCGCACGATGCCGCGGCGCGCGACCTGCGCCGGCTTCTCGGCGGTGATGTCGTGGCCGTTGAAAAGGATCTGCCCGCGCGTCGGGATCAGGAACTTGGTCAGCAGGTTGAAGACCGTCGTCTTGCCCGCGCCATTGGGGCCGATCAAGGCATGGATCTGGCCGCGCTGCACGCGCAGATTGACCTCATCGACTGCAACGAAGCCCTTGAACTCCTTGACCAGCCGGCGGGTTTCGAGAATGCAGTCGTTTTGCGCCATGCCGCGCCGGATTGCCCTGGCTGTTTGAAGAAGACAGCGAATTATTGCCAGTCCCGCGCGCCGCGAAATAGGGGGGAACGTGGATCAGCCGCCGCTGCGAGTGGCAAGTCGCGCCTGTCGGCAGGCCCGTCCACACGGGATAATCCGCGGCTTTCCCCAGTGGCCGGTGCGCCGGTCACGTTCCCCGAGCCCCGCATGCCCGCCGACACCCCGACCCCGCTGTCCCATGAAGTGCGCCGCCGCCGCACCTTCGCCATCATTTCCCACCCCGACGCGGGCAAGACCACGCTGACCGAGAAGCTGCTGCTGTTCTCGGGGGCGATCCAGATCGCCGGCTCGGTCAAGGCGCGCAAGGCCTCGCGGCACGCGACCAGCGACTGGATGGAGATCGAGAAGCAGCGCGGCATCTCGGTTGCATCTTCCGTGATGCAGATGGAGTACCGCGGCTGCGTCATCAACCTGCTCGACACCCCCGGGCACCAGGACTTTTCGGAAGACACCTACCGCGTGCTGACCGCCGTCGACGCCGCGCTGATGGTGATCGATGCGGCCAACGGTGTGGAGCCGCAGACACGCCGTCTGCTGCAGGTCTGCCGCGCCCGCAACACCCCCATCCTGACCTTCGTCAACAAGATGGACCGCGAGGTGCAGGAGCCGATGGCACTGATGGAGGAGATCGAGCGCGAGCTCGGCATGGAGGTGGTGCCCTTCACCTGGCCGGTCGGCATGGGCAAGCGCTTCCATGGCGTGATGGACTTGCGCGAAGAGCGCATGCGCGTCTTCGCGGCCGGTGAGGATCGCCAGCGCGACGATGACGAGATGCTCAAAGGCCTGGACAACCCTTTGTACGCCGAGCGCTTCGGCGCCGAGTGGCCGCAGGCCCAGCACGACATCGAGCTGCTGCAGGCCGCCGCGCCGCCCTTCGACGAAGCCGAGTTCCTGGCCGGCCACCAGACACCGATGTTCTTCGGTTCGGCGATCAACAACTTCGGCGTGCAAGAGGTTCTCGACGCGCTGGTCGACCTGGCACCGCCGCCCTCGCCACGCGCGGCGATGCAGCGCGTCGTGCAGCCCGACGAGGCCAAATTCAGCGGCGTGGTGTTCAAGATCCAGGCCAACATGGACCCGGCACACCGCGACCGCATCGCCTTCGTGCGCGTCGCTTCCGGCCACTTCGAGCGCGGCATGCGATTGAAGGTGGTACGTTCGGGCAAGGAGCTGCGGCCCAACACCGTGGTCTCGTTCCTGAGCCAGCGCCGCGAGTTGCTCGACGAGGCTTTTGCCGGCGACATCATCGGCATCCCCAACCACGGTGTGCTGCAGCTCGGCGACACCCTGACCGAAGGCGAGGCGCTGCAGTACACCGGCCTGCCCTTCTTCGCGCCCGAGATGTTCCGCAGCGTCGAGGTCGCCGACCCACTGCGCACCAAACAACTCAAGGCCGGCCTGACGCAGCTTGGCGAGGAAGGCGCGATCCAGGTCTTTCGCCCGTTCGGCGGTGGCGCGTTGCTGCTCGGCGCTGTCGGCCAACTGCAATTCGAGGTTGTCGCGCACCGGCTGGAACACGAGTACGGCTGCAAGGCCCGCGTGATGGCGAGCCGCTTCCAGATCGCGCGCTGGGTGACCTGCGCGGAGGAGGACGGTGGCGCGAAGGAACTGGCGCGATTCATCGACGCCAACGCCCACCGCGTGGCCTACGACGCCGTGGACGCACCGACGCTTCTGGTCGAGTACGCGCCCGAGCTGCGCGCCATCGAAACCAACTGGCCGAAGATCAAGTTCCATGCCCTGCGCGAGCACGCCGGGCTGGTGTTCCAGAAGCGGCTCGACGG
>JANMSS010000159.1:0-7318 GCA_031389585.1 Burkholderiales bacterium | reverse complement strand
GCGCTGCACATACCAGCCGTTTTGCAGGCGCAGTGGCTTGAACTCGTCCTCGCCGAGTACGCCACTCAGGTGGCGCTCGAGCTGGTCGCGAAATTGCGCCGCACGCGTGCGAACAAACTGGCGGTCGAAGTCGGTGTACGTGTACATCAGTGGATTACCTTGAGTCCGGCGATCAGCAGCGAACCCGCCAGCAGCGTGCGAATCAGCCTGTCGGAAATTAATTTGGTCAGTCGGGCGCCGAGCCAGATGCCTGGAAGCGAACCCAGCAACAGCGCGGCCAACAACGCCCAATCGATATGGCCGAGCGTGGCGTGGCCGATGCCGGCAACCAGCGTCAGCGGCACGGCGTAGGCGATGTCGGTGCCAACGACGTGGTGCGCCGGCAGGCGCGGGTAGAGCAGCAGGATGAGCGTGGCCCCGAGCGCGCCGGCGCCGATCGACGACAGTGTCACCATCAGGCCGAGCGCCGCTCCGACCAGCACTGTCAGCATCGGCTTGCGCCGGGCGGGGATCCAGGATTCGAGCCGCAGCCCGAGCGCCTGCCAGGCCGGTCGGCAGGCCACTGCCACCGCCGTCAGCAACAGCGCGCCGCCGAGCACGAATGTCAGTGTGCTGGTCCAGGCCTTGGTGACCCCCGTCAGGTGCATCCAACTGATCGTGGCCACGGCCGCTGGCAGGCTGCCCATCAGCAAGAGCTTGGTGATGCCGCGATCGACATGGCCGTGGCGGTGGTGGGCGACTGCGCCACCGGTCTTGGTTAGCGCGGCAAACCAGAGGTCGGTACCGATGGCCACCGCCGGATTGAGCTTGAACACCCCGATCAGCAGCGGCGTCATCAAGGATCCGCCGCCGACGCCGGTAACGCCGACGATCGCGCCGACGGCAAAGCCAGAGATAACGGCGATCCAGTCCATTGGGCGACTTTAGGAATGCCGCTCATATTTGAAAAGAACAGAGAAGTGGATTGCTAATGCTTCCCTGGAATTAGCGGCCGACCTCGGCCACCTAGAATTGCAGCCATGTTTGTTGACTCAGGGCCGCGCTTTGCACGACGGCGATGGCTTGCCGCGGCGGTCGCGCTGCTCGTGGCGGGCTGCCAGACGGTGCCAGTGCCCGCGCCGCCACCCCCCGCGCCACCGCCGCCCCCTCCGCGCCCGCCCCGCATCGGCCTGGCACTCGGTGGCGGCGCAGCGCGCGGCTTTGCCCATATTGGTGTGATTCAGGTGCTCGAAGAGTCGGGGATCAAACCGCAGTTGGTCGTCGGCACCTCCGCCGGCAGCCTGGTCGCCGCCCTGTATGCCACCGGCATGAGTGGTGCCGAACTCGGCATGCTGGCCGTGGGCATGGACGAATCGGCGCTCACCGATTGGTCTTTCCCAGGTCGCGGTGTGATCCGCGGCGAGGCGTTGGCGCGCTATGTGCGCGAGCAGACTGGCGGCCGCAGCATCGAGCAGATGAAGCTGCCGCTGGGCATCGTTGCCACCGATCTCGACAGCGGCCAGGCAATCCTGTTCCAGCGCGGTGACCCGGGCGTGGCGGTGCGCGCCTCGAGCGCGGTGCCAGCGGTGTTCCAGCCGGTCAAGATCGGCGAGCGGGAATATGTCGACGGCGGCCTGGTGTCGCCGGTGCCGGTGCGCTTTGCGCGCCAGATGGGGGCCGAGCTGGTGCTGGCGGTCGATATTTCGAGCCCGCCCGAAGGCCAGGCCACCGGCGACGCGATGCGAATGCTGCTGCAGACCTTTGCCATCATGGGCAAGAGCATCAACGCCTTCGAGTTGCGCGACGCCGATGTGGTGCTGCGCCCGCGCCTGAACGGTGTCGGCAGCGCCGATTTCAGCTCGCGCCAGCGCGCGATTCTGGCCGGCCGTGAGGCGGCGCTCGCGGGCCTGCCAGAGCTACGCGCGCGCATTGCCGCGTTGACGCGCTGAGCGGCGCGGGATACCCGCGGTGGCGTCCACAAACAAAACGGCCCGGTGTCGCCACCGGGCCGTTAAAGGTACCTTAAGACCAGGCACCCAGGAGACAAGCTTTCAGTTTCAGCCGCGGGCCAAACCCTGGCAGCGTCGCTCAGATGAAGTTCGAGTTCCGGAGATCTACGATCAGCCGCGCTTGCCCTTGGCCGTGCCCTGGCTGGCCTTGACGGCCGTGGCGGTCATGGCCTTGAGGTTGGCTTCAGCAACGTCGGTCGCTTGCTTGGTCGCCTTTTGCACGCTCTCGAACGCGTTGTTGGCGGCGGTCACGGCCGAGCGCATCAGCGCCACGGCGTTTTCGCTGCCGGCCGGCGCGTTCTTCGAGGCGCTGTCGACCAGGCTCATGAACTTGCCTTGAACTTCGCCGAGCTGGGCTTCGACGGCCTTGGTGACTTCGGCGTTGGTCGAGGCGGCGATGTCATAGACATGGCGGCTGTAGGCGGCGGCCTTCTCAGCCGTCGGCTGCAGCAGGCTGGCTTGCAGGGCGACCAGTTCCTGCGCGTCCTTCACCGACAGGACGGCGCGGGCGTTGTCGCCGGCTTCGCCGAGGGCGGCCTTGGCCATTTGCAGGTTCAGCTCGACGAGCTTTTCGACGCCTTCGAAGGCCTTGTTGGTCAGACCGAACAGGGTCTCGACGTTGGCTCTCTGGGCAGCGACTAGGGTTTCGGTGTTCAACATGGTCAATCTCCAAAGGGGTTGAGAGGGGCGGGAAAATCAATTGCTGCATTGCAACATAGGCTCTATTGTAGGCAGTGGAAACCCGAAAGCAAGCTCTTTTTGTTGCGGCGCACAACAAACCGTAGGTCCAGCCGTCTAAACGCGGCCTGGTTGGGGTGCCGGCACAATCGCGCTCGCTATGCAGGCTTACTTCGCCGACCACTTCGTCCTGCCCCTGCCGGTCGGCCATACCTTCCCGATGGCCAAGTACGAGCGCCTGCGCAGCCGTCTGGTGACTGAGTGCCCGGGCATTGCGTTGGCCGAGGCGCTGCCGGCCAGCGACGGCGAACTGGCCCTGGTGCACACGCCGCGCTACGTGGACGCGGTGGCCGAGGGCCACCTGAACGCGACCGAGCAGCGCGAGATCGGTTTTACCTGGTCGCTGCGCATGGCCGGCGGCTACGGCCGCAACATCGACGACAGCGTTGCGGTGCACCTGCGCAGATTGCAAGAGGCCTTCGCATCCTGGTGCACGCTGCGCACCGCAACCATCACGCAACCTCTCTCCATCACATGACGACTGATATCACTGCTCAATCCACCGCGGCGGTCGATGCCGCCATCAACTCGCGCCGTTCGGTGCGCGCGTTCCTGCCCACCGCCGTGCCGCGGCAAACGATCGAAGAGATTCTGGCCGTGGCCTCGCGCGCGCCCTCGGGCGTGAACACACAGCCGTGGAAGGTCACGGTGCTGACGGGTGCGGCCAAGGCCAGCCTGTCTGAGAAGATCCTCGCCGCGCACGACGCCAATGCCGCCGCGGGCTCGACCGGCGCCGATGTCGGTGAGTACGACTACTACCCCACTGAATGGACCTCGCCCTATATCGAGCGGCGGCGCAAGATCGGCTGGGATCTGTACGGCCTGCTCGGAATCGGCAAGACCGACAAGGCCCGGATGCACGATCAGCATGGCCGCAACTACCGCTTCTTCGATGCGCCGGTGGGCATGATCTTCAGCATCGATCGCATCCTGCGCCAGGGCAGCTGGATCGACTACGGCATGTTCCTGGAGAACATCATGATCGCCGCGCGCGGCCGCGGCCTGGACACCTGCCCGCAGGCGGCCTTCATCGGCTTTCACCGCATCATCGGCGAGCACCTGCAACTGCCGGCCAGCGAGATGGTGGTCTGCGGCATGTCCCTCGGCCATGCCGACGAGAGCGCGGTCGAGAACCGCCTGGTCACGGAGCGCGAGCCGGTTTCGGCGTTCGCCAGATTCATCGAGTAGGGCTTGCCTAGAATCGGCCGCCCAAGAAAAACCAGATCCAAGGAGATTTTGATGTCGATTGCCGGCGTACCGTTCGATTTCATCCTGTTCGCGCTGACCCTGCTGGGCGTGGCGCTCTTCCATTCGCGCACCCTGCAGGTGGCGCTTACGGGTGCGGCAGCAATCACGCTCTACCAGTGGCTGGTCACGGGCTTCAAAGGCGGCGCCGGGCTGGCGGGCTTGTGGGCGCATGTGGGCCATGAGTGGGTCACGCTGGCCAACCTGCTCGGCCTGCTGCTCGGCTTTGCCCTGCTCGCTGACCACTTCGAGAAGAGCCGGATTCCCGACCTGCTGCCGCACCTGCTGCCCGATGACTGGAAGGGCGGCTTCTTCCTGCTGATCGGCGTGTTCGTGATGTCGGGCTTTCTCGACAACATCGCCGCGGCCATGATCGGCGGCACGATGGCCGCGGTGCTGTTCAAGCGCCGCGTGCACATCGGCTACCTGGCCGCGATCGTGGCTGCCGCCAATGCCGGCGGCGCCGGCAGCGTGGTCGGCGACACCACCACGACGATGATGTGGATCGCCGGCGCCAACCCCTTGTGGGTGCTCGAGGCCTATGTCGGCGGCGCGGTGGCACTGGCATTCTTTGGCGTCTTTGCCGCCCGCCAGCAACACGCCTGGCAGCCGATCCAGAGAGACGATACCCCCGGCGCCCACATCGAGTGGGAGCGCCTGGCCATCGTCGCGTTCATCCTGCTGGCGGCGATCGGCGCGAATATCTGGTTCAACCTGAATGCGCCCGCCGTGCTGGGACGATTCCCCGTGATCGGCGGGGCCGTGGTGCTGGCGATCATCGCCACGGCGCCGCTGCGCGCGCCGCAGTGGAACCTGCTGCCCGGCGCGTTCAAGGGCAGCGTGTTCCTGTTGGCGCTGGTCTGGTGCGCGTCGCTGATGCCGGTGCAGCACCTGCCGGCCCCGTCGTGGCAAACCGCCTTCGGCCTGGGCTTCATCTCCTCGGTGTTCGACAACATCCCGCTCACCGCCCTGGCGATCCGACAGGACGGTTACGACTGGGGCTTCCTGGCCTATGCGGTGGGCTTCGGGGGCTCGATGATCTGGTTCGGTTCATCGGCCGGCGTGGCGCTGTCCAACATGTACCCCGAAGCCCGATCGGTATGGGCCTGGCTCAAGGGCGGCTGGCACATCGCGGTGGCCTATGTGCTGGGATTCTTTGCGATGCTGATGCTCATTGGCTGGAACCCGCACCCGATCAATGAGCGCGCCGCCACGGCGCCGAGCCTGGTGGCGCCTGCCTCCAAACCATGAGCCCGCACAAGCGCCCGTCGGTGCTGGTGGCGCGCCACGTCTTTGCCGAGGTTGCTGCACGCCTGCGCGAGCACTTCGATGTCCAAGCCAACGAAGCGCCGGTCGATTGGCCGCAATCCGAGCTGATTCGCCGCCTGCAGGGCCAGGCCGGCGTCTTCGTCGCCGCCACCGAGCGCATCGATGCCGCACTGCTCGACGCCTGCCCGGAGCTGCGCGCGGTGTGCAGCATGGCGGTGGGTTACAACAACATCGATGTCGCGGCTTGCACGGCGCGCGGCGTGCTCGTCACCAACGCACCCGACGTGCTGACCGAGACCACCGCCGACTTCGGCTTCGCGCTGATGATGGCCGCCGCCCGGCGCATCACCGAGAGCGAACGTTTCCTGCGCGACGGGCAGTGGCAGCGCTGGGGCCATGACTTCTTTGCCGGCGCCGACGTGCATGGCGCCACGCTCGGGATCCTGGGCATGGGCCGCATCGGCCAGGCCATCGCGCGCCGCGGTGCGCTGGGCTTCGGCATGCCCGTGATCTATCACAACCGCAGCCCGCTCGCGCCCGAACTCGAGGCGCCGCTCGCGGCGCGCTGGGTCGAGAAGGCCGAGCTGCTGCGCCAGGCCGACCACCTGGTGATCGTGGTGCCGTATTCGGCGTCGAGCCACCATGCGATCGGCGCGGCCGAACTGGCGCTGATGAAGTCAAGCGCGACGCTGACCAACATCGCCCGCGGCGGCGTGGTCGATGACGCGGCGCTGGCGCAGGCGCTGGCCGCGCGCCGCATCGCCGCGGCCGGGCTGGATGTCTTCGAGGGCGAGCCGGCCGTGCACCCCGGGCTGCTGGCGCTGCCCAACGTCGTGCTGACGCCGCACATCGCCAGCGCCACGGCAGCCACGCGCATGAAGATGGCGATGCTGGCGGCCGACAACCTGATCGCCGCGCTGACCGGGGGTCAGCCGCTGACACCCCTCAACGCGGTGCCACTGCGGCGTTGACCAAGAGCCTGTGCAGCCCCCGGCAGCAACACGGTGACCACAAGCCGGGTCCAGGGTAGGTTCATGCGAAGACGACATTTTCTCTGCGGCGCACTCGTTGCACCGATGCTGGCGCCGCTGCGCTCGGCGCACGCGGCCGTCGTCGACGAGAGTTGGCGCGACGAGCGCCGCGACCGCAGCCTGCCGCTGCGCATGCGCTGGCCCGAGGGTGACGCGCCCTGCGCCCTGATCGTGCATTCGCACGGCCTGGGCGGCAGCCGCAGCGGCGGCGATGTCTGGGGCGAGGCCTGGCGGCGGGCCGGCTTGGCGGTCGTGCATGTGCAGCATCCGGGCAGCGACACGCAGGTCCTGCGCGCAGGCATGGCCGCCATGCGCCATGCGGCCAGCGCCGAGCAATTGCGCGAGCGCGTCGCCGATGTGCAGTTCCTGATCGACGAGGTTGCGCGCCGGTCGCGTGCGGCTGAGCCTGGCTGGGCGCGCGTGCGCCTGGACGCGCTGGGCGTGTCGGGACATTCCTTTGGCGCGCACACGGTGCAGGCGCTGGCCGGGCAGCGCTACCCGATGGCGGCCGCGCACGCGGCCGATCCGCGCTGCAAGGCCTTCATCGCGTTCAGCCCCTCGCCGGGCCAGGTGACCGACGCTTTCGCCGGCGTGACGCGGCCGTTCCTGGCCATCACCGGCAGCCACGACGACGACCCGCTGCGCAAGGCCGTGACCGGCGAGGACCGCGCCCGCGTCTACGACAGCCTGCCGCCGGGGCGGCGCGCCTTGCTGTGGTTGGCGGGCGCCGACCACATGAGCTTTGGCGGCAACGGCGAGCAGCGCCTGCGCGCGCGCTTCGGGCCACTCAGGCGCGAGCCCAGTGCGGCCGACAACGAGACGCAGCACCACGCGCTGGTGAGCGCCATCACCACACTGTGGTGGCGCGCTCATTTGCTCGGCGATGTGGCCGCCATCGAAGCCTTGCGCGCGCCCACGGGCCTCGGTGCGGGCGACCGCTGGCGCCAGGACTAAAAGCCCATTGGGTATCCTCGGCCAAAGCCCGAAGGAGACCCGCATGTTCCGCACCGCCATCGCCGGCAGCCTGCCCAAACCCGCCTGGCTGGC
>JANMSS010000142.1:0-15431 GCA_031389585.1 Burkholderiales bacterium | reverse complement strand
GTGGCCGAGACCAGCGGGGCCGAGAAACTGGTGCCGACGCTGATGTTGACGCTGTCGCTGTAGGTCGATGACGCGGGCACGGTCGAACCGCTGTCGGTGGTGGTCAGGATCGGGTACAGGCAGGGGCCGCTCAGGTTGACGCAATTGCCGCCGGGTGCGGCGATCGAGATCTCGGGCCCGACATCGGAGAAACCGACTTTTGTGCCGGCATGGCGCAACGCGGCAACGCCGATTGCGCCGGGGCAATTGGCTGGTGAGTTGGCGGCCAGGCCGGCGCTGTTGCCCGCCGACACCACCACCACCGCACCGGCCGCGTTGGCCTCCGCAATGGCGTCGCGATAACCTTGACTGCAAGCCCCGCTGCTGCCCAGGCTGAGGTTGATCACCCGCGCCGGGTTCGGATTGACCGGCAGGCCCGGTACCGCAACGCCCGCTGCCCACCGGATACCGGCGTGGATGTCGGAGGAGTAGCCGAAACACTTTCCGAGCACGCGCACCGGCAGCACACGCACGTTCCAACCGGCACCGGCCATGCCGAGGCCGTTGTCGGTGGCCGCGCCGATGATCCCCGCCACCTGCGTGCCATGCCATGAACTCGATTCACCGGTGTAGCGACCCGTTGCCGGATCGAGGCGCCCGCACTCATTGAACGGGCTGCTTGGATCGTTGGCTTCCGCTTCAGTGGTCCAGTCACCGGGGTCGCTGGCATCACTGTCGCGGCCAGGCTGGTTGTCATTGGCGACCGTGTCGTCGCTGACCATGTCGTAGCCGGGCAGTAACTTGCCGGCCAGGTCGGGGTGGTTGAAGCGCACGCCCGTATCCAGCACCGCGACCACGATGCTGGCGCTGCCGGTCGTGGTGTCCCAGGCCGAGACGGTGTCGATCGACGACACCACCTCGCCGAGCGCTGCCTTCAGGTACCACTGGCCGGCTGCCGGGCCGCTGCCGCCGACGCTGGCAAAGCGCGGGTCGTTGGGCACCAGCAGGCGGCGCGCGCGGCGGTCCACTTCGGCGTATTCGACATCGGGGTCACGCGCCAACTGCGCCGCCAGGGTGCGTGCGTCGACGCCCTCGGCCAGTACCACCTGAACCCGATCGGTCAACGCGGGGCCGGCGCGCAAGCGCAACCCCAGGCGCGCGCCGAGAACGGCCGTGCGCGCCGCAAGTGCCGTCGTGACTGCGGCTGCGCCACTTGTCGCGCTGAGCGCGTGCGCGCGCAGCAGCGCTGCACCCGGCCTGAACTTGACGATCACCCTTGTGTTGCCGTCATCGGTGAGCGGCATGACCCGCGGCGGCGTGCGCTCAGCAAACGCCGCGTTGCCGGCCAAGCCGAGCAGCAGGGCGACCAGGAGCACATGCAGGTGTTTCATCGGGCGAGTCTACGTAGCGCCGCGCAACGCAATGTTGCCGAGTGTGAGGGCCAGGCGCGCTTTTGTCGCGGACGTGAAAAAGGCCGCAGTTGCGGCCTCTGTCGACTCAGCGCAGGCGTGTTGGAGCCGTCACTTTCCGATCACGCGCACCATCTCCAGCACCTTGTTCGAGTAGCCCCATTCGTTGTCGTACCAGGCCACGACCTTGACGAAGGTCTTGTCCAGCGCAATGCCGGCGTCGGCGTCGAAGATGCTGGTGCAGGGCTCGCCGCGGAAGTCGCTGGCCACCACCTTGTCTTCGGTGACCTTCAGCACGCCCTTCATCGGGCCCGCGGCCGCGGCCTTCATGGCCTGCACGATGTCGTCGTAGCTGGCCTCGCGTTCGAGTTCGACCGTCAGGTCGACCACCGACACGTTCGAGGTCGGCACCCGAAAGGCCATCCCGGTCAGCTTCTTGTTCAGCGCGGGGATCACTACGCCGACGGCCTTGGCCGCGCCGGTGCTGCTCGGGATGATGTTCTCCAGGATGCCGCGGCCGCCGCGCCAGTCCTTGTTGCTCGGGCCGTCGACGGTCTTCTGCGTCGCCGTGGCCGCATGCACGGTGGTCATCAGGCCGCGCTTGATGCCGAAGCTGTCGTTGAGCACCTTGGCCACCGGGGCCAGGCAATTGGTCGTGCACGAGGCGTTGGAGATGATCGACTGGCCGGCATAGCTCGCGTGGTTGACGCCATAGACGAACATCGGCGTGTCGTCCTTGCTCGGCGCCAACTGGATGACCTTCTTGGCACCGGCGTCGATATGCTTCTGGCAGGTTTCCTTGGTCAGGAACAGGCCCGTCGCCTCGACGATCACGTCGGCGCCGACCTCGCCCCACTTCAGCTCCGCCGGGTCCTTCAGCGCCGTCAGGCGGATGCGCTTGCCGTTGACGATCAGGGTGTTGCCCTCGACCGCAATGCTGCCCTTGAAGCGGCCGTGCACCGAGTCGTACTGCAGCATGTAGGCCAGGTAGTCGGGTTCGAGCAGGTCATTGATAGCCACGACCTCGATGTCGCTGGAGAAGTTCTGCACGGAGGCGCGGAACACCATGCGGCCGATGCGGCCGAAACCGTTGATGCCTACCTTGATCGTCATGTTGGTTTGACTCCTTGTCAGCAGTGAAAATGGAAGGTCAGGGCCGGCAGCCGAGCTGGCCCCTGGACTTGCTCTCGAAGTAGCCGAGCGGCTCGTTGCAATCGAGCCTGGCCAGCGGCAGCGGCGTGCCGATTCTGGCGGTGCAGGTGTAGGCGCCGCTCTTCTTGTTCACGCTCTTGGCATCGAGCTTCCAGCCTGCGGGGCAGGCCGGCGCAGCGGCCAGGGCCCTGCCTGCGGGTGCCGACGCCGCCATTGGCGCGGCCGCCGCCACCGTGACTGTCGCCGTCTGGTTTGCGCCCACGCACTTGAGCGTGGGCAGCGCGGTCTTCGGCTCGATCATCACCTTGTACTGGCCGGCCTTGGCGTAGCTGCGCGAAGCGACCAGCGGCACATCTTTCAACTGGTTGATCTTGAAATCCTGCGTCTGCCCGTCGCCGAAATGCAACCTCACGTTGCAGTTCGGGTTGTCGGCGTTGTCGAATGTGCCGGTGATCTTGACCGGCTCGCCGACCTTGACGCTGGCCGGTTCGAGCTTGATGCCCGAGAGGGTTTGCGCCGCAGCCGCAGCGCAGAAGAAAGTCGCCGCAGCGATCGCGAGTCGTTTATGCATGGTTCGTGCCTCCCTTTCGTTGACGTACATCGGCGCTCAGCGCTGCAGCACCTTGCTCACCGTATCGGCCACATTCTGCGCGGTGAAGCCGAAATGCTTGAACAGCGCCGGTGCGGGCGCGCTCTCGCCATAAGTGTCGATGCCGACCACCGCGGCGCAGCCGTACTTCCACCAGCCGTCGGTGACGCCCGCCTCGACCGCGATGCGCGGCAGTTTGGGCGGCAGCACCAGCGACTTGTAGGCCGGGCTCTGGCGGTCGAACACCGTCGTGCTCGGCATCGACACCACACGCACCGCGATGCCCTGCGTGGCCAGCAGTTGCTGCGCGTGCAGGGCGAGCTGCACCTCGCTTCCGGTGGCGACGATGACCGCTTGCGCGGCCTTTTTCAGGCCGACCTCGCCCGGCTCGGCCAGCACATAGGCGCCCTGGCTGATGCTGTCCAGCGCCGCCTTTGGCAGGTAAGGCAGGTTCTGCCTCGAGAGCAGCAGGGCGCTGGGCCGCGCTGCATTGCCCAGTGCGACAGCCCAGGCCACCGTGGTCTCCGCCGTGTCCGCCGGGCGCCAGACGTCCAGGCCCGGGATCAGGCGCAGGCTGGCGGCATGCTCGACGCTCTGGTGCGTCGGGCCGTCTTCGCCCAGGCCGATGCTGTCGTGGGTGAAGACATGGATCACGCGCAGCTTCATCAACGCGGCCATCCGGATCGCGTTGCGGCTGTAGTCGCTGAAGGTCAGGAAGGTGCCGCCGTAGGGGATCAGGCCGCCGTGCAGGGCCACCCCGTTCATCACCGCGGCCATGCCGAATTCGCGCACGCCGTAGTTGATGTGGCGTCCGCCGTTGGGCACGCCATCGGCGTCGAAGCGCAACGCCGTGGCGCTGCTGGTGTTGGTCAGGTTCGAGCCGGTCAGATCAGCCGAGCCGCCGAGCATTTCGGGCAGCGCTTTGGTGAAGGCCTCGAGCGCGTTCTGACTCGCCTTGCGTGAGGCCAGCGTCTCGGCTTTCGCGTGGGCCGCGACGGTGGCGTCGACGACGGTCTGGGCAAAGTCGGTCGGCAACTCGCCGCGGGTGCGACGCACGAATTCGGCCGCCAATGCCGGGTGTGCGGCCTTGTAGGCGGCCAGTGTGGCTTCCCACACCGCTTCGGCCTGCGCGCCGCGCGCCTTGGCATCCCAATGCGAGTAGGCGGCCTCGGGGATCACGAAGGGCTCATGGGTCCAGCCCAGCGCGGCGCGCGTGAGCTTGACCTCGTCGGTGCCGAGCGCTTCGCCATGCGCCTTGGCGGTGCCGGCGCGATTCGGCGAGCCCTTGCCGATGCTGGTGCGGGCGATGATCAGGGTTGGCTTGCAGGCGCTCTTCTTGGCTTGGGTGAGGGCCACATCGACGGCGGCCACATCATGGCCGTTGACATCGCGGATCACGTTCCAGCCATAGGCCTCGAAACGCTTGGCACTGTCGTCGACGAACCAGGGCTCGACGCGGCCGTCAATGCTGATGCCGTTGTGGTCGTAGACCGCGATCAGCTTGTTCAGCTTCCACGCCGCGGCCAGCGCGCAGGCTTCGTGGCTCACGCCCTCCATCAGGCAGCCGTCGCCGAGGAAGACGTAGCTGCGGTGGTCGACCACGGCGTGTCCTGGGCGGTTGAACTCATGCGCCAGCAGTTTCTCCGCCAGCGCCATGCCTACGGCGTTGGCGATGCCCTGGCCGAGCGGGCCGGTCGTCGTCTCGACCCCCGCCGTGATGCCGACCTCGGGATGGCCCGGCGTCTTGCTGTGCAGCTGGCGAAAGTTGCGCAACTCGCTCATCGGCAGGTCGTAGCCGGTGAGGTGCAGCAGCGCATAGAGCAGCATCGAGCCGTGGCCGTTGGAGAGCACGAAGCGATCACGCCCCGGCCACAGCGGGTGCGCCGGGTTGTGGCGCAGGTGGCGGCCCCACAGCGCCACCGCAATCTCGGCCATGCCCATCGGCGCACCGGGGTGGCCCGAATTGGCCTGCTGCACCGCGTCCATCGCCAGCGCGCGGATCGCGTTGGCCATCAGCGCCTCGCGGCTGGATTGCGACAGGGGCACGGGCGCGCTGGTGTCGGGAACGCGTTGGGTATCGAGGCTGGACATGCGGGCGGGGCGCGGCGGGCGCGGGTGAGGGCCACTGGGGCGGCGGGCGGGAGGAGCGCATGATTTTAAGCGGCGCCCCTGCACCCCCTTGCGCTGCATCAAGCCAGGCGATCGTCGCGCTGCGATGCTGACAGCATCGTCGAGCCCGGGAGCACCCCGCCATGCCCAGCAACGCCCTCACCGTGATCCGCCAGGAGCATGCCGCCTTGGCGGCGATTCTGCGCTCGCTGCCGCAGCTGCTGGACCTGTCGCGCCGCCGCGGCGAGTTGCCCGACTTTGCGCTGCTGCGCGCCATGCTGTTCTACGTCGACGAGTTTCCCGAGCGGCTGCACCACCGCAAGGAAGACGAGTTGCTGTTTCCGCGCGTGCGCCAACGCTGCCCCGAACTGGCGGCCACGCTGGACCAGCTTGAACGCGACCATGAGCATGGCGAGCGCGCGATCCGCGACCTCGAACATGCGCTGCTGGCCTTCGAGGTGCTCGGCGAGTCGCGCCGCGAGGCCTTCGAGCATGCCGTGCGCGGCTATGTCGACTTCTACCTGCGCCATATGGCGGTCGAGGAAAGCCAGGTGCTGCCAGCCGCGCAGCGTGCGCTGGACGCTGTCGACTGGCGGGCCATTGACGAGGCCTTCGCCGCCAACCGCGACCCCCTCACCGGGCACGAGCCCGACGACGAATTCCGGCCGCTCTTTTCGCGCATCGTCAACCAGGCGCCGGCGCCGGTCGGCCTGGGCTAGCCGCACCCGGCCCATGCCGCGACCGCGGGCCGGGGCGCGCGCCTACACTGCGCGCCGATGCACCCGCAACCGCCTGCCCTGATCCTCGCTGCCGGCCGCGGCGAGCGATTGCGCCCCCTGACCGACGTCTGCCCCAAGCCGCTGCTGCTGGTGCGCGGCAAGCCGCTGATCGAGTGGCATCTCGAAGCGCTGGCCCGCGCCGGCGTGCGTCGCGTCGTGATCAACACCGCCTGGCTCGAAGAGGCCTTTCCGGCCGTGCTTGGCGACGGCTCGCGCTGGGGCCTGACGATCCATTACGCCACCGAAGCCAGCGACCACGGCGGCGCACTGGAGACTGCCGGCGGCATTGCCAACGCCCTGCCCTGGCTGGCCCAGAACGACGACACCGCGGCCGCCAGCTTCTGGGTCGTCTCGGGTGACGTGTTCCTGCCCGACTTTGAATTCAGCGCCGGCCACGCCGCCCACTTTGCCGCCAGCACCGAGCTGGCCCACCTGTGGCTGGTGGCCAATGCGCCGCACCACCCGCAGGGCGACTACGGCATCGACGCGGCGACCGGCCTGGCCTGCCTGAACGAGTCGCGCCGCACCTGGGCCAGCGTGGGCCTGTTCCGCGCCGAGCTGTTTGAAGGCATCGCCCCCGGCACCCGCCTGCCGCTGCGCCCGCGCCTGGACGCCGCGCTCGCCGCCGGCCGCCTGGGCGCACAGGCATGGGACGGGGCATGGACCGATGTCGGCACGCTGGAACGCCTGCAGGCGCTCAACGACAGCGGCTGAGTGGGCGCCGCCGAGCAGCCCCCCGCGGTCAACCCGTCAACTCTTGCAGGTGTCGGGCGCTGGTGTCGGGCGCAGTCGCAGTCGCTTGACGGTGCACTCCGGCGAGTTCACACTCGCGCCCCTGTCCACCACCGACACCCGAAAGGAGATGCACATGGAACGCCACATGACCGACCTTGTCGTGACCCGCGGGATCGTTTCGGTCCGCTCGCCGGCTTGCTGAGCCAGGCCTTCCGGCCTGCATCGGTGGCCCGCCGGCTACCGAACTGATTCCCACCCTCGACCCGTTCGCTTCGCCTGCGCGAAGCGCGCTGCCGTATGCGCTTGCGCGCGCCGGCTGCCCCCGTTGGATGGAGATCAAGATGCAGGAACTGGATTTCGATCGGCTGCGGCCGATCGGGTTGTCAATGACGATGGCTCGCGCCATCGCGCTGGCGCAAGAACACTTGACTGGCGCACCGCTGCGGGTGACCGCAGTGCATCGCGAAACGCTGTGTGTGCACGATGGCGTCGCCGAATTCACCTCGCGCGTGTTGCCGCGCTTGTCGCGCTGCCTGGTTGACGACGGCGACTCGCTCGCGGTCGGTGATTGGGTGTTGGCCGAAGCCGATCGCCATGGCGATTGGTGGACTCACGCGCGCATTGCACCGCAGACGCAACTGGCGCGCCGCGACATGCACGGCCTGCCTCAGGTCTTTGCCAGCAACGTGGACACCGCGCTGCTGGTGATGGGGCTGGACGCCGACTTCAGCCCGCGCCGGCTCGAGCGCTACCTGGCGCTGGTGCAGGGCAGCGGGGTCGATCCGGTCGTGGTGCTGACCAAGGCCGACTTGTGTGTCGCCGAGATCGAGCCGCGCGTTCAGACGCTGCTCACGCGGCTGCCGGCAGGGTTGAACATCGTCGCTGTCAACGCGCTTGACGCCGCGGCGGCGGCGCAGCTTGTGCCGTGGCTCGCCTCTGGGCAAACCCTCGTCATGCTGGGATCGAGCGGTGCCGGGAAGTCGACGCTGACCAACACCCTGCTGGGTGCGGCGGTGCAAGACACCGGCGGCGTGCGCCATGGCGACGGTCGCGGCCGCCACACGACGACGGTGCGCTCACTGCACCGCTTGCCCACAGGGGCCTGCGTGATCGACACCCCCGGGGTGCGCACGCTGCGGCCAGCCACCGATGTGGCGGGCGCCGGTTTCGACGACGTGATGGCACTGGCGCAGCGTTGTCGCTTTCGAGACTGTCGACACCAGAACGAGCCGGGTTGCGCGGTACGCGGGGGTGTCGAAGCCGATCGTCTGACCAACTTTCACAAGCTCGAGCGTGAGCACAAACGCGACACGATGACAGCGCTTGAGCGCCGCGCACAGCTCAACTTGTGGAAGCTCAGAGGCCGCGCTGCGCGCGCCCGGACTCGAGACAAACAGGGCGGCTGAGCCGGCCGAATTCAGCTCAAGCTTCGGCCAGAAGTATCTCGATCAGCGCGTGCAGCGCGGCGAAGTCGGGCGCGCCGACGTAACGCTTGACAATGTGGCCGCGCTTGTCGATCAGCAGCGTCGTGGGCGTGAGTTGTATGTCGCCGAAGCGCCGGGCAATCTCGCCGGTGTTGTCGATGGCCACGCCGAAGGGCAGTTGGCGCGTCTGCGCGAAGTGCACGACGCTAGCGGGTGCGTCATGGCGCATGGCTACCGCCAGCGTTTCAAAGCCGCGGCTCTTGAACTGTTGGTGCGTGGCAGCGATCTCTGGCATCTTGGCCACGCAGGTGGCGCAACTGGTGGCCCAGAAATTGATCAGGATCACCTTACCCCGCATCGATGCGGTGTTGCCCTTGCGCCCGTCCAGCAGCGTGTACGACACTGCAAGGGCGACCTCGTCAGTTGCCGCCGCGCGCCACGCCAATGCGCCCGCGGCCAGCACAGCGGCTGCGAACACAGTGACGAGTACAGGGCGGGCTAGCATCATGGAGACATCTCAAGTGCGACGCAGACAGTTTACGACCACGATACTCGCCGCGCCGGCGATCAGCTTTGCCGGTGGGGCCTCGGCATTCGCGCTCAGTGAGGGCGACGCTGCGGCCGGCGTGCGCGCGGCGCTTGAGCGCGGCGCCAACAGCGCAGTGAGCCTGCTTGGGCGCAGCGACGGCTTTCTCGGCAACCCGAGCGTGCGCATCGAACTGCCAGGGTTCCTGCATGACGCCGCCAAGTTGTTGAAGCTCACCGGCCAGGGCAAGCGCGTCGATGCATTGGTGCTCGCCATGAACCGCGCCGCTGAGGCTGCGATGCCCGAGGCCAAGGCCTTGCTGGTCAGTGCCGTGAAGTCGATGTCGGTCGAAGATGCGCTGCAGATCGTTCGCGGCGGCGAAACCTCCGTGACCCAGTTCTTCAGTACCAAGACGCGCGAGTCGATCGGCCAGAAGTTCCTCCCAATCGTCAGTCGCACCACCGAGAAGGTGGCGCTGGCGCAGAAGTACGACGCTGTCGCCGGCAAGGCGGCCGGCATGGGCTTGATGAAGCAGGAGGATGCCGACCTGAAGGGCTATGTCACCGGCAAAGCGCTCGACGGCCTGTACTTCATGATCGGCGAGGAAGAAAAGAAGATCCGCCGCGACCCGGTGCGCACCGGCAGCGCGATTCTGAAAAAAGTCTTCGGCGGCTGATCAGACGACGCCGCGTTCGCGCAGGCGCGAACGCTCATCGGAGCCAAGACCCAATTCAGTCAGCACCTCGTCGGTGTGCTGCCCAAGCAGCGGTGGCGCCCGGCGCACCTGCACCGGCGTGGCAGACAACTTCATCGGGCTGGCCACGAGGCGCAGCGTGTCGTTCAGCGGGTGCGCTACGGGCAGTGCCATCTCGCGCGCCTGGACTTGCGGGTCGGCGAAAACCTCGGCCAGATCATTGATCGCGCCGCAGGGAACTTTGGCTTTCTCTAGCGCGGTTAGCCACTGTTGTTTGCTTTGCTTGCGCAACAATTCGGTCAGCATCGGCACTAGCAACTCACGATTGCGCACGCGGTCTGCATTTCGAATGAAGCGTTCGTCGCGCGCCAACTCAGGTCGGGCGGCGACTTCGCAGAAACGGACGAACTGGGCATCATTGCCGACCGCCAGGATCAGGTGGCCGTCGGAGGCTTCGAAGACCTGGTAGGGCACGATGTTCTGATGCGCATTGCCGGCGCGCTGCGGCGCTGCGCCAGTGACCAGGTAGTTGGCGCCCAGGTTGGCCAGCATCGCCACCTGGGTATCCAGCAGGGCCATGTCGATGTGCTGGCCCATGCCGCTCGCATCGCGGTGGCGCAGCGCGGCCAGGATGGCCACGGTCGCGTACAAACCGGTGAACAGGTCGGCGACTGCCACGCCGACCTTCTGCGGGCCGCCGCCGGGCCGGTCGTCGCGCTCGCCGGTCACGCTCATCAAACCGCCGAGCCCCTGAATCGCGTAGTCATAGCCGGCGCGGTCACGGTACGGGCCGGTGTGGCCAAAGCCGGTGATCGAGCAGTACACGAGGCGCGGCTGGGCGGCCAGCAAGGTCAGTGCATCCAGGCCATAGCGCGCCATGTCGCCGACCTTGAAGTTCTCGACCAGGACATCAGACTCGGCCGCTAGCTTGCGGATCAGGGATTGGCCCTCGGGCTGGGCCAGGTCGATGGTGATCGAGCGTTTGTTTCGGTTGCATCCCAAGTAATACGCGGCCTCGGCGGTGTCATGGCCTGCCCTGTCCTGCAGGAAGGGCGGGCCCCATCCGCGCGTGTCGTCGCCGCCAGGATGGCCGTTGCTGCTCGGGCGCTCGACCTTGATCACGTCGGCGCCGAGGTCGGCCAGGGTCTGGGTGCACCACGGGCCGGCGAGCACGCGCGACAGGTCGAGCACGCGAACGCCGGCCAGTGCGCCGGGCGGCAGGGTGGGGGCTTGGCTCATGCGCTGATCGTAAGCGTGCCGCCCGGATAATCGAACCATGAAGGCGCGTGCGATGACTGCGGGGCTGATCTTGGCGTGCGCCAATGTGGCCTGCGCGCCGACGCTCGACTGGCGAGAAGTGCGCCCGGAGTCGTCCGGCCTGGTGGCGTTGTTCCCGTGCAAGCCTGCTGGCAATACGCGCCAGCTGCGAATCGTGGGGGTAACGGTCGAGATGTCACTGTTTTCATGCTCGGCTGGCGGTGCCACCTACGCGGTGGCGTTTGCCGACATCGGACAGCCGCAGCTTATCGGACAAGCACTTGACGAACTTGCCGCAGCGGCGGCGCGCAACATCGGCGCAATGGGTTCGCACGCCATTGCGCCGTCGCACATCGAAGGCATGACGCCCAACCCGCATACGGGTCGACAAGCGTTCGCGGGACAACTCGGCGACGGTCGGAGGGTCGAGGAGCAGGTGGCGGTGTTCTCGCGTGGCATGCGAGTCTTCCAGGCCACGATGGTCGGCGAAAAACTGGACGTCCAGGCCGTCGAAACATTCTTCGGCGCGCTGCGTCTGCCGACATGAATGCCGCCGCGGCGGCAGTACCCGCGCTGGCTGGTGGGGCGCGTGCTGCGGCGGCGATGTTCGCCGCCTTCGCCTTCGCGTACTTCTTCTCGGCCCTACTGCGTGCGGTGACGGCCACGCTGGCGCCTACGTTCAGCGCCGAGCTTGGCCTGTCGGCCGGCGAACTTGGCCTGCTCGCCGGTGCCTACTTCCTCGGGTTTGCGTTGATGCAGCTGCCGCTGGGCCGCGCACTCGACCACTACGGCCCTCGTCGCGTGCTGATGCTGTTCCTCACGCTGGCGGTGATTGCGTGCGCGGCGTTCGCACTGGCCCGCGATTTTGCGTCGCTGTTGGCCGCGCGCGCACTGATCGGCGTCGGCGTGTCGGCCTGCCTGATGGCGCCGCTGACGGCTTACCGCCGTCACTTCAGCCCAGCCGCGCAACTGCGCGCCAATTCGTGGATGCTGATGACCGGCTCGCTGGGGATGCTGGCCTCGACCCTGCCAGTGCAGTGGCTGCTGCCTGCGCTGGGCTGGCGGGGGCTGTTCTGGTGGGTTGCGGGGCTTCTGGCATTGGCCACGATGCTGATCGCCTCAGTAGTGCCGCGGGATCCTGCGACGCCGCTGTCAGCAGATACGCCGGTGCTTGGGTACCGTGAGATCTTTCGCCACCCTTACTTCGTGCGCCTGGCGCCGATGGCCTTCTTCGTCTATGGCGGCCTGCTCGCGGTGCAGTCGCTATGGGCCGGGCCGTGGCTCACCGACGTGGCCGGGTATAGCGCGGCCGAGGCGGCGAGCGGCTTGTTTGCGATCAATTTGTCGATGCTGTTTGCGTTCTTTAGCTGGGGCGTCGTGATGCCGCATGTGATTCGCCGCGGTTGGCAGGTCGATCGACTGATCGCGTTGGGCGTGCCGGTGTCATTGCTGCTGCTGGCTGGCGCAGTCGCGCTGGGGCCGCGTGTTGGCGCAGCTTGGTGGGCGTCGTGGTGTGTCTCGTGCACCTTCGTCGCACTCAGCCAGCCGGCCGTTGCCCAGGCCTTTCCGGCCGCGGCGGCAGGGCGCGCCCTGTCTGCGTTCAACCTGGTGATTTTCCTCGGTGTGTTCTGCGTGCAGTGGGGTATTGGCCTGACCATTGACGCCCTGTTGGCTCTGGGCTGGCCTCGATTGCGGGCATTCCAGGCGGCGTTCGGTCTCTTCGCGCTGGGTGGAGCCCTGTCGTACGCGTGGTTCCTTCTGCGCGGGCGACGGCGCGGCGCACAACCAGGATAATCGGCGACACCTGTCCGAAACCAACATGCCCAGTTTGCTTGTCATTGCCCACGCCCCGCTTGCCTCGGCATTGCGCGCGGTGGCAACACATGTGTACCCAGACTGCTCCTCTTCGCTTGCCGTACTCGACGTGCCGGCCGACATGCCAGTCGAAGAGGTTGAAGCCCAAGCCAAGGCGTTACTCGCGCGCATGGGCACGCCCGAGACGCTGATACTGACCGACGTGTTTGGCGCCACGCCGTGCAATGTGGCGCAGCGACTCGCTGATGGCGTGCGAATCAGGGTGATCACGGGCGTCAGCGTGCCGATGCTGTGGCGCTCGCTTGGCTACGCCAGCGAACCGTTGGACAAGTTGGTACCTCGAGTATTGGCAGGCGCCCAGCAGGGCACGATGCAGGTCGATCCGTCGCGACCGCATGACCAGGCTCGGAAACTGCCCGACCCCGATGCAAAAGACCACCGTAACGATCAGCAATAAGCTGGGCCTTCATGCCCGTGCATCGGCCAAGCTCACCAAGTTGGCCGGCAGCTTCGCCTGCGATGTGTACATGAGCCGCAATGGCCGGCGCATCAACGCCAAGAGCATCATGGGTGTGATGATGCTTGCGGCGGGCATGGGTAGTAAAGTCGAAATCGAGACCGACGGCGCCGACGAGGTGCAGGGGCTGGCCGCCATAGCCGCGTTGATTGAAGAACGTTTCGGCGAAGGACAGTAACGCTCGGCGTCTTTAGCGCCTCGCACCGCTGCTACATTCGATCGCATGAGCATCCAGGTCTTCGGTCTGGCTATTTCACGCGGCGTAGCGATTGGTCGCGCAGTGCTGGTCGCGTCGGGCCGAGTCGACGTGGCGCACTACTTCGTGGCGCCCGATCAGGTCGAGGCCGAAGTCGGACGTCTGCGCGGCGCACGCGACGTCGTAGCTGCCGAGTTCATTGCCTTGCAACGTGACATGCCGGTCGACGCGCCGGCTGAACTCTCGGCATTGATCGATGTGCACCTGATGCTCGTGCGCGATGAGTCGCTCACCGGTGCCGCCGGGCATTGGGTTCGGGAGCGCCACTACAACGCCGAGTGGGCTTTGTCGGCGCAACTCGAGGTGCTGGCGCGCCACTTCGACGACATGGAGGATGAGTATCTGCGAGAGCGCAAAGCTGACCTCGAGCAGGTCACCGAGCGCATCTTGGCCGCACTGACACGCGGCGCGTCTGCTGGGCAACGCATGGCCGCCCCGGGTCCGCGTGATTTTGGTGGTGAAGAGCCGCTGGTGCTGGTGGCGAGCGACATTTCTCCGGCAGACATGCTGCAATTTAAGCGCAGTGTGTTTACGGGCTTTGTCACCGACGTCGGCGGCCGTACTTCGCATACGGCCATCGTTGCACGCAGCATGGACATCCCGGCCGTGGTGGGGGCACGCGAGGCCAGCCGACTGATTCGGCAGGATGACTGGGTCGTCATTGACGGCGATTGCGGGGTGGTGATCGTCAACCCGCCGCCGATCGTTCTCGAGGAGTACCGCTTTCGACAGCGCCAGAACGAGCTTGAGCGAGCTCGTCTAGACAGACTGCGGCATACGCCAGCCGTCACGCTCGATGGCGAAGCCGTTGAGTTGCTCGCCAACATCGAAATGCCAGATGATGCTGCCATTGCCATTGATGCCGGTGCTGTCGGTGTCGGGTTGTTTCGCAGCGAGTTCTTGTTCATGAACCGCGGCCAAGATCTGCCTAGCGAGGATGAGCAGTTCGAGGCCTATCGCGCTGTGGTGCTGGCGATGAACGGCCTGCCAGTGACGATCCGTACGGTCGACATCGGTGCCGACAAGGCTTTGGATCGGCTAACCATCCACGAATTGCGGCACGAGCACACTCTGAATCCCGCGCTCGGATTGCGCGCCATCAGATGGAGCTTGGCCGAGCCTTCCATGTTTCGGCAGCAGCTGCGAGCGATCCTGCGAGCCAGCGCGTACGGCAAGGTCAAACTGTTGCTGCCCATGGTGGCGCAGCTGAGCGAAGCGCGCATGACGCTCGAGGCGTTGGCCCGCGCCAAGCAGCAGCTGCGCGATGCCGGGCGCGCATTTGACGATATTGAAGTCGGCGCAATGATCGAAGTGCCAGCTGCTGCGCTGATGCTCGACAGCTTGCTGCGCTACTTCGACTTCGTCTCTATCGGCACCAACGACCTCATTCAGTACACGCTGGCGATCGACCGCGCCGACGAGCACGTCGCGCACCTTTATGACCCCTGGCACCCTGCGGTGATCGCGCTCATCGCGGGAACCATCTCCAAGGCGCGCGAATCCGGCAAAGGGGTCAGCGTCTGCGGCGAAATGGCGGGTGATCCGGGGTTCACGGCCCTGTTGCTGGCCATGGGCTTGCGCAGCTTCTCAATGCATCCGCGGCAGATCGCCGCCGTGAAGCAGGCCGTTCTACGTGCCGACGCGACTAAGCTGCGCGCGGCACTGCCCCAAGTGCTTGCGGCAGACGACCCCCATCTGGCGGCTGGCTCGGCATTTGGATTGCGCCGCAGTTAGTCGCAAATCTCTAGTCATTTTGTCGGCGCAAAACGAAAGCGTGCTACAGTCATAGGCTTCGCGGCTCACACCGCACCTCTCGGCGAAAGCCGTCAGGTGCGGGGCCATCGAGGGGGATGTGAAGCCAAGTGCTTGACAAAGATTTGCAAAACATCGCATAATCCCATCTCCTCGCTGAACGAAAGTCAGCAGCGCCGAAAGGCGCAGTTCTTTAACAAGATACAGCCGATAAGCGTGGGCGTTTGAAGGCGAGTGCCAGGGGCTTGTGAGCAATCGCAAGACTCAGGTCTCATGACCTTAAACGCTCATGGAAAATGAAGTGAAGTTCACTTCGATTCCTAAGAGCAAATCAAGATCGAACTGAAGAGTTTGATCCTGGCTCAGATTGAACGCTGGCGGCATGCCTTACACATGCAAGTCGAACGGTAACGCGGGGCAACCTGGCGACGAGTGGCG
>JANMSS010000125.1:0-1776 GCA_031389585.1 Burkholderiales bacterium | reverse complement strand
AGGTTCCAGGTCAGTTCGACCGGAACGTCGGCACGCGCAAGACGGTTCTGCATGTCGCTCCACCCTGTGTCTTTGCCGATTGTGAGGCCGGGCCGGAGCCCGCGTGGGAGCGGCTACTCGAGCTTGACCTCGCCGTCGAAGTTGACATCGAGCTTCAGCCCCGGGATCTGCAATCGCATCGTCGCCGGCAGCGTCTCGCCGCCGCTGATCGTTCGCGCCGCCATCGCCTTCGCCACCGCCTGTTCGATCTCGCGCTGCGAGCTCACGCCCACCGTCTTCAGGAACTTGCGGATGCTGAGGTTGAAGGTCTCGTCGTTCATGTTCATCTCCCTGCTGTTGATCGGTTTGCGCGTCTGGGCGCCGGCGCCACCGCTACTCGGGTGTCGCGGGGTCGTCGTCGGCACCGCCGTCGGCCAGCGCCTGGCGCGCCAGTTCCTCTTCGCTCAGCTCGGGCGCAGCGTCGAGCGCGGCCAGTTCTTCCAGCATTTCGGGCGTGGGCACGGCGTTGCCGAGCAACACGTCTTCGAGCGTGGCGTGGGCGGCTTGGCGTTCCTCATGGTCCACCGGTGAGGGGTGCACCACGGCCGGCTCCAGGGCCGGGATCTTGGCCGCCGCGAGTTCGAGCTGCTCGTCGATCAGCTTGTTGAGTTCGCCCTCGGGCGGCGTGGTGTCGGGGGTCATGGTGAGTCTCCTTGCGAGGCCCATGTTCCGCCTTTCGGCGCCATCGCGCCAGCGCCTTCAGGGCGCCGGCGCGGGGATCGCGCCGCGCTTCACCGCGTCGAGCAGCGGCGCGACAATGTCCATCGGCAGCGGGAAGACGATGGTCGAGTTCCTGTCGGCGGCAATCACGGTCAGCGTTTCCAGGTAGCGCAGCTGGATCGCCAGCGGCTGCCGCAACCGGCGCGCCACTGCCTGACAAGTAGGTCGAGTCCGCGGTCAGCAGGCCGGCTGCGCGACCGCGCCCGGATGCGCTCAGACCGCCGGGTGCCGCAGCACGCTGGCGAGCAGCACCGCCGCCGCGACGGACAGGAGCACCACGATCCAGGTCGTGATCACACTGCGCGAGCCCTTGCCGCGGAACAGGCGGCGGTGGGTGGGCCAATACGAGGGTGGCTTGAACATGGGGTGGCGTCGCGGGCGCAGTCGATCAGCTTGGGTTTGTGGCGCGCAAAAAGGTTGCCCCGCCGCGTCGGTCAAGTACCGATCGGGGCGGGGCAGTCGCAATGCCGAGGCATCGCGCACTTCACTGTCGCAAAGCTCAGCCGCGCTTGGCCTTGCCGGTGGCCTTGGCCACCGAGCCGGCCACAGCGGCGTAGTTGGCTTCAGCGGTCTCGGCAGCTTGGCGGCCGGCCTTTTGCATGCTGTCGAACGCGGTGGTCGCGGTGGTCATCGCCTGCTTGAACAGGTCGATGCCGTGGTTCGAACCAACGGGGGCGTTCTTGCCGGCGGCTTCGATCATCGCGGCAAACGACTCTTGCGCGGCGGCGGCCTGCTTGCCGGCAACCTTCTCGATGTCGGCCTTGATGCCGGCGGCGATGCCCGAGACCTGCTTGCCGTAGGCGGTGGCCTTGTCGGTGCTGGGTTGCAGCAGCGTGGCTTGCAGTGCAAACAGCGCTTGCGCGTCCTTGGCCTGCAGCGCAGCGCGCCCGACTTCGGCGGCTTCGTCCAGGCTGGTCTTGACGACCTGCAGGTTCAGCGCGGTGAGTTGCTCGACGCCTTCGAAGGCCTTGGCGGTGATGCCCATCAGGGTGTCGAAGTTGGCCTTGTTCGTGGCGG
>JANMSS010000088.1:0-5570 GCA_031389585.1 Burkholderiales bacterium | reverse complement strand
CTTCCACGTCATTGCGATCCCGCTGGTCCTGCTCGGTTTGGTGGTGGCCCACATCTTCGCGCTGCATGACGTCGGCTCGAACAACCCCGACGGCATCGAGATCAAGGCCAAGCGCGACGCCTCGGGCAAGCCGCTCGACGGCATCCCCTTTCACCCCTACTACACCGTGCACGACATCCTCGGCGTGTCGGTCTTCCTGATGATCTTCTCGGCGATCATCTTCTTTGCGCCCGAGATGGGCGGCTACTTCCTCGAGTACAACAACTTCATTCCGGCCGACCCGCTGAAGACACCAGCGCACATTGCGCCAGTCTGGTACTTCACGCCGTACTACTCGATGCTGCGGGCGACCACCGACCCGATGATCAACGTCTTCTGCGCCTTGGTGGGCCTGGGCGCGTTGATGGCGGCCTGGAAGGGCGGCCTGTCGTCAATGGCCAAAGTGGGCGTGGTTGTGTCGGCGGTTGTCGCTATCGCCCTGCTCAAGACCTTCGACGCCAAGTTCTGGGGCGTCGTGGTGATGGGCGCGTCGGTGATGATCCTGTTCGCGCTGCCGTGGCTTGACCGCAGCCCGGCGCACTCGATCCGCTACCGGCCGGATTGGCACAAGGCGGTCTACGCGGTCTTCGTCATCGTGTTCCTGATCCTGGGTTGGCTTGGCATCGAGCCGGTCTCTGACGCCAAGACTTTGATGGCGCAGATCGGCACCGTGTATTACTTCGGTTTCTTCCTGTTAATGCCTTGGTGGAGCCGATTGGGGCAATTCAAGCCGGTGCCCGAGCGCGTGGTCTTCCAGCCCCACTGACCGCAACGCCTTGAAGAGAACCACGACCATGCTCAAGAGAATCCTTCAGTCCGTGCTGTTGACGCTGCTGGTGCTTGCCGGCGGCGCGCAGGCTGCGGGCGGCCTGGCCTGGGACAAGTTCCCGGTCGACAAGCTCGGCGACGACGCAGCGCTGCAAAACGGTGCCAAGCTGTTTGTCAACTACTGCCTGAACTGCCACGCTGCTGCCTACCTGCGCTACAACCGCTTGACCGACATCGGTCTGACCGAGGCGCAGATCAAGAGCAACCTGCTGTTTGCCGGCGACAAGATTGGCGAGACGATGAAGGCATCGCTCGATGCCAAGCTGGCCAAGACCTCGTTCGGTGCCACGCCGCCAGACCTGTCGGTGATCGCGCGCTCGCGGTCGGCCGCGGGCCAGGGCAGTGGCGCCGATTACCTCTACACCTACTTGCGTACCTTCTACCGCGACGACACCAAGCCCACCGGATGGAACAACCTGGCCTTCCCTGATGTGGGCATGCCGCATGTGCTGTGGGAGTTGCAAGGCGAGCGCCAGCCGATTTTCGAGAAAAAGCAGGATCACGGCCGCGAAGTCAAAATCCTGAGCGGCTGGGAAGTGACCAAGCCAGGCACGCTCAACCCGCGCGCCTACGACGCTGCGGTGGCTGACCTGGTGGCCTTTCTGCAGTGGGCCAGCGAGCCGGTGCAAAAGTCACGGGTCCAGATCGGCGCCTGGGTGCTGCTCTTCCTGTCACTGTTCACCGTGATCGCGTGGCGTCTGAACGCTGCGTACTGGAAGGACATCAAGTAAGCGCTGCCGCCGCCCGTGGCGCAGTGGACGCGAGCCTCGCATCCACTGCGCTTCATGATTTGAGACCTTCTCAAGATCCCCATTCACTCTGATCACCAGCAAGGGAGCCCCTCACCATGATGGTGCTTTATTCCGGAACCACCTGCCCCTACTCGCACCGCTGCCGCTTCGTGCTGTTCGAGAAGGGCATGGACTTCGAGATCCGCGACGTCGATCTGTTCGCAAAGCCTGAAGACATCGCGCTGATGAACCCGTACAACGAGGTGCCGATCCTGGTTGAGCGCGATCTGATCCTGTACGAATCGCACATCATCAATGAGTACATTGACGAGCGCTTCCCGCACCCGCAGCTGATGCCGGGCGACCCGGTGGCGCGTGCCCGCGTACGCCTGTTCCTGTTCAACTTCGAGAAGGAGTTGTTCGCCAATGTCAACATCCTTGAGGCGCGCAACGGCATCAAGGGCACCGAGAAGCAGCTCGAGAAGGCGCGCGGCCAGATTCGTGACCGGCTGACGCAACTCGCGCCGATCTTCTTGAAGAACAAGTTCATGCTCGGCGACGACTTCTCGATGCTCGACGTGGCCATCGCCCCGCTGCTGTGGCGCCTGGACTACTACGACATCGATCTGTCAAAGAATGCGCTGCCGCTGTTGAAGTACGCCGAGCGCATCTTCTCGCGACCGGCCTACATCGAGGCGCTGACGCCGTCAGAGAAGGTGATGAGGAAGTAATGAACGCGCAGCCGAGCCGCCTCAAGGCGGGTTCGCTCCCCCTGGACCCAAAGGGGCCGCTGCGTGGCCCGGGGGGGGCGGCACGCAGCGCCTTGGGGGCCCGGCTCAAGTGACGGTCCCAACGGCTCCGGAAGGTCAGGGCAGTTCGACGCGGCCCTACCTGATCCGTGCGCTGCACGACTGGTGTACCGACAACGGCTTCACGCCCTACGTCGCGGTCTACGTCGACGCCAGCGTGCAGGTGCCACAGGAGCATGTCAAGAACAACGAGATCGTCCTCAACGTAGGCTTCGAGGCCACCAGCGGCCTGAAGCTGGGCAATGAGCAGATCGAGTTCAGGGCCCGCTTTGGCGGTTCGGCCCGCGAAATCGTTGTGCCCATCGATCATGTGGTGGCGATTTACGCCCGCGAGAACGGGCAGGGCATGGCGTTTCCGGTGCCCAACGCCGCGGGCGGCGTTGGCATTGCCACCCCTACGCTGTTGCCGGCGGGCTCTGCGACGCCGCGCCGCGGACCGCGGTTGACCGCGGTCGATACACCAGCGCCGGCGACCGCCGAGGTGGTGCCCCCGGAGCCGCCGCCGGCCGCACCCGGCCCCGGCAGCGCGCGACCTTCGCTCAAGCGCATCAAGTAACGTCCACGTCGCGACGGCGGCCTAGAATTGCCGCAGGCAGCGCCGACTTAGCTCAGCTGGTAGAGCACCCGCCTTGTAAGCGGAAGGTCATCCGTTCGATTCGGATAGTCGGCACCACAACGAGGCCGGAGCGTTCAGCGAGTGCGGATGTGCACGCGGATCGGCAATTCCGGCCAGCCCTGCTCGCGCAGCGTGTCATTCAGGCGCGGCAGCAGGTGGCGCAACTTGGCGGCAACGGCCGCGTTGGAGGCCAGCAGCGACCATCCCTCGTCGTCGATCGGACCGGGCCGCACCTGCAGCCGCAAAGGCTCGGGCAGGTGCACGCAGATCGCGGCATAGCGCGCATTCGATTGCGCGAGGCGCCGCCCTAAATCAGCCAGACTGGCGTTCAGGTCGAGCGCGCGCGCCAGGGGCAGGCCCAGGGGCACGCTCGATGTCGATGCTTTGGCGCTGGCCATGCAAAGGAGTTTAGACGGATGCAAATCCTCATCACCCACGGCAGCCTGGCGCACACGCGCGCGCTGCACTTCAACCGGCTTCAGCTGGGGGCGGCGCTGGCGGCGTTGGTCTTGGTCCTGGTCCTGCTGTCCGGCGCCATCTACCACTTCGTGTTCCTGACCGCGGCGCGCGAGGGTTGGCCGGTGGTCAGCCAACTCTTCAAGCTGGTGGTGCGAGACGAGTTCGCGCAGCGCGACCGCTTCCTGCGCGAAAACCTCGATGCGATGGCCCAGAAGGTCGGCGAGATGCAGGCCAAGCTGCTCAAACTCGAAGCCATGGGCGACCGTGTCTCGGGAATGGCCGGCGTCAAGCCCGAGGAGTTCAAGCCCTTGTTGCGGCCGGGTGCGGCCTCAGGGAGCACATCGGGCAAGCCTTCCGCTCAGGGCGGCCCGTTCGTGCCGGCGCTTGGCGACGCAGAGCGGCTATCTCTCGATGGTCTCAACAGTCATGTCGTCCGGCTCGACGAACGCACAGACCAGATCACGGACCTCTACACGCTGATCGAGTCGCGGCTGCTTGAAGGCCGTCTCGCACAGTTGATGGTGCCCAGTTCGGCACCGATCCAGGGTCCGATCGGTTCGGGTTTCGGCTTTCGCACCGACCCCTTCTCCGGCCGCCCGGCATTGCACACGGGCTTGGATTTTCCTGCCGACGTCGGCACGCAGATCATGGCTGCCGCCGGCGGCATGGTGGTGTCGACGGCGCCGCATCCGGCCTATGGCCACATGGTCGAAATCGACCATGGCAACGGCCTGCTGACGCGTTACGCCCATGCCTCGAAGGTGCTCGTGACGACGGGGGACCTGGTCAAGCGCGGCCAGGCGGTGGCGCAGGTTGGCACCAGTGGGCGATCGACCGGCCCTCATCTGCACTTCGAGGTGCTGGTCGAAGGCGTGCCACAGAATCCAGCACGCTTTCTGGCAGGACGTGCAGGCGAGACACGCGGTGCCGGCAAGCCATCGGCACGTGCCCCGACCCCCAGGTAAAATTCCACGTTTTGCGCGATTGACGCGCACTGGGGCGCGCGAGTGCCCTGGCCGCCCACGGGCTTGCGATTTCGCTGACCTGCCCCATCGCGCTCGGGCTGCGCACGCTCCACGAAAAGAACCTCACGCGAATGTTGCCCAAACTCCTGACCTCGATCTTCGGCAGCCGCAACGACCGCCTGCTCACGCAGTACCGCGCCGTTGTGCAAAAAGTCAATGCGCTCGAACCTGCGTTCGAAGCCCTTGACGACGCTGCGTTGCGTGGCAAGACCGATGAATGGCGCCAGAAAGTGGCCGCCGGCCTGAGCCTGGATGAGCTGCTGCCCGAGGCCTTTGCCGCGGTCCGCGAAGCCGGCAAGCGCACGCTGAAGATGCGCCACTTCGATGTCCAGCTGATCGGCGGCATTGCCATGCACCAGGGCAAGATCGCGGAAATGCGCACCGGCGAGGGCAAGACGCTGATGGCCACCTTGCCGATCTACCTGAATGCGCTGGCCGGCAAGGGCGTGCACCTGGTGACCGTCAACGACTACCTGGTGCGCCGCGATGCCGAATGGATGGGCCGCATCTACACCTTCCTGGGTCTGACCGTCGGCATCAACGTGCCTGGCCTGTCACGCGAAGAAAAGCAGGCCGCTTATGCCGCCGACATCACCTACGGCACGAACAACGAGTTCGGCTTCGACATCCTGCGCGACAACATGGTTTATGAGGTCGCCGACCGCACGCAGCGCGGCCTGAACTTCGGGATCGTCGACGAGGTCGACTCGATCCTGATCGACGAGGCCCGCACGCCGCTGATCATCAGCGGCCAGGCCGAAGACCACACCGAGCTGTACGTGCGTATCAACGCCGTGATCCCGCAGTTGAAGAAGCAGATCGGCGAACTCGACCTGCGCACCGGCGAAGGCGTGATCGATCCGGGCGACTTCACGGTTGACGAAAAGGGCCACCAGGTCTTCCTGACCGAGGCCGGTCATGAGAACGCCGAGCGCATCCTCGGCGAAGCCGGCCTGCTCGCCGAGGATGCGAGTCTGTACGACCCGGCGAACATCACGCTGATGCACCATGTCTACGCGGCGCTGCGGGCCAAGCACCTGTACAACCGCGACCAGCACTACGT
>JANMSS010000071.1:0-21148 GCA_031389585.1 Burkholderiales bacterium | reverse complement strand
CTGAAATGGGTTGCCGGGTCATGCACCGACGGCAACGCCATGCCCTGGCCGCGCAGGCTGGCGTGGCCACTGGCGTCCTGGCTCAACTGGCGTGTGACCGCGCTGAAGCTGATCGTCGCGACATTGGGCCAGCGGCGCTTCAATGCGCTGGCGGCGGCCGATTCGCATGCGGCGGGCGAGACATGGCTGAGGTCGGGTTCGACGCCGCGGGCCGCGGCCGCTTGGGCCGGTGAGCCGGCGTCGCGCACCACGACGCCGGCCACCGCGCCGGCGCCCGTGTCGTAGGTGCAGCTGTAGCTGAACGATTGCGTGCCGCTTGCCGTGCGCACCTGGCCGGCGCCACGCAGCGTGAGCTCGACGGCGTCGGCCGGGCCGGGCAGCACCGATGGCGGCGCGGTAAAGCTGGCCATGGCAGTGGCGCCGCGCGTGTCGCGCAACGTCTGCTGGGTCGCCCGCTCGCAGGCCGTCGTGATGGCGCCCCGGTTCGCCGGCGCTGCAGAAGCGGTTGGGGCCGACGCCGGGGCGGCGACGGCCGAACCGGCAAATGCGGCCAATGTCAACGGCAGGAACGATCGCATCATGGCGCCCAGTGTAGGGCGACTGCAGCGCTTTTTCCTCGCCCTAGTTGGAGGGGGTGGGTGGAACCGGCAATCCGCCCCAAAGTTGCGTGATGCGCGCTTCACGGCCGCAGGACGTGCGGTAGTACTTGTAGCGGATCGGATTCTTTTTGTAGTAGTCCTGGTGGTAGCCCTCGGCGGCGTAGAAGGGGCCGGCCAGCGCGATCTCGGTGACGATCGGCTCTTTGAAAGGCTTGGTCGCCTCCAGCTTGGCCCGCGAGGCATTGGCGGCCGCGAGTTGCCCGCTGTTATGGGCAAAGATGGCCGTGCGGTAGGGTGAGCCGGTGTCGCAGAACTGGCGGTCCTTGGTGGTCGGGTCGATGGTGCGCCAGAAGTACTCGATCAGCTGCTCATAGCTCACACGCTTGGGGTCGTAGACGATCTCCACCGCCTCGGCATGTCCGGTGGCGTCGGCCGAGACCTGCTCGTAAGTCGGGTTGGCGACCTTGCCGCCGATATAGCCCGAGGTGGTGCTGACCACGCCAGGCACCTTGTCGAAGTCCGACTCGACGCACCAGAAACAGCCGCCGGCCAGGGTCGCCTTGGCCAAGCCGGGCGGCGCGGGCGGCGTGACCGTCGAGCCCTGCGCCAGCGGGTTGCCCGCGGCCAGCGTGAAACCGACGCCGAAGATGGCCGCGGCCAGCGCGCCGACGGACCAACTCAAGGTGGTGCCGGGCTTGTTCATGCAGCGTCCGGCGCGAACTTCAGCGCCACGCCGTTGTTGCAGTAGCGCAGGCCGGTGGGCTTGGGCCCGTCGTTGAAGACATGGCCATGGTGGCCGCCGCAACGCGCGCAGTGGTACTCAGTGGCTGCGAAGAGCGATTTGAAGTCGCGTTTGGTCTGCACCGCACCGGGCAGCGCAGTGAAGAAGCTGGGCCAACCCGTGCCGCTCTCGTACTTCGTGTTGCTGTTGAACAGCGGCAGGTCGCAGCCCACGCAGTGGTAGACGCCCGTGCGCTTCTCCTGGTTCAACGCGCTGCTGCCCGGGCGCTCAGTGCCTTCCTCGCGCAGCACGTTGTACTGGGCGGGCGTAAGACGTTGGCGCCATTGGGCATCGGTGAGCAACAGCGGTTCGATGCGCGGGCGCGCGGCCTTGGGGTCGGCCGCGCCGGTCTGCGCGATGCTGACGGCGGCTGCGGAGAAGCCGAGGCTGGACAGCAGGCCGAGCCATTGACGACGGGTCATGTTGCGTTCCTTGATTTGGCGATCATTGCCGATGATCATCAGTCGCGCCCACAGCCGCAACCTTACAACATCATTGGCCGCAGGCTTCACGCAATGGAGTGCCCGAGGCCGTAGCAAGTTCCGCGGCCTATCGGCCTCACGGCGGTCTGTCCGCGCCGAGGCGGCACGAACTCAGCGGTGGAGAGAGACGCCGTAGGCGTCGTGGGGCGGCCTGCTACGCCGCGTGGCGCGCCAGTCGCGGGTCTTCGTCTTCGAAGAAGCCCGAGGGCACCGGCTCGAGCTGGCCGTAGTCGGTGGCATCGCCGTCGGCGAGCATCTCGTGGATGTCGGCCACTGGCAGCAGCGTTCGCCCGCCGCGCGTGACGGCCACTTCCTGCTCCGCGGCAGTGGCGGGTTTGGGCAGGAACAGCGCCCGTGCGTCGACCACACTCGGCAGATCGTCCTCGTTCCATTCGTGGACCGTGACGCCGGCGGCACGCAGGATCTCGACCAGACGCCGGTGGCGCTTGGCGCTGCGCACCGATTCGTCGGCGGTTCGCACTTCGACGGCGGCCACCGCGCGCGAGCTGAAATCGCACACGAGCAGGTCGACGCCCAGCCGCCCAGCCCGTTGCAGCCACTGCGAATAGGGAAACAGCGTGGGCACGCTGATAAAGCGCGACAGAGGGACCTGGGCCAACACCACATAACCGGGCAGCGCGCGACGCAGGATCTCGAACGCCTGGCGCTCACCCAGCGTCATCACGCGCACCGCCTGCGGCGGCCACGCCTGCACGGTATCCAGCGACGGGTCGGCCAACACGGGCCGTGGCGTGGCATGGCGGCGGCGCAACCACATCGCCGCCACAAGCAGGGCGATCGCACCCAGTAGGACGGCCAAGGCGGTGGGTTCGAGCAGATTCATGTTGGGCGGGCCCCGCGAGGCGGCGGTAAGGGCTGTAAGTGGCTTTTCGGCGAGGCTAGAGCGCCACAGCAGGGGGGGTCAAGCCCGTCCAAGCACGCTGCAGCGCTAAATGCCCAATCCTTCGCAGGCGGCGTGCCACCGCGCGGTAAGCAGGTGTTGCGGCTGTGGCGGCGGCCCGGCTGCTAAGCTGCCGCGGCCCCGTTCAACCCCTGACTCACCGATGGCCGTCAGCAATCTGCTTGCCCTGATCGACGACATCGCCACCGTGCTTGATGACGTGGCGGTGTTGACCAAGCTCGCCACCAAGAAGTCGGCCGGCGTGCTCGGCGATGACCTGGCCCTGAACGCCCAGCAGGTGGCTGGTGTGCGCGCTGAGCGCGAGTTGCCGGTGGTCTGGGCCGTGGCCAAGGGCTCGCTGGTCAACAAGGCGATCCTGGTGCCCGCCGCGCTCGTGATCAGCGCGCTGGCGCCGTGGGCCGTGACGCCGCTCCTGATGGTCGGCGGGCTGTTCCTGTGCTACGAGGGTTTCGAGAAGCTGGCCCATAAGTTCTTCGCCCCGCGCGGCGCAGACGAAGCCCACCACGCCGAGCTGACCAAGGCCCTGGCCGACCCGAACGTCGATATGGTCACTCTGGAGCGCGACAAGATCAAAGGTGCGGTGCGGACCGACTTCGTACTCTCGGCCGAGATCATCGCCATCACCTTGGGGGCGGTGGCAGCGGCCTCGTTCACAACGCAGGTCGCCGTGCTGGTCAGCATTGCGCTGCTGATGACGGTGGGCGTTTACGGCATCGTCGCTGGCATCGTCAAGCTCGACGACTTCGGCCTCTGGCTGTCGCGCCGCGGCGCTGCGGCAGCGGCTGTCGGTCGTGGGATTCTGCGCGCGGCACCCTGGCTGATGAAGGCCTTGTCGGTCGCCGGCACGGCGGCCATGTTCCTGGTCGGCGGCGGCATCCTCACGCATGGCATCCCGGCCTTGGGCCATGCCATCGAGGGCGCCACGGCCGAATTCGGCGCTGGCCTGCGCCAGCTCGCCACGATGGCCGCCGACGGCGTCGTCGGCATCGTGGCCGGCGCCCTGACATTGGCCCTGGTGACGGCGGCGATGCGGTTGCGCGGCAAGCGCACGGCGGCCCCGGCCTGAGGTCAACCGTCGCCCTCGACTGCCGTTACAGTGCGGCGGCCGTGCCAACCCAGGGCGCCGCAGCATACCCATCCACCCGAGGAGACCCCCGATGTTCAAACGCTTCCTGGCCGTTCTGGCCACGCTGTTCGCCGTGGCCGCGTTCGCCGCCACCGATGTCAATAAGGCCACCCAGGCCGAACTCGAAGCCATCAAGGGCGTCGGCCCCGGCATCGCCGGCAAGATTCTCGACGAGCGCAAGAAGGGCGCCTTCAAGGACTGGACCGACTTCGTCGAGCGCGTCAAGGGCGTCGGCGAAGGCCATGCCGCCAAGTTCTCGGCCGAGGGCCTGACCGTCGGCGGCGCTGCCTTCAAGGGCGTGGCTGCTGCCCCTGCTGCCAAGAAGGACGACAAGACGGCCGCCAAGAAGGCCGACGCTGCTGCCTCGGCACCGAAGAAGTAAGGCCGCGTCATGCGAACAACAAAACGCCCCGCAGTGCGGGGCGTTTTCCATTCAGCGCCGGCGGCGTGCCTCAGGGCTTGACGATGCCCAGCAGCTCGATCTCGAACTGCAGGGTGGCGTTGGCCGGGATCGGCCCACCCGGCGTGCCGCGCTCGCCGTAGGCGATGGCGGGCGGGCAGATCAACTGGCCCTTGCCACCAACTTTCATCAGCTGCACCCCTTCGGTCCAGCACTTGATGACGCGGTTGAGCGGGAACTCGGCCGGCTTGCCGCGCGCGATCGAGCTGTCGAACTCGCGGCCGTCGGGGAAGGTGCCGCGGTAGTGCACGCGAACCACATCGGTCGCAGCCGGCGACGCGCCATTGCCGTCCTTCAGCGAGCGGTAAACGAGGCCGCTGGCGGTCGGTGTCGAGGCAGCGGCTGCGCTGGCCGCGGTTTGCGCGCTGGCGCTGGCGATTGTCAACATGCCCAGGACAAGCAAGCCGGGTTTCTTCATCTGAGGTCTCCTGATCGAATGGCGTACGTGCGGCAGTCGTCGCACCGCGGTCGCATTACTTGGCCCGACTGTCTTTCAGCCCGGTGATGCGGTTGAACACGAGTCGGTCGGCGCGGTGGTCGACGCGGTCAGCGACGAAGTAGCCGTGGCGCTCGAATTGCACGCGCGTCTCGGCGGCGAGGCCCGCCAGCGAGGGCTCGACGAAGCCCTGCGCCACGCGCGCGCTGGCCGGGTTCAGTGCGGCCTTGAAATCGCGGCCGGCGGCGTCGGGCTGCTCTTCGGTGAACAGCCGGTCGTACAGTCGCAGTTCGGCCGGCAATCCGTCCTGCACGCCGACCCAGCTGATCGTGCCCTTGACCTTGACGGCATCGGCGCCGGGCGTGCCGCTTCTGGTGTCGGGCAGCACGCGCGCCTGCACCGCGGTGACGCGGCCTGCGGCGTCCTTGCTGCAGCCGGTGCACTCGATGATCACGCCGTATTTCAGCCGCACCTTGTTGCCGGGGAAGAGCCGAAAGAAACCCTTCGGCGCCACTTCGGCGAAGTCCTCGCGCTCGATCCAGAGGGCCGGGCCGAGGCTGAAGGAGCGCAGTCCCAGCTCGGGTCGCTGCGCGTGCACAGGCGCGCTGCACGACTCGCTGGTGGCGCCACCGAAAATCTCACCCCAGTTGGTGAGCTCAAGCTTGACCGGGTCGATCACCGCCATCGCGCGCGCGGCCTGGCCTTCGAGATCGTCGCGCAGCGCGATGTCCAGGCTGGCGTAATCAGTCCAGCCGCCAGCCTTGCTGGCGCCGGTGCGCTCGGCCAGCAGGCGCAGACTGCCGGCGGTGTAGCCGCGGCGGCGCAGGCCGGCGAGGGTGGGCATGCGCGGGTCGTCCCAGCCGCTGACGATGCCGTCTTCGACCAGCTGGCGCAGCTTGCGTTTGCTGGTGACGATGTAGGTCATGTTCAACCGCGCAAACTCGTACTGGTGCGGCCGCGGCTGCGCCAGCAGGCCGAGTGTGCACAGGTGGTCGAGCAGCCAGTCGTAGAACGGCCGTTGGTCCTCGAACTCGAGCGTGCAGATGCTGTGGGTGATGTTCTCCAGCGCGTCCTCGATCGGGTGCGCATAGGTGTACATCGGATAGATGCACCAGCGGTCGCCAGTGTTGTGGTGGGTGGCGCGCTTGATGCGGTAGAGCGCCGGGTCACGCAGGTTGATGTTGGGCGACGCCATGTCGATCCGCGCGCGCAGCACCGCGGCGCCATCGGCCAGCTCGCCATCGCGCATGGCGCGAAAGCGGGCCAGGTTCTCGGCCGGCGTGCGCGCGCGGAACGGGCTGTCGGTGCCGGGGGTGTTGAAGTCGCCGCGGCTGGCGCGCATCTCATCGGCGCTCTGTTCATCGACATAGGCCAGGCCGGCCCCGATCAAGGCCTCGGCGGCGCGGTACATGAAGTCGAAATAGTCGCTGGCGTAGTAAAGGTGGCTGGTGCGCTGGCCGCCGACGTCGGCTTCCCAGTCGAAGCCAAGCCACTTCACGGCATCGAGGATCGCGTCGACGTACTCCTGCTCTTCCTTCTCCGGGTTGGTGTCGTCGAAGCGCAGGTGGCAGACGCCGCCATAGTCCCGCGCCAGGCCGAAGTTCAGGCAGATGCTTTTGGCATGCCCGATGTGCAGGTAGCCGTTGGGCTCGGGTGGAAAGCGGGTGCGGATGCGCGCCGCGTCGGGCGGGCCGGCGGCGTGGTGCGCGGCATCGCCCGGCGTGCCGGCGAAATGTCGGCCCGCGTAGGTGCCGGCCTCGAGGTCGCGCTCGATCACGGCGCGCAGGAAGTGGCTCGGTTTGATCGACGGGTCAGCGGGGTTGTCTTTGGCAGCGGACATGCAGCGCAGGCAGATGAGGGGTCGCTCGATTCTATCGATCGACCCTGTGGCGTTACAGCTGCTTGCACGCCGTGCCGCGACGGTGCGTGCACGTTCAACCCACCGGCTGCGTTGAAGTGGCCAGCCCTGGGCGCATCGCCCAAGGGCGCTGACGACATGCAACCGCAAAGGAGAGCCTTGTGAACCGAAAGCCTGTTTTGATGATTGCGGCGCTGGCCCTGGTGGGGAGCCTGGCTGCCGCAGGAGCGCAAGCCCGCGAGGTCTACTGGTCGGTCGGCATCCAGGCGCCACTGCACTCCGGCGTCACGCTCGGCACGGTGTTCTCCAACGCGCCGGTCTACCGTGCGTCGCCTGTGTACTACGAAGAGCCGGTCTACCTGCCCGCGCCGATCATCTACCTGCCGCAGCGGGTCTACGCGCCCGAGCCGGCATACCCCGTGTACTGGGAGCCGCCGATGTACCAGCAGCGGCCAACCTACGCACCTCGGCGCGTGGTCTACGCGCCAGCCTGGGTGCCACCGGGGCACGCCAAGCGCCACTGGAAGCAGGGCCAGCCGCAGCGCGGCGAGCCGGTGATGGTGACGTACCGCCGTTGAGGTCACGGCACGCGCTCAGGTGATGACGCCGAGCGTGTGCTTCCACAACAGGTTGCCCAGGAAGCGGCCGGGCAGCAGTGTGAACAAGCCGGCCAGCACGCAGCCGCCGATGAACATCGACTTCATCTGCTGCCGGTGGCCGGCGATGTTGCCGCGCTTGGCGAACCAGATGGCGCGCGGCAGGCCCACGGCTACCATCACGGTGAAGATGTGGATCGGCGTCACGCCGCCGACGTTGGGCAACTGGTAGTCGCGGATGAAGGCCGTGGCCAGCGCGGTGCTGCCCATCAACGCCACCCACAGCCAGCCCAGCGCGCGGTGGCTCCCGGTGCCCTTGCGTCGCGCCAGGATGAAGCTCCCCAGCAGCAAGGCCGCCAGCGCGGTGACAAGGTGGAAAAAGACCAACGGGTGGCGTTGCCACAGGAGCGCAAAGCGTTCGCCGAGCAGGGGCTGCAGGTTCATCGGGGTTCTCGCAATGGGCAGGGGAATCGATGGCGCGAAGGATGGCCGGCGACGCCGGCCGTGTCAGCAACGCTGCGACGGGGCCCCCGACGCGCCGACGAACCGCCGCCTACATGCCGCGAAACAGATGCGCGTAGAGGCGGCTGGCGTTGAGCTTGTCGGGGTGGCCGCGCAACGTTAGCGTGACCTTGCCCGACTCCTCGCGCAACGCGCTGGCGATGGCGTCGGCGCGCACGACGGTGCCGCGGTGCACCTGCCAGAAGCGCGCCGGGTCGAGTTGCGGCAGCAGCTCCTTGAGCGACAGGCGGATCAGGTGTTCGCGCTCGGCGGTGACCACGCGCACGTACTTGTCGGCGGCCTCGAAGTACAGCACCTGGTCGATCGGCACCAGGTGCACGATCGCGCCGACCTGGGCCTGGACCACTTCGAGCCGCGGTGGGGCGGTGGCGGCCGTGGCAGCGCCGAGCAATGCGCGCAACTGCTCGACGCTGCGTTGCAAGGCCTCGCCGCGTGGTGCGCGCTCGGCCAGGCGCGCCTGCAGGCGCGCGACACAGACCGCCAGGCGCTCGCGCTGCACTGGCTTCACAACGTAGTCCACCGCCTGCGCCTCGAATGCCTGCAGCGCGTAGTGGTCGTAGGCGGTGACGAAGACGATCAGCGGGAAGTTCGTCTCGCCCGGCCAGTCTTCGGCCAGCGCCTGGGCGGCTTCGAGGCCCGACAGGCCCGGCATGCGGATGTCCAGGAAACACACGTTGGGTTCGAGGGCCAGGGCCTGCGCAACCGCCGAGGCGCCATCGCCCACGGTGGCGGCGATGCGCAGTGCGGGCCAGAGCTGCGCCAGCTCGGCCTGCAAGGCGGCGGCCAACAGCGGTTCGTCCTCGGCGATCAGGGCGGTGGTCATGGGGCGCCTCCGAGGGGCAGAGAGATGCGCGCTTCGGTGCCGCCGTCGGCGCAGGCTTGGAGCACCAGGCTGGCAGCATTGCCGTACAGCGCGGCCAGGCGCTGGTGCACCTGTTCGAGGCCGAAGCGGGTGCCGGCAGCACTGGCCTGTCTGCCCAGGCCGACGCCGCTGTCGCGCACGGTCAGCACCAGGTGCGCGCCGTCGTGCACCGCGCGCACGACGATGCGGCCGCCTTCGATCTTGGGCTCCAGGCCATGCCGGATGCTGTTCTCCACCAGCGGTTGCAACAGCAGCGGGGGTACCGGCACGCCGCGCAACTCAACGGGCAAGTCGAATTCGACCGCCAGCCGCGGCCCCATGCGCACTGCCATCAGCGCCAGGTAGTCGGCCAGCCGGTCGAACTCGGCCTCCAGCGGGTGCAGGCCGGCGCGGCTGGCGTCGAGCGTGGCGCGCAGGAAGGCGATCAGGTGGTCGAGCATGGCCTGCGCGCGCGGCGAGTCAAGGGCGATCAGCACGCGCAGGTTGGCCAGCGTGTTGAACAGCATGTGCGGTTCGAGCTGTGCTTCGAGCAGCTTCAAGCGGTTTTCGGCCGCCGCCCGCAGCGCGGCTTGCGCCCGCGCCTCGCTGGCCGCCAGCCGTGCGCGCGAGAGCGTGAAGGCGATGAAGCCGACTGCCGTGAGGATGCTGATCGTGAGGACCACGAACAGCACCCGCGGTTTGTCCAGGCCCGGGCTGCGGACGGGCAGGCCGAGCAGCCAGCTGGCCAGCGGGTAGCCGACCTGGATGCCGGCCCAACTGCCGCCCAGGATGATCGGCAGCGTCCAGCGCCAACCGGGCCAGTCCCCGCGCAGCGCACGGCCTTCGGGTTGCCGGCGCTGCAGCCATCGGGTCACCAGGCGCAGGCCGCCGTCGATCATGAGCTGGCAGGACAGGCCGATGCACAGCGAGAACACCAGCATCTGCGCGAACGGATTACTGAAAGCGACGCTGAGAAAGGCGGCGATCACCACGCACACCAGCACACCGATGGCCAACTGCTGCAGCCGGCCGGTGGCCAGCGCGGCAATGGCGAGCAGGGCGGGTGGTGACATGGTGGCGGGCGGGGTGGGGCAGGCAACGCCAGCTTGGCGCGGTTCGAGGTCTGGTGCAAGCGCGCCGCGATGGCCTGCCGGCGCGGGTCGCCAAGCGAGCCGGCAGCGGCGCCAGATACCGGTGAGCGGCGTCAGCCGGCGGCCAGCGCAGCGCGAATGGCTTCGATACGCGCGCGGTTGACGCCATGGTCCCCGCGTCCGACCCTTGATGCGGAGCGCACCTGGACCACGCCTGCGGCGGGGTCGAACCAGAACTCGGTGTCGTCGACAAAGCGCATCAGTCGGGTGGTGAATTGCACGTAGAGGTAGTCGGGCTGGCGCGAGACGACATGCGCGCCGTCCATGCCCTCGACCACGGCCGCGATGCGTGAGATCGTCGCTGGCCCGTCGCCATCGAGCGCCAGCGGCGCGATGCCTGCGGCTTGTGCCATGGGGTGGTCAGGCCACAGCGCGGCCTGGCTGCTGACGCTGTTGGGCGTCTTCGACGGCGGCTTGAGCTTGCCCTCGCGCAGCCCCAGGTTATCGGGCTGACGGCCTGAGAACGCGCCCAGCCGCGCGGCCACCAGTACGGCCGCGACCGCGACCAAGATCCAGACGACGACAGTCATGGCGTGCCGCCTCAACGCCGGCGACCGCCGCCGAGCAGCGAGCCGAGCACACCACGAACGATCTCGCGGCCGACGGCCGAGCCGACGCTGCGCACGGCGCTACGCGCCGCTGATTCGGCGAGGCCCTCCTGCTTTCCGCCGCGCGGGCCGGTGGTGCCGAAAAGAATCTTGCTCAAGCCGCCAAACAAGCCACCGCCAGTGGCCTGATCAGCCGCCGCGGGGGGTTGGCTTGAGCCTTGCTGCTGCATCGATTGCGCCGCGTCGGCCGAGGCCACCGAGCGGACTTTCAGCTTCTCGTAGGCCGACTCACGATCGACCGTCTTTTCGTACACGCCGGCCACCAACGACCCGGCCAGCAGCGCCTTTCGCTGGTCCGGCATGATCGGCCCGATCTGGCTGCCTGGAGGCAGCACGAACACGCGCTCGGTCACGCTGGGGCGGCCCTTGCTGTCGAGAAAGCTGACCAGCGCCTCGCCGACAGCCAGCTCGGTGATGGCGGTTTCGACGTCCAGGCCGGGATTCGCGCGCATCGTGCTGGCCGCTGCCTTGACGGCCTTCTGGTCACGCGGCGTGAACGCGCGCAGCGCATGCTGGACGCGGTTGCCCAGTTGCGCCAGCACGGTGTCGGGCACATCGAGCGGGTTTTGAGTCACGAAATAGACGCCGACACCCTTGCTGCGCACCAACCGCACGACCAGTTCGATGCGTTCGACCAGGGCCTTGGGCGCATCGGTGAACAGGAGGTGCGCCTCGTCGAAGAAGAACACCAGCTTGGGTTTCTCGGGGTCGCCGATCTCGGGCAACTGCTCGAACAGCTCGGACAGCATCCACAGCAGGAACGTCGCGTACAGCCGCGGCGAATTCATCAGCTTGTCGGCGGTCAGGATGTTGATGACGCCCATCGGCGTCGACGGGCCGCCCCTAGACCCCGATGCGCCCCCTTGGGGGGCAGTCGCCGAAGGCGACGTGGGGGCCAGGCTCACATCGACGGTCTGCATGAAGTCGTCGATCGACAGCATCGGCTCGCCGAAGAATTTGTCGCCGCCTTGACTCTCAATCTGCAGCAGGCCGCGCTGGATCGCGCCGACGCTGGCCGCGCTGACGTTGCCGTACTCGGTGGTGAAGTCCTTGGCGTTGTCGCCGACGAACTGCAGCATCGCGCGCAGGTCTTTCAGGTCCAGCAGCGCCATGCCGTTGTCGTCGGCGATCTTGAACACCAGGTTCAACACGCCGGACTGGATTTCGTTCAAGGCCAGCATGCGCGCCAGCAGCAGCGGGCCCATGTCGGATACGGTGGCGCGCACCGGGTGGCCCTGCTCGCCGAACACATCCCACAATGTGGATGGACAGGCCATGCTTTCGGGCGCGGTCAGGCCACGCTCCGCGATGAGCTTCGCCACTTTCTCAGGCAGGGTGCCTTTCTGCGAGATGCCGGTCAGGTCGCCCTTGACGTCGGCCATGAACACCGGCACGCCGAGCTTGGAGAAGCTCTCGGCCAGGGTCTGCAGCGTGATCGTCTTGCCGGTGCCGGTGGCACCCGTAATCAGGCCATGGCGGTTGGCCAGCCCAGGCAACAGCACGCATTCGATGGCGCCATGTTTGGCAACCAGGATTGGATCGGCCATGAGTCGAACTCCCTCGAACTAAAATCGAGCGCATCGTAAGCGCAAACAGAAAGAGTTCCCTCCATGGCCGGTCATTCCAAGTGGGCCAATATCCAGCACCGCAAAGGCCGCCAGGACGAAAAGCGCGGCAAAGCCTGGACCCGGGTGATCCGCGAAATCATGGTCGCCGCGCGCCTGGGCGGGGGCGACGTCAGCGCCAACCCGCGGCTGAGGCTGGCGGTGGAGAAGGCCAAGGCGGTCAACCTGCCGGTCGAGACTGTCAAGCGCAACATCGACAAGGCCACCGGCAACCTCGAAGGCGTCAACTACGAGGAGATCCGCTACGAGGGCTACGGCATCGGCGGCTCGGGCGTCATCGTCGACTGCATGACCGACAACCGGGTGCGCACCGTGGCCGAGGTGCGGCATGCCTTCAGCAAGTACGGCGGCAACTTGGGGCAAGAGGGCTCGGTGGCGTTCCAGTTCAAGCATTGCGGCCAGTTGATCTTCGCCCCCGGCACCAGCGAAGACAAGGTCATGGAAGTAGCTCTGGATGCCGGCGCCGAGGATGTGATTGCCGGCGACGACGGTTCGATCGAGGTGCTGACGCCGCCGACCGAGTTCGAAGCCGTGAAGAACGCGCTCGAGGCGGCCGGCCTGAAGGCCGAGGTCGCCGAAGTGACGATGCGCGCCGAGAGTGCGATCGAGTTGACCGGCGAAGACGCGCATCGGATGCAAAAACTGCTCGACGTGATCGAGGAGCTCGACGACGTGCAGGACCTCTATCACAACGCCGAGATCGGCGAGTGAGCATGATCGACAGCCCCCAGGCTCGCTTGCGCTCGCTACCCTCCGAGGGGGGTGCTACCTTCCTTGAGACGGCTCTGCGGAAGGCGCCATGAAAGTCCTGGTCATCGGCGGCGGCGGCCGCGAGCACGCGCTGGCCTGGAAGCTGGCGCGCTCGCCCAAAGTCCAGTTGGTCTTTGTGGCGCCGGGCAACGGGGGTACCGCAACCCACCCGGCGCTGCGCAACGTGCCGGTCACGGACATCGTGGCCTTGGCCGACTTTGCGGTGTCGGAGCGGATCGCGCTGACTGTCGTCGGCCCCGAAGCGCCGCTGGCCGCGGGTGTGGTCGACCTGTTTCGCAAGCGCGGTCTGCGCGTCTTCGGGCCCACGCGGGCCGCGGCGCAGCTCGAGAGCTCGAAGGCCTTTGCCAAGGACTTCATGCAGCGCCACGGCATCCCGACCGCGCTGTATGCCAGCTTCAGCGATGCTGCGGCAGCACACGCGCATGTCGAGCGCCACGGCGCGCCGATCGTGATCAAGGCCGACGGCCTGGCCGCAGGCAAGGGCGTCGTGGTGGCGATGGCGGCCGACGAAGCCCACGCCGCGATCGACTTCATCCTCGACGGCCAACCCGGTGCCCGGGTGGTGATCGAAGAGTTCATGGCCGGTGAAGAGGCCAGCTTCATCGTCGTCAGCGACGGCAAGCGCGTGCTGGCGCTGGCCACCAGTCAGGACCACAAGCGTGTCGGCGACGGCGACACCGGCCCCAATACCGGCGGCATGGGTGCCTACTCGCCCGCGCCGGTGGTCACGCCCAATGTGCACGCGCGGGTGATGCAGGAGATCGTGCTGCCGACCATTGCCGGCATGGCCGCCGAGGGCCACCCCTTCAGCGGTTTTCTCTACGCCGGATTGATGATCGACAGCGCGGGCAATTCCCGAGTCGTTGAATTCAACGCGCGCCTTGGCGACCCGGAGGCGCAGGTCTTGTTGATGCGCCTGAAGACCGACCTGGTCGACGTCCTGATGGCGGCCACGGAGACCGGCAACGCGCCGAGCCTGGACAGCATGACGCTTGAATGGGATCGCCGCATCGCCCTGGGCGTCGTGATGGCCGCACAGGGCTACCCAGGCACGGTGCGCCAAGGCGACACCATCACCGGCCTGCCGGCGCCGACCGACGACGCGGTGGTCTTTCACGCCGGCACCGAGCGCCGCAGCGACGGCAGCATCGTCACCCATGGGGGCCGCGTGCTGTGCGTCACCGCACTCGGCGATTCGGTCAAGGCCGCACAGCAACGGGCCTATGCCACGTTGGCGCCGATCCGCTTCGAAGGCGCGCAATACCGCAGCGACATCGGCCACCGGGCCTTGAAACCCCGATGAGCGATACCTGCCCCTTGGCCGAGCGGCCGGTTCAGTTGCGCGGCAGCGCATTGGCGCGCAGCGTGCTGCGGCTGTTCGGCTGGCGCGTGCAATTCGACGGCCTGCCGAGCCGCCAGGGCGTGCTGATCGTCTATCCGCACACCTCGAACTGGGACTTCATCGTCGGCATGCTGGCCAAGTGGGCGATGGGTGTGCCAGTCGCGTTCTGGGGCAAGGACACGTTGTTCGAGCTGCCGCTGTTCGGCCGCTGGCTGCGCTGGATCGGCGGCGTGCCGGTGGATCGCCACAACCCGCGCGGCGCGGTGGCCGACATGGTCGAGCGTTTCGCCCAGGCGCGTGCCACCGATGCCTTCCTCTGGCTCGCGCTCTCGCCCGAAGGCACACGCCGCTACCGCGACAGCTGGCGCAGCGGCTTCTACCAGGTGGCCACGCAAGCCGATGTGCCGTTGGCCCTGGCCTTCTTCGACTACGACGCGCGCATCGTCGGCGTCGATTCGTTCATCCGCCTGGGTGGCGACGCCGAGCGCGACATGGCGAGCATCGAGCAGGTGCTGGGCCAGCGCCGCGGCTGCCGGCCTGACCTGGCAGCGCCCGTGCGGCTGCGGCAGAGCTGAAGTTTCGATGAACCAGGCCACGCCGGTCGACGCTGCCCGCAACTACCTGCTCGGGCTGCAGCAGCGCGTCGTCGATGCCCTCGAAGCGCAAGACGGGAAACGCCGGTTCATCAGCGACAGCTGGACCAAGCCCCCCGGCGAAAAGCTGCAAGGCGAAGGCCTGACGCGCCTCCTGGAAGAGGGCGTGCTGCTCGAACGCGGCGGTGTAGGTTTTTCGCATGTGCGCGGGCCAGCATTGCCGCCCTCGGCCACGCAGCACCGGCCCGAGTTGGCCGGCGCGCCGTTCGAGGCGATGGGCGTGTCGCTGGTGTTCCACCCGCGCAACCCTTACGTGCCCACGGTGCACATGAACGTGCGCATGCTCGCCGCAACGCCCGCCGGTCAGGCGCCGGTGACGTGGTTCGGTGGCGGCATGGACCTGACGCCGTACTACGGTTTCGAAGAAGACGCCGCGCACTTCCACCGCGTCAACCGCGATGCGCTGGCGCCCTTCGGTGAAGACAAGTACCCGCGCTTCAAGCGCTGGTGCGACGAGTACTTCTTCCTCAAACACCGCAATGAGCCGCGCGGCATCGGCGGCGTCTTCTTCGACGACTTTTCCGAGCTCGGATTCGAGCAAAGTTTTGCCATGCTGCGTGCGGTGGGCGATGCCTTCCTGCCCGCCTACCTGCCCATCGTGCAGCGCCGCCGCGACACGCCCTATGGCGAGCGCGAGCGCGATTTCCAGGCCTACCGCCGCGGGCGCTATGTCGAGTTCAACCTCGTATGGGACCGCGGCACGCTGTTCGGTCTGCAGTCGGGCGGGCGCACCGAAAGCATTCTGATGTCGCTGCCGCCGATCGTGAAGTGGCGCTACGACTGGCAGCCCGAGCCCGGCACGCCCGAGGCGCGCCTGAGCACCGACTTCCTGCGACCGCGGGATTGGATCGACCTCGTTTGACTGAGCGCATCGCCTTATTCGGTGGCACCTTCGACCCGGTGCACATCGCGCATGTCGAACTCGCCCGCACGGCGCTGGTGGCCTTGCACCTGGACCAGGTGCTGTGGATGCCGGCCGGCCAGCCGTGGCAGAAGACGCGCCAGGTCAGCCCGGCGGCGCACCGCAGCGCGATGGTCACGCTGGCCATTGCCGGCGAGCCGCGCTTCGTGCTCGACTGCAGCGAAGTCGAGAGCGCGGGCCCGAGCTACACCCTGGACAGCGTGCGTGCGCTGCAGGCCGCGCGGCCCGACGCCACCTGGTTCCTGCTGATCGGGCAGGACCAGTACGCCGGCCTGCACACCTGGCGCGACTGGCCCGAGCTGCTCGACCGCGTGGTTCTGGCCGTGGCCAACCGGCCTGGCGCGGCGCTGCCGATCCACCTTGACGTGCAGCGCCACCCGCACCAGACGGTGCCCTTGCCGATGCTCGACATCTCGTCGACCGACATCCGCGAGCGCGCTGCCGCGGGCCGGCCGATCGATCATCTGGTGCCGCCTGCGGTGGCACGGTATATTGACCAACACGCCCTCTATCGGGCGAACTCCGAGAGCTGAATGGACATCCGAAAACTGCAACGCGCCATCGTCGATGGTCTCGAAGACACCAAGGCACAGGACATCCGTGTCTTCAACACCGAGCACCTGTCGCCCTTGTTCGAACGTGTGATCGTCGCCTCGGGCGCCAGCCGCCGACAGACCCGGGCCCTGGCCGCCAGTGTGCGCGACAGTGTCAAGTCCAAGGACATGCAGGTGCTGCGCACCGAGGGCGAAGACAACGGCGAATGGATCATCGTCGACTGCGGCGCCGCGGTGGCGCACATCATGCAGCCCGGCATCCGCGACTACTACCACCTCGAAGAGATCTGGGGTGACAAGCCGGTGAATATGAAGCTCGACACCCAGGTCAAGGGCCTGGTGAAGGCGTCCGAGCCGGATCGGGCTCCCAGGAAGACCGCCCCGGTGAAGTCTGCGGCCAAGCCGGTGGCAGGGAAGAAGGCCGTGGCGGCCAAGGCGCCGGCCAAGACGCCTGCCAGGAAGGCGCCGGCCAAGAAGGCACCCGTCAAGCGCGGCGTGTCGCGTACCGTGGGTGTGAAGAAGGCGCCCGCCAAGACGGCGCGCGCGCCTGCCGCTAAGAAGCCCGCCGCCAAGGTGCCGGCAAAGAAGGCTGCCGCGCGTAGTGGCCGATGAGGCTGACGCTGGTCGCTGTCGGCCAGCGTCCGCCGGCCTGGGCCTCAGCGGCCTATGATGATTTCGCCAAGCGCTTTCCGCCCGAGTTGCGACTCGAATTGAAGGCGCTGAAGGCCGAGCCGCGCACGCTGGGCAAGACGGCGCAGGCGCTGATGTCTGCCGAGGCGCTGCGCATCGAAGGCGCCATCCCCAAGGGCGCGCGGCGTGTGGTGCTCGACGAACGCGGCGAGCGGCGCAGCACCACGCAGCTGGCCGAGCGGCTGCGTTTCTGGCTCGGCGATGGGCGCGATGTGGCATTGGTCATTGGCGGCCCCGACGGCCTGGACGCCAAGCTGAAGGCCAGCGCCGACGAGACCCTGCGCCTGTCCGACCTGACGCTGCCGCACGCCTTCGTTCGCGTGCTGCTGGCCGAGGCGCTGTACCGCGCGTGGTCGGTGACGGCGGGCCACCCCTACCACCGCGAGTAATGTCGACCCCCAAGAAGACTTCGTCTTCGCCCCCCCGAGGGGGAGTGTCCGGCCCTTCGACCTCGCTCAGGACAGGCCACTTCGACAGGCTCAGGACAGGCTTGGGGCGGCCTGGCGCCGGACCGTCACGCACCTTCATCTACCTCGCCTCGCAGAGCCCGCGCCGTGCGCAGTTGCTGGGCCAGCTCGGTGTGCGCCACGAACTGCTGCTGGCCGCGGACGACGAAGATGCCGAAGCGCTCGAAGCCGAACGGCGCGGCGAGTTACCGGCGGCCTATGTCGAGCGCGTCACCCGGGCCAAGCTCAGCGCGGCGCGCAAGCGCATGCAGGCACGCGCGCTGCCTGAGGCGCCGATCCTGGCCGCTGACACCACGGTTGCGCTCGGCGCGCGTATCCTGGGCAAACCACTCGACGCTGGCCATGCGCGCGCCATGCTATCTGCGTTGTCGGGCCGCACGCACCGTGTGCTCACCGCAATTGCGGTCGCGCAGGGTCGGCGCAGTTGGTTCGCGCTGAGCGTGTCGCGCGTGCATTTCGCCGCCATTACCGCCGCCGACATCGACGCCTATGTGGCCAGCCGCGAGCCCTTCGGCAAGGCCGGCGCCTACGCGATCCAGGGCCGCGCAGCCGCCTGGATCGAGCGAATCGACGGCAGCTACACCGGTATCATGGGTTTGCCATTGCACGATACGGCGCGGCTCTTGCGTCAGGCCCATGTGAGCTTTTGAATCGAGCGTCCGCATGCAAGACATCCTCATCAACTGGACGCCGCAGGAGACCCGCGTGGCCGTGGTCGAGAACGGCGCGGTGCAGGAGTTGCACCTCGAGCGCTCGCTCGAGCGCGGGCGCGTCGGCAACATCTACCAGGGCAAGGTGGCCCGCGTGCTGCCGGGCATGCAAAGCGCGTTCGTCGACATCGGCCTGGAGCGTGCGGCGTTCCTGCATGTGGCCGATCTGCATGCCGGCTTCGGCCCTGCGGGCAATGGCAATGGCGGCAACAGCGGCAGTGCGAATGCGCCGCCACCCATCGAGCGCCTGGTGTTCGAAGGCCAGGCACTGACCGTGCAGGTGGTCAAGGACCCGATCGGCACCAAGGGTGCCCGGCTGTCGACGCAGATCAGCATTGCCGGGCGCATGCTGGTGCACCTGCCGCAGGACAACCACATCGGCATCTCGCAGAAGATCGGCTCGCCCGAATTGCGCGAGCAGTTGCGCCAGCGCATGGCGCTGTTGGTGGGCAAACTCGACGAGGGCGGTGGCGGCGGTTTCATCCTGCGCACCAATGCCGAAGAGGCCAGCGATACCGAACTGGCCAATGACATCGCCTACCTGCGCAAGGCCTGGGCGGCGGTGCGCGAGCGCGCCTTTACCTCGCCCCCGGGCACGCTGCTGCACCAGGACCTGACGCTGGCCGAGCGCGTGTTGCGCGACCTGACCAACGAGGACACGCAGGCCATCCGCATCGATTCGCGGCTGCAATTCGAGCATCTGCGCGCCTTCGGCGCCCAGTTCATGCCGGGCTCCGTGGCCAAGCTCGCGCATTACCAGGGCGAGCGGCCGATCTTCGACCTCGGCAACATCGACGAAGAAATCCGCCGCGCGCTGGCGCGCCGTGTCGACCTGAAGAGCGGCGGCTATCTGATCATCGACCAGACCGAGGCGCTGACCACGGTGGACGTCAACACCGGCGGCTTCGTCGGCGCGCGCAGCTTCGACGACACGATCTTCAAGACCAACCTCGAGGCGGCGGGCGCCATCGCGCGCCAGCTGCGGCTGCGCAACCTGGGTGGCATCATCATCGTCGACTTCATCGACATGACACGTGAAGACCACCAGGCCGCGGTGCTGGCCGAGTTTCGCAAACAGCTGGCGCGCGACCGCACGCGAACCACCGTTAGCGGCTTCACCCAGCTCGGCCTGGTGGAGATGACCCGAAAGCGCACCCGCGAGAGCCTGGCCCATCTGCTGTGCGAACCCTGCCCGACCTGCGAAGGCCGCGGCCAGGTCAAGACCGCGCGCAGCGTGTGCTACGACATCCTGCGCGAAGTGCTGCGCGAGGCGCGCCAGTTCGACCCCAAGGAGTTCCGCGTCGTCGCCAGCGCGGCGGTCGTCGAAATGCTGCTCGACGAGGAAAACCAGCACCTGGCCGAGCTGTCGGAATTCATCGGCAAGCCGATCTCGCTGTCGGTGGAGCCGAGCGCGAACCCGGAGCAGTACGACATCGTCCTGCGGTAGGGTTGACTGGCAACGCCCGTTGCGCGACGGGTGCGAATAATGGGTGTAAATGGGCGTACTATTGGCGCCGATGGTCCAGACCACCACCATCCAGATCACTCCCGAGATTCTGGGCCTTGTCGCCAGCATCGACGAGTTCAAGGGCGCCTGGCGCGCCCTTGGGACGCTGGCGCCAGATCGCCTGTCCGCGCTGCTGCGGGTTGCCACGATCGAGAGCATTGGATCGTCCACCCGCATCGAAGGCAGCAAGCTGTCCGACCGCGAGGTCGAGCGCTTGCTGTCGAACCTGCAAATCCAGAAGTTCGGCACCCGCGACGAACAGGAAGTGGCGGGCTACGCGAAGGCAATGGAATTGGTGTTCACGTCGTGGCCGGACATTGCACTGACCGAGAACCACATCAAGCAGTTGCACCGCGACTTGTTGATTCACAGCGAGAAGGACGCCTGGCACCGGGGAAACTACAAGACATCGACCAACAGCGTCGTCGCGTTTGATGAGAACGGCAAGCAGCTGGGCATCGTGTTCGAGACGGCCACGCCGTTCGACACCCCACGCCTCATGACCGAGCTGGTGACCTGGTTCAATGATGAGCGCGGGGCAGGGCGCGTGCACCCGTTGCTGCTGATCGGCATTTGCGCGGTGGTGTTCCTGGAGATCCACCCCTTCCAGGACGGCAACGGTCGCCTGAGCAGAGTGCTCACCACGCTGCTGCTTTTGCAGGCCGGCTATGCCTACGTGCCGTACAGCTCGCTGGAGAGCGTGGTCGAGCAGAGCAAGGAGGCCTACTACCTGGCTCTACGCCAAACCGAAGGCACGATTCGCACTGAAGCGACGAATTGGCAACCGTGGCTCCTGTTCTTCCTGCGAGCGCTGGCCGAACAAGTGAGGCGCCTGAACCGCAAGATCGAACGTGAGACGCTGGTGCTGGCAACGCTACCGGAGCTGTCGCTGCAGATCGTCGAGTTCGCGCGCGAGCATGGTCGAGTGACGATGGGTGACGCGATTAGGCTGACTGGCGGTAGCCGCAACACTCTGAAGCAGCACTTCCGTGCATTGGTAGAGCGTGGCCACCTAGACCGACAAGGCGGCGGCCGCGGCGTCTGGTACCGAATGAAGTAGCGCAGTGACGAACGAAGCTAGAGCCCGAGTCAGGACCTACAAGCCGCGCGACGCAGCCGGTTGGAGCTGCCTTGCGTGCGGCAATCCACACGCCATCACTTCGCACCCACCGCCCGATTCGGTCAGCGGCTACCAGAGGGTCCCGCCCAACCGGCAACGTCTGATTCATACATGCTCTGCAGGTGCTCGTTCAGCAGCGCATGAACGGCAGGTCGTGAGAGGTCGTCGACTTCAATGTTCATGGGCGCCTGGCGTCCGATCAACGCGGTTCCTCAACGCGCCGCGTGGCTCGCCGCCAGCCAGTGCCCGTCGACGAGCAACTCATGCGGCCCGAAGTTGGCCTTGTAGGCCATCTTGGCGCTGGCCGCTATCCAGTAGCCGAGGTAGACATGGGCGAGTTGCAGGACGCGCGTCTGCTCGATCTGCCAGAGCACGCTGTAGGTGCCGTAGCTGGCCTCGGCCTCG
>JANMSS010000060.1:0-15989 GCA_031389585.1 Burkholderiales bacterium | reverse complement strand
GCCACGTGTTGGGTGTTCCCGACGAGCGATCGCCCCATGTCATGCATGAACGGGGCTATTGCATCGAGCTTGCCAGCGGCGTCGAGTTGACGGGACGCACGCTGGCTCATGTCAAGCTGCCCTGCGGCATGTTCCTTTTTGCGCCGTTGGCAGACCAGACGCTGGTGCAGCGCGTCTTCGTACCCGCTGCGTCGTTGGTTTCAGTGAGCTTCGGCCCATCGGCCGAGGAACAGGCTGCAGCGCGGTGGATCAGCACGCCCGGACAATTGACCGCTGCACTCGATGCACAGAAGACGGCGCAGATCAGGCCGCTTGGCCAGGCCTTGCTGGACCTGGGCCTGGTCACACCCAGTCAGCTTGAGAAAGCGCTCAGTGCGCAAGGTCACAAACGCGAGGCGCCGCTCGGCGAATTGCTGGTGGCCCAAGGCGTGATCGACGCTGCCGACCTGCAGACCGCGCTGGCCTACAAGATGGGCTACCCGATGGTCGACCTGACACGCTTTCCGATGGACAAATCCGCGGCGCGCAAACTGCCGCAGGCAGCGATGCTCGAATACAGTGCGGTACCGTTGATGGAGCAGGGGGATCGGCTGATTGTGGCCATCGGCGACCTGACGCGCGTGCCGAAGTTGCAGGGCTCGCGGGCGCTGGTTGGCCTGAAGCTGGTGCCGGTGCTGGCCTGCCGCTCGCGCATTGCGCTGGCGTTGTCGGCGCTGCCGCAGCGCCTGGGTACTGACTGCTGGTCCGACAACGTGTCGCTACAGGCGAGTCGGAGCCCGCTGTACGCTGCGCTCACAGGCGACACGGATTTCGGACGCCTCGCGACCTACTGACCAGCCGGCGTTTTCTGCCGCTGAGGGGGCCTTCGCGCTGCGGCGCGGCAGCTGGCATCCGAGCCGGTCTCCTGCTCCACCGGTGCCGCCATGGCCAAGCGGCTTTCTACTCTGGCAACCGAGCCTGATCGGGTCATCCGCACAAGCTGCGAACCGGGCCCGTGCGGGCCGTCAAGTCGCTGATCTGACGCCTGTTCGTGAAGTAATCCACGCGCTATTGATCGTGTAGGAATTTGCCCTACGCGCGGCATGGCCGAATGCGGACTCCAGGCATGGCGCGCAGCCACTGTCGCAGCTGGAGACGCACTCCTACAGTTCGTTGCATACCAACCCAACATGCAACCCAGGAGAAGCGAAGACCATGAACACTGAACAGATCCTTGCCGAGATCCGCGAAGCCAACCTGTCGTATCTGATGCTGGCGCAAAGCCTGATCCGCAGCGACCGTGAACAGGCCTTGTACCGGCTGGGTATCAACGAGGACACCGCCACCGTGATCGGTACGCTGTCGCCGGCACAGATGATGAAGATGTCGCAGAGCAGCACGCTGCTGTGCCGCTTCCGCATGGACGACGAGCTGGTCTGGAACCTGCTCGCCAGCCACGGCAAGAGCGCCGCGAACGAAAGCGTCGGCCGCCTGCATGCGGCGATCCTGCTCGCCGGCCGGCACCAAGAAGCCGCCTGATCAGACAGCGCCGCTGTCGACGACAACAACATTCGAGGAGAGCGAGCATGGCCCGCAACAAGAGCATCCTGACCGAGGCCCGGCAGATCGAGCGTGCTGTCACGCTGATCCACCTGGGCGCGCGGCTGCAGGTGCTGGAAAGCGAAACCGACCTCAGCTACGAGCGCCTGTTGCGCCTGTACAAGGAGGTCGCGGGTAAGAGCCCGAGCAAGGGCCAGCTGCCGTTCTCCACCGATTGGTTCATGACCTGGCAGCCCAACATCCACGCCAGCCTGTTCCTCAACATCCACGAGTACCTGAACAAGTCCTGCGCCCTGGATGAGATCGACATCGTCATCAAGGCCTACCAGCTGTACCTCGAGCAGACGCAGGCGCAGGGGCTGGAGCCGATGCTGTCGGTGACGCGCGCCTGGCGCCTGGTGAAGTTTGTCGACAACGGCATGCTGACCATGACCCAGTGCAGCAGCTGCAGCGGCCACTTCGTGAGCCATCCGCACGAGATCGCCAAGCATTACGTCTGCGGCATGTGCAACCCACCGGCCCGCGCCGGCAAGGGCAAGACGGCCGGCGCCCTGCAACTCGACAGTGCCAGGGCCGCGGCGACGACGCACTGAACTTTCACGCGCAGGCGCCGATAACCACGCTGCGCGATCACTTTTGCGCTCGATCTCCTCCCGGCGCAGTCCTGGCACACGATGCATGTCGTCGGCCTGGGGGCCTCGCAGCAGCCGCGCACTTCCTTTTGGGCCCTCAAGCCCGCCCTGTTGCAGCAATTGACGCGCGCCATGGCGGGCCAGACTCGCTCAAGCGTCGGCCGGTTGCGCCGATATCTTGCGCAGAACCTCCGCCCGCACTGCACTCACTATGTTCGTAATCATCGGCTGGCTTGTCGCGCTGGGCGCCGTTTTCGGCGTCTACATTGCCCATGGCGGCAATATCGGCGTCGTGCTGAAGGCGCTGCCGTTCGAGATGGCGGCCATCGGTGGCGCGGCCTTTGGCGCCTTCCTGGCCAACAACCAGCTCAAGGTGCTGAAGGCCACGGCCCGGGGCCTGGCGCTGTGCTTCAAGACCAGCAAGTACACCAAGGCGCGCTACATGGAGCTGATGGCGCTGCTCTACGACATCCTGCAGAAGGCGCGCAAGGAAGGCCTGATGTCGATCGAGAACGACGTCGAGGCGCCGCATGACTCGCCGCTGTTCAAGAAGTACCCCGGCGTCGGCAGCGACCACCATGTGGTCGAGTTCATCACCGACTACCTGCGCATGATGGTCTCGGGCAACCTGAACGCGCACGAGATCGAGTCGCTGATGGACAGCGAGATCGAGACCCACCACCATGAGGCGCACTCCGCGGTCGCGGCCCTGCAGCGCGTCGCCGGCGGCCTGCCGGCGTTCGGCATCGTGGCCGCCGTCCTGGGGGTGGTCAACACCATGGGCTCGGTCGGGCAGCCGCCGGCGGTGCTCGGCGCGATGATCGGCTCGGCGCTGGTCGGCACCTTCCTGGGCATCCTGCTGGCCTATGCCTTTGCCGAACCGCTGGCCGGCCTGCTCGAACAAAAGGTCGACGAGAGCAGCAAGGAGCTGCAGTGCATCAAGACCACGCTGCTGGCCTCGATGCAGGGCTACGCGCCGCAGGTGGCCGTCGAGTTCGGCCGCAAGGTGCTCTATTCCACCGAGCGGCCGACCTTTGCTGAACTCGAGAGCCACGTCAAAGGTAAGAAGTAATGGCCGGCGACGCCAAGAAGCTCCAACCGATCATCGTCAAGAGGATCAAGAAGGCCGGCCATGGCCACCATGGTGGCGCGTGGAAGATCGCCTACGCCGACTTCGTGACGGCGATGATGGCCTTCTTCCTGCTGATGTGGCTGCTGGGCTCGACCACCGAGGGGGACAAGAAGGGCATCGCCGACTATTTTCAGTCGCCGCTGAAGGTGTCCATGGCCGGTGGCTCGGGTTCGGGCGACTCCTCGCATGTGCTCAAGGGCGGCGGCCAGGACTTGACGCGCACGACGGGCCAAGTCAAACGCGGCGACATCGAGGCCAAGCGCGACACCGTCAACCTGCAAGCCTTGAAGCAGGAGCAGGTGCGGGCCGAGGTGGCGCGCCTGGAAGACCTGAAGAAGCAGGTCGAAAAGCGCATCGCCGAGAGCAGCAAGCTCGCCCCGATGGCCTCGCAACTTCAGCTTGACATGACTCGCGATGGCCTGCGCATCCAGATCGCCGACGCGCACAGCCGGCCGATGTTTGCCAGCGGCTCTGCCGTGGTGCAGCCGTACATGCGCGAGTTGCTGCGCGAGATCGGCCAGGTCCTGGCCGTCGTGCCCAATCACCTGACGCTCGAAGGCCACACCGACGCCCAGCCGTTCTCGGCCGGCGAGCGCGGCTACAGCAACTGGGAACTCTCGGCCGACCGCGCCAACGCCTCGCGGCGCGAACTGGTGGCCGGCGGCCTGCCCGAAGACCGGGTGCTGCGGGTGCAGGGCCTGGCCTCGAGCACGCTGTTCAACCATGCCGAACCGATGAGCGCCAGCAACCGCCGGATCAGCATCATCGTCATGAACCGCGACGCCGAGGACCGGCTGTTCCGCACCGCACCCGATCTGGCCCAGGTGCTCGTGGCGGAGGATGGGGCGGCGCCCCGCGCGGCGCCAGCCGCCGCGGCCTCGAGTCCGGCGGCCGTCCTGCGATAACCCTGCCCCCAAGACGCCTGCGGCGTCGGCCTCCCACGGGGGCGTCGCATGCCGGCGCGGCATGAGACGAACAAACACGCCGGGATAAACCCCGCTTATCGGCCTTAAGTTTTCTGCCCCGGCTAGCACCATGGCAGGACCATGGCTGAATCTGCCCAAGACCGTCACCTGCCGGCCACGCCGCGCAAGATCAAGAAGGCGCGCGAAGACGGCCAGGTTGCGCGTTCGCGCGACCTCGGGCACTTTGCGGCCGTTGCCGCCGCGGGCGCGCTGTTGGTGGTGCTGGCCAACGAGGTCGGCGGCTGGCTCAAGCGCCTGCTGGCTTCGGGCCTGCAATTCGACGCCCGCATGCTGGCCGAGCCCGACGTCATGCAAACGCGTCTGGCCGAACTCGGGGCCAAGATGGTGCTGCTGATCCTGCCGCTGGGCGCCGTGATGGTGGCCGTGGCGGTGGCCGCCAGCGTGGCCTCGGGCGGCTGGAACTGGACCTTCAAGGCGATGCGGCCCCAGTTCAGCAAGCTCAATCCGCTGGCCGGGATCGGCCGCATGTTTTCCAAACAGCAGTTCGGCGATGCGCTCAAGGCCAGCGTGTTGGCGCTGGTGCTGGGCGCCATCGGCGCGCTGTACCTGCGCGCCCAGCTACCGGCCTTTACCGCCACCCTGGAGCTGCCCTTGCCCGCGGCGCTGGCGCAGGCCACGGCAACGCTGCAGAGCGGGCTGTTGCTGCTGCTGCTGGCGTTGGCGGTGTTCGCGTTGGTCGATGTGCCGCTGCAGCGCAAGTGGTTGCAGGACCGTTTGAAGATGAGCCACCAGGAGCTCAAGGAAGAGCATCGGCAGCTCGAAGGCAACGTCGAGGTCAAGAGCAAGATGAAGGCGCTGATGCGCGAGCGCGTCAAGCGCCGCATGCTGACGGCCGTGCCGGGCGCCGACCTGGTGGTGATGAACCCGAGTCACTACGCGGTGGCGCTGAAATACGACGACGCCACGATGGCCGCGCCGCGCGTGGTGGCCAAAGGGGCCGACCTGCTGGCGCTGCGCATCCGCGACATCGCCAAGGAAGCCGGCGTGCCGGTGCTCGAGGCGCCGCCGCTCGCGCGGGCTCTGTACGCGCACGCCGAGATCGATCGCGAGGTGCCGGCTGCGCTGTTCGCGGCCGTGGCCCAGGTGCTGGCCCATGTCTACCAACTGCGCGCCGCATTGGCCGGCCGCGGCGCGATGCCTGCCGAGCTGCCGCCACTGCCGGTGCCCGACGAACTCGACCCGCATCAGCAGGCGATCGCGATTGACGGAGACGATGAATGACCGATCTGATGAAGCGTCTGGACGCTTTTGTCGGCCCCCACGCGGGTGCGATCAAGAACCTGATGGCGCCGCTGTTTATCGTCATGGTGCTGGCGATGATGGTGCTGCCGCTGCCGGCCTTTGCGCTGGACGTGCTGTTCACCTTCAACATCGCGATGGCACTGATGGTCGTGATGGTCTCGGCCAACATGGTGCGCCCGCTCGATTTCGCCGTCTTCCCGGCGGTCCTGCTGGTGACCACGCTGTTGCGGCTGTCGCTCAACGTGGCCTCGACGCGGGTCGTGCTGCTGGAAGGGCATACCGGTACCGGCGCTGCGGGCAAGGTGATCGAGTCCTTCGGGCATTTCCTGATCGGCGGCAACTTCACGGTCGGCCTGATCGTCTTCGCGGTGCTGGTGGTGATCAATTTCATCGTCATCACCAAGGGCGCTGAGCGGATCGCCGAGGTCGGTGCGCGCTTCACCTTGGACGCCATGCCCGGCAAGCAGATGGCCATCGATGCCGACCTGAACGCCGGCTTGATCAACGAAGAGCAGGCCAAACAACGCCGCACCGAAGTCGGCGAGGAAGCCGAGTTCTTCGGCTCGATGGACGGCGCCAGCAAGTATGTGCGTGGCGACGCGGTGGCCGGCCTGTTGATCCTGTTCATCAACATCATCGGCGGCTTCATCATCGGCGTGGCGCAGCACGGCCTGTCGGCGTCGCAGGCAGCCAATACCTACGTCCTCCTGGCGGTCGGCGACGCGCTGGTGGCGCAGATCCCGGCGCTGCTGATCTCGGTCGCCGCGGCGATGGTCGTCTCCCGCGTGGGCAAGGGCACCGACGTCGGCAGCCAGATCCGCACCCAGTTGTTCAACTCGCCGCGCGCGCTCGGGCTGACCGCCGCGATCATCGGCTCACTCGGCCTGATTCCGGGCATGCCCAACCTGGTATTCCTGCTCATCGCCGGTGGCATCGGCTGGGGCGCCTGGTGGATGCATGTGCGCGACCGCAAGGCCGCGGCGGCCCCGCCGGCCACCCGCGAGCAGGCTCGCGAGGCCAACCCCGAAGCCAGCTGGGACGATCTCACGCCCGTGGACACGCTGGGCCTGGAGGTCGGCTACCGCCTGATCTCGCTGGTCGACGCGCAGCGCGGCGGCGATCTGCTCGGGCGCATCAAGGGCGTGCGCAAGAAGTTCGCGCGGGATGTCGGCTTCCTGCCGCCGCCGGTGCACATCCGCGACAACCTCGATCTCAAGCCGAGCGCCTACCGCGTCTCATTGCGCGGCGCCGTGATCGGCGAAGGCGAGGCCTTCCCGGGCATGTTGCTGGCGATCAACCCGGGCGGGGCGACGCAAGCGCTGATCGGCACCAAGACCACCGACCCGGCTTTCGGCCTGCCCGCGGTGTGGATCGAGGAACGCCAGCGCGAGATGGCCCAAATGAGCGGCTTTACGGTGGTTGATTGCTCGACCGTCGTGGCGACCCACCTTTCACACTTGATGCAAGTGAATGCGGCCCGTTTGTTGGGTCGAGTCGAAACCCAGTCTCTGGTCGAACATGTGACCAAGTTGGCACCCAAACTGATCGAAGACGTGATTCCCAAGATGGTCGGTATCGCCACTCTGCAAAAAGTTCTGCAGCTGCTGCTGGAAGAGGGCGTGCACATCCGCGACATGCGCTCGATCGTCGAATGTCTGGCCGAGCATTCAGCCACCGTGACCGATGCCGGCGAACTGGCGCAGCGCATTCGCGTGCACCTCGCGCCGGCCATCGTGCAGCAGATCTATGGCCCGGCCAAAGAGCTTGACGTGATCGCCCTGGACCCGACGCTCGAGCGCCTGGTGGCGCAAGCGCTGAGCAGCCCGCATGGGGCGGCGCTTGATCCCGGCGTGGCCGACACCTTGACGCGCAGCGCGGCCGACAGCGCCCGCGCCCAGGAAGACATTGGCCTACCGGCCTGCCTGCTGGTGCCTGACCTGATACGCACGCCGATCGCACGCCTGTTGAAGCGCGCTGCGCCGCGCCTGAAGGTGCTCAGCCACAGCGAGATTCCAGACACCCATTCGATTCGCATCGCCTCTGTCATCGGAGCTACCGCATGAACCCCCACGCTCACGAACGTTCGCTGCCCCCCGGCGGGGGGCGCACCTCCCTTGAGACGGCTCTGCGGGAGGTGGCATGAACGTCAAACGCTTCACCGCCCGCACCCCGCGCGAGGCCCTCGCCCTGGTGCGCCAGTCCTTTGGCGCCGATGCCGTGGTGCTGTCAACGCGCCCCTCCGCTGAAGGCGTCGAAGTGCTGGCCATGGCGCCCGAAAGCCTGGCGCAGATCGAGCAGGTGCGCAGCACGGCGCCGGCCGCCGCTGCCCCGGCGCCGGTTACCGATGTGATGCAGGACGTCAAGGACCTGTCAATGAGCACGCTGTCGTTCCAGGACTATGTCCGTGAGCGCATGCTCAAGCGGCGCCAGGCCGAGATCGCAGCGCCGGCGCGTGCGGCCGAGTCGCGGCCCGCGACGCTGGCTGTCCCGCCCAGCGTCTACCGCGTGCCACCGGTGGCCAATTCGCATAACGAAATTCGCTATGCGGAGTCACCGCCCCAGGTGTCACAGGCACAGGCCAGAGACAACGCCGACAGCGATCGCCGGGAGCAAACCATGCTCAACGAGCTGCGCCAGGTCAAGGGTCTGATCGAAGAGCGCTTTGGCGCCTTGGCTTTCATGGATAAGCTGCAACGCAACCCGAAGCGGGCCGCCCTGACGCAAAAGTTGCTTGACGGTGGCTTCTCGCCGGCCCTGATTCGCAAGCTGGTCGAGGGCCTGCCCGCCGATTGCGCCGACGAGTCGGCGTGGGCTGCGACGGTGCTCGAACGCAACCTGGTCGCTGCCGAGGGCGAGCCCGCCATCGAAGAGGTCGGCGGCATCTACGCCCTGATCGGCGCCACCGGCGTGGGCAAGACCACCAGCACGGCCAAGATCGCCGCGGCCTTCGCGACCCAGCATGGATCGGCCAACCTGGGCCTGATCACGCTCGACGCCTACCGTGTCGGCGCGCAGGAGCAGCTGCGCACCTACGGCCGCATTCTCGGCGTGCCGGTGCACACCGCGCACGACCGCGCCTCGCTCGAAGATCTGCTCGACCTGTTGTCGGCCAAGAACATGGTCTTGATCGACACCGCCGGCATGGCCCAGCGCGACACGCGCACGCGCGATTTGCTCGAGATGATCAGCCACCGCGCAATCCAGAAGCTGCTGGTGGTGAACGCCGCCGCCCAGGGCGAGACCATCGAAGACGTCATGCAGTCCTACCAAGCCGCCTCCTGTCGCGGCATGGTGATCTCCAAGATTGACGAGGCCGTCAAACTCGGCCCGGCGCTGGACGCCGCGATCCGCCACAAGCTGCGGGTGGTCGGGGTGGCCAACGGCCAGCGTGTGCCCGAAGACTGGCACCGCCTGTCCTCGCAGGCGCTGGTGCAACGCGCCATGCGCGCCCATCCGAACGCCGCGTGGCGGCTCGATGCCGACGAAGTCAGCTTGGTCTTTGCCGGCCAATACAGCAGCGCCATGCGCAGCGCCCCCAGCGGCGCCGCGTTGCACGCCTGAGCGCCACGATGCTCGCATTGCTCGACATCCCGGCCAGGCGCTTCGAGGCCTACAGCCTGCCGCCGCACGCCGTGCCGTCGGACCAGGCCGACGGCCTGCGCCGGCTCTTCAGCGCCCACCGCCCACGCTTCGTGGCCGTGGTGGCCAATGCCGAAATGGCTTTCTCAGGCCTGGTACTCGAACGTCTGGCCAGCGCCTGCAGCGCAGCCGGCCGGCGCACCTTGGTGGTCGACGCCGCTGCGAGCGCGCCCGCGCCGAATGAACTGGTCGCACTCGACCTGGCGGCCGGCATCGTCGCACTGGTCCCGGGCCTGGACTACCTGGCCGCACGCGGCCTGCCCTTGCGTTATGTCAGCAGCCGCGGCTCCTGTGCCGGTTTCCTGCAGGCACTCGGCGAGTCCGCACCGCTGGCCGACGTGATCATTGTCCATGCCGATGCCTCCGAACTCGGCCGCCTCTTCACCGGCCGCGCGGTGCGCCCGCTGCTGCTGGCGGCGGACCACCCGGCCACCGTCACCGAAGCCTACGCCGGCCTGAAGCTACTGGCCCAGCGCCACAGCCTGATGGCCTTTGGCCTGTTGTTGGCCGCCGCGCCGCATGAGCCGCGCGTGCCGCGCATCGCCGAACAACTGGCGCTGACCGCCGACCGATTCGTCGGCGCCGCGCTGCACGACTGGGCCTGCATCGACCCGACCGACAGCGGCGTGCCGCAGGCGCTGGCGCGCCTGGTGAACGGCTTGCTGCACCTCGAACTTGAACCCGAAGACGCCCGGAGATGACATGAACGACCCCCACGCTCACTTCGTTCGCTGCCCCCCGTGTGGGCGTTCAGTGCCCAAACCCAGCAATGCGCAGGGCAAGCCTGCGCTCAGGCGGCCGGGCGGGAACTGACATGTACACCGCACAAGGCCGCCTCGACAACAGCGCGACGCTCAAGCAGTACAGCCCGCTGGTACGCCGCCTGGCGCACCAGATGATCGCCAGGCTGCCGGCCAACGTCGAACTCGACGACATGATCCAGGCCGGCATGATCGGCTTGAACGACGCCCTCGGCCGCTTCGATGCGGTGCAGGGCGTGCAGTTCGAAACCTTTGCCACCCAGCGCATCCGCGGCGCCATGCTCGACGAGTTGCGCGGCGGCGACTGGATGAGCCGCGGCAACCGCAAGCAGCAGCGCCAGATCGAGGCTGCCGTGCAAAAGCTGGAGCAGCAGTTCGGGCGTGCGCCGGCCGAGAGCGAGATTGCCAAGCTGATGGGCCTGTCGCTCGCCGACTACCAGGAAATGCTCGGCAAGGTGCGCGGCACCCAGCTGCTGTACCTGGAAGACCTGAGCGGTAGCGGCGAAGGCGACGACAACTACCTTGACCGCCATGTCGCCGACGAAGAAGCCAATCCCTTGGCCAAGCTCCAAGACCGGCGCATGCGCGAGGCCCTGGTCGAAGCCATCAAGCTGCTGCCCGAGCGCGAGCAGTACGTGATGAGCATGTACTACGAGCACGACATGAACTTAAAAGAGATCGCCGCCGTGCTCGAAGTGACCGAGTCGCGCGTATGCCAGCTGCACAGTCAGAGCATCGCCCGCCTGCGCGTCAAGCTGCGCGCTTTCTGACGCGCTGCGTTGGCGTGTCCGCGTGTCCGCGTGACTAGGCGGCCGGGCGGTCCGATGCGGACGCTGGCCGAAGCTTGCGTCGGATAGTTTGGTCGACTGCGCAGCTTGCGGGTCCCGGGTCCCGCCCCGGCCGCCGGGCCGGGACCCGGCAGGCGACGCAGACAACCAAAAATCACCAATTCGCGGTCGAAGTGCCGCGCAGCCGGCTCAGGCCAGCGCAGGGCCGCTCCCAAGTGGCCTGAGCTCCCCTTGGGGGGCGCGAACGAAGTGAGCTTGGGGCTGTCATCTCAGGCGTGCAGGCAACCGCTGCTGGAGGCGCGTTCGCCGTGGCCGTCGGTGCCGTACACCGTCGCAGGCAGCGGCGCGGGCATCAGGACGTCGATCGCGCGGTCGAGTGCGGCGGTGGCGCGGGCCAGGCTCTCGCGCTGGGCTGCGACCTGGCCGCTGGCCAGGGCCAGGCGATGGCGCAGCGGCTGCGGTACGCCGCTGGGTTGGCGCGAGGCGTGGCTGAAACGCTGGATGGCAGTGGCCAATGCTCGGTGCAGGTCGGCGGCATGGCGTTCGATGCCAGCGGAGTCGCGGTCGCGCAGCGCCGCGCCCAGTGCACCGAGGTGCAGCTCGACAGCCTGCAGCGAGGATTCAAGGGCCTCGATCGACCGCGTGGGAGGCAGGGTGTCGGTGTAGAGCGTTTGCATCAAGCGCTCAGTGTTTCGGGCTGGCCAGGAATTCCTGCGCGTTGACGATCAGTTTGTCGGCGATCGCCTCGGCGTTGACTTGGAACTGGCCGTCGCGGATGGCCTGTGCAATGCGCGAAACTTTCTCTGTGTCGAAATCGGCGTTGCTTTCACTGACACGCGAGGTCGCCGCCGGTGACAGCGCGACCTTGGCGCTGGCTTCGGGCGCAGCGGCGTCTGCCGGCGGTTTGCCCGTTGTGGCGACCGCAGCGGCGCCGTTGGCCGACGCGTGGGCTTGGATGCTGTTATCGACTGGACCGATCTTCATATTGAGACTCCTGAAGCCGGCGATGTCCGCAATGGCGGGGCGGCCGGTTTTTCACGTATGCGTTGGCTATCGGTGCCTGGCGGGCGGACTTTAGGTCCTTTTACATTTGCCGGGGGCAGCCCCTGCGTTTGCAGGGACCGCTGGGCGCGGGAGGTTCGGGTGGCCGTGACGAAGTTCACAGTGCCACCTCGACCAACCGTTCGGCCACCGCGACGCCGTTGACGATGCGGCCGGAGTCGGTGCGCACGCGCACGCTCTGGCCCTCGACGCCGGCCGCCAGGGCCTGGCCTTCACCGCTGATGCGCCAGCCATTGCCACTGGCGACGATGCGCACGCTGTCGCCGGCGACGAACCATTGACGCGCGCGCAGGTCGCGGCTGTACAGCGCCGCACCCGCGGCCAGCGGCCGCGCCAGCGCGCGGCCGACGACCGCTTCGCTGCGTGTCAACGGTGCGTCGCGCGCCGCGGCCAGGTTGACCTCGGCGCTGCGCAGGTCCTGTGCACTCAGCACCTGGCCGGCGGCCATCGAGTCGTTGGCGACCAGGGCCGGGCCGAAGATATCGACGTTGACGGGCAGGAAAACATTCCACCGCACGCCCGGGTCGGCGCAGCGCAGGCCGATGCGCGCGGCGCCCCACAGGCGCATGCCCGCCGGCAGGTAGGGCTGCACGACCGTGCAGGGTGCCAGACGCAGGCGGGGGTCGAGCTGGCCGACGCGGACTTCGATGCGCAGGGCCGGCAGTCCGGCCTGGCGGGTGGCTTCGAGCGCGAACTGCTGCACCTGCGTGGCCAGGGCGGTGTCCATCGCCTGCGCGCGCGCCGCCGCGGCCGGCAGCAGCGCGGCGCACAAGAACAGCAGGGGCATGTGCAGACGTTGATTCACGGTGCTCAATGTAGGCAGGACGCGGCGCCACGGTGCGGCGAATTGACCGGCCTTGCCCGGCCTTATCGCGCTTATGTTTTGCGGGCTGCTGCCCACAATCCGTCACAAGGCCCAGATCAGGGCGCCGTGGGTACCGCAGATGATCAACCGACTGACCGACACGCTGAACTTCCAGGCCGAGGCGCTGGTGCTGCGCTCGGAGCGCCAGCGCTTGATCGCCAGCAACATCGCCAACGCAGACACGCCGGGCTATGTGTCACGCGACATGGACTTCGCCTCCGCGCTTCGCGAAGCGACGGGGCAGGTGGCCACTGCCGGACAGGTGAATGCCACCGCGGCCGGCCACATGCAGCCGCCGGCCGGCGCGCGCGCCGAAGCCAACCTGCGCTATGCCACGCCGAGTCAGACCAACCTGGACCGCAATACGGTCGACATGGACCGCGAGCGCGCCAGCTTCGCCGACAACAGCGTGAAGTACGAAGCCACGCTGCGATTCATCAACGGCAGCATGCGCACGATGCTCGATGCGATCAAGGGGCAGTCATGAACCACCCCCGTTGCGCCTTCGGCGCTCCCCCTCAAGGGGGCACCGCTGGCGGACTGGCAAAGCCAGATCCGCGGCGGTTGCTTGGGAAAACGCGGCGCTCGGCGCTGTGACGCGCCTGAGCCACTAAGGAGTCAATCATGTCGATGTTCCAGATATTCAACGTCGCCGGCAGTGCCGTCTCGGCGCAGAGCCAGCGGCTCAACGTGGTTGCCAGCAACCTGGCCAACGCCGACACCGTGGCCGGCCCCGATGGCAGTGCCTACAAGGCGCGCCAGGTGGTGTTCCAGACCGAACTGATGGGCGCGCAGGGCAGTGCGGGTGTACGCGTGTCCACCATCAGCGAAGACCAGACCGCCGGTCGCCGTGTCCACGACCCCAAGCACCCCGGCGCCGACGCCGAGGGCTATGTGACCTACAGCAACGTCAACGCGATCGAAGAGATGGTCAACATGATCTCGGCCTCGCGCTCGTACCAGAACAACATCGAAGTCATGAACACCGCCAAGACCCTTTTGCAGAAGACGCTGCAACTGGGCCAAGGCTGAGGCGGAGCTGAACGATGGCCACCGTCACCAGCCCCAATGCCTTCTCCGCGCTCAACCACGGCGCCGGCGCCAACCCGGTCAAGACCAAGAACGATGCCGGCAGCGAGGACCGTTTCCTCAAGCTGTTGGTGGCGCAGATGGCCAACCAGGACCCCTTGAACCCGATGGACAACGCCCAGGTGACGAGCCAGATGGCGCAGATCAGCACCGTCAACGGCATCGACAAACTCAACACCACGGTGCAGGGCCTGAACCAGCAGTTCGTGCAGATGCAGGCCCTGCAAGGTGCCTCGCTGGTCGGCCGCGATGTGATCCTGCCCGGCGACCGGCTGACCACCAACGACGCCGGCCTGGTGCAGGGCGGCTTCGAGCTCGGCTCGGCGGCCGACAGCGTGAAGATCGAAGTGCTGAATGCCGGCGGCCACGTGATCGACAGCATCGAGCTCGGTGCCGAAGGCAGCGGCCGCCATGGCTTCGAGTGGAAGCCCAAGGCCGGCATCGATGCCACGCTCGGCGATCGCTTTCGAGTCATTGCCAAGAGCGGCACCACCACCCTGAGCGCCACGCCGCTGATGCGCGACCGCGTCGATGCCGTCGCCACCGGCGGCGAGACCCTGAGCCTCGAGCTGCGCATCAACGGCAGCGTGGCCTATTCGCAGATCCGAGCTTTCAACTGAAGGACACATCATGAGCTTCCAGCAAGGCCTGTCGGGCCTCAACGCGACCAGCAAGAACCTCGAGATCATCGGCAACAACATCGCCAACTCGAACACCTTCGGCTCCAAAGTCTCGCGCGGCGAGTTCAGCGACGTGTACGCCAACGCGCTGAACGGCGCCGGCACCAACGCGGTCGGCATCGGCACCACGCTGGCGGCGGTATCGCAGCAGTTCACGCAGGGCAACATCACCTCGACCGACAACCCGATGGATCTGGCGATCAACGGCAACGGTTTCTTCCAGGTCAGCGACGGCCGGAACCCGGCCCTGTACAGCCGCAATGGCCAGTTCAAGGTCAACCAGGACGGCTTCATCGTCAACAACCAGAACCTGCGCCTGGTGGGCTACGCGGCCGACGGCACCGGCGTGATCCAGCCCGGCAATGCAGTGCCCCTGCAGTTGCCCACCGCCGGCATCAACCCGAGCCCGACCAGCGAGATCCAGATGGAGATGAACCTCGATTCGCGCGCCGGCATCAGCGCGCCCATCGCGGGCCCGGCGATCAACTTCAACGTCCCGACGACCTACAACAACGCCACCTCGCTGACGGTCTATGACGCGCTGGGCCAGAACGTGGCGCTGACCTACTACTTCCAGAAATCGGCCACCGCCACCTGGAACGTGTTCGTCACCGCCAACGGCGCGCCGGTCAATGGCACCGTCGCCGCGCCGGTGGCCACCACCACGCTGAACTTCCCGCCCACCGGTGGCGCGCCGCTGGCGCCCGTCGGCCCGGTGCCGTTCAATGTCCCGAGCACCACCAACGCCGCCGGCGCCCAGACGCTGGCCATCGGCGGCGTGATGCTCGACCTGGACGGCGCCACGCAATACGGCACCGGCTTCGGCGTCACCGATCTGTCGCAGGACGGCTACGCCCCAGGCCAGCTCACCGGCATCAACATCGAAGACAACGGCATCGTGATGGCCCGCTACAGCAACGGCCAAAGCAAGCCCGCCGGGCAAATCGAACTGGCCACCTTCCGCAACCCGCAGGGCCTGCAACCGCAAGGTGGCAACGCCTGGGCGCGCAGCTTCGCGTCGGGCGATCCGATCGTCGGTGTGCCCAGCCAGGGCAACCTGGGCGTGCTGCAATCGGGCGCGCTCGAGGAGAGCAACGTGGATTTGACCGCCGAGCTGGTCAACATGATCACCGCGCAGCGCGTCTACCAGGCCAACGCGCAGACGATCAAGACGCAAGACCAGGTCTTGCAGACGCTGGTGAATCTGCGTTGACCCTTCGACGGGCTCAGGGCGAACGGATTGGAGTAACGCATGGACCGCATGATCTACCTGTCAATGTCGGGTGCGAAGGCTGCGATGCAGCGCCAGGACGTGCTGGCCAACAACCTGGCCAACGTCTCGACGGTCGGTTTTCGTGCCGAGCTGGCGGCCTTTCGCGCTGTGCCGGTCGAGGGCAGCGGCGCCTCGACGCGCGTCTATGCCTTGGAGTCCACCGTCGGCGCCAACCACCAGCCCGGCGCGGTGCAAGCCACCGGCCGCAACCTCGACGTGGCGATGAAGGGCAACGCCTGGCTGGCCGTGCAGGGCCTCGACGGCACCGAGGCCTACACGCGCGCCGGTGCGCTCGATGTGA
>JANMSS010000052.1:0-12002 GCA_031389585.1 Burkholderiales bacterium | reverse complement strand
GGCCCGCTCATTGCGGCTGCCGTGGAGCATTGGGCCACCGCCGAGGCGCCACCTGCGTGGCGCAGCGCGGCGCTGCTCGGCAGCGGCTACCAGCGCATCGGGGCCCTGCGCCGTGAACCCGCGCCACCATTTCGCCCTGCTGGCGCGCTACAACGAATGGGCCACACGACGCCTGCTCGACGCCGTCGCGGTGCTGCCCGAGGCCGACTACCGGCGCGACGCCGGCCTGTTCTTCAAGAGCATCCACGGCACCTTGAACCACCTGCTGGTCGGCGAGCACCGGCTCTGGTACCTGCGCTTCGCGCAGGGCCTGTCGCCCCAGATCGCCCTCGACGCCGAAGTCGAAAGCGGCCGCGAGCGCCTGGCCGAGCAGTTGATCGAAGGGGCGCTGCGCTGGGCACCGCTGGTCGCGGGCTGGCCCGACGCGCGCTTCGACGGCACCCTCGAGTACACGACGACGCGCGGCGTGCCGGCCCGCCTGCCGTTCGCCGCAACGCTCACTCACGTGTTCAACCACGGCACCCACCATCGCGGCCAGATCACGGCCGCGCTCACGGCACTGGGCCAGCCCTGCCCCGAGATCGATCTGGTCTGGATGCTGCAAGCTGAAGGCAAGAACCTGTGAGCCCCGCCCTGGATATCCGCCGCCCCTCGCCCCACGTGGCCGAGGTCTGGCTCAACCGTCCCGACGTGCGCAACGCCTTCAACGATGCGGTGATCGCCGAGCTCACGGCGACTTTCACCGAGCTGGGCGCCGATCCCGGCCTGCGCGTCATCGTGCTCGCTGGCCACGGCAAATCGTTCTGCGCCGGCGCCGATCTGGGCTGGATGCGCGCGATGGCCGACTACGGCTGGGAAGAAAACCGCGCCGATGCGCAGGCCCTGGCCGACATGCTGTGGACGATCTACCGCTGCCCGTTGCCGGTGGTCGGCCGCATCCATGGCGATTGCTATGCCGGCGGCGTCGGTTTGGCCGCGGTCTGCGATGTGCTCGTGGCGGCAGGCGGCGTGAGCTTCTGCCTGAGCGAAGCCAAGCTCGGCTTGCTGCCCGCGACCATCGGCCCCTACGTGATTCGCGCGCTCGGCGAGCAGGCGTCGCGGCGCTACTTCACCACCGCCGAGCGCTTCGATGCAGCCACGGCCAAGGCCCTCGGCTTGGTGCACGAGGTGGTCGCCGCCGACGCGCTCGACGCCAAGGTCGCCGAGATCGTGGCGGCGCTTGTCGCCAACGGCCCGGCGGCGGTCAAGGCCTGCAAGCGGCTGGTGCAAGACCTGGCTGGGCGGCCGATTGACGAAGACCTGCGCAGCGACACCGCGCGGCGCATCGCCGATGTCCGCGCCAGCGCCGAAGGCAAGGAAGGCGTGCAGAGTTTCCTGGCAAAGCGCGCGCCGCCCTGGGCCATGCCATGAGCCCCGAGCTCGACGTCACCCAACTGGCGGCGATCGCCGCCGCCCTCGGTTGGGCCAGCGGCCTGCGCCTGTACGCGGTGGTCTTTCTCACCGGCCTGGCCGGCAGCCTTGGCTGGGTGCCTCTGCCCAGCGGCTTGAGCGTGTTGCAGCATCCGGCGATGCTGTGGGCCAGTGGCGGCCTGCTGCTGGTCGAGTTCCTGGCCGACAAGGTGCCGTGGGTTGATTCGCTGTGGGACGCGGTGCACACCTTCATCCGCATCCCGGCCGGGGCTGCACTGGCCTACGGCGTGTTCGGCGGCGACCAGGCCACCCTTGCCACCGTGGCGGCCCTGCTCGGCGGCACATTGGCGGCGACCGCGCACGCGGCCAAGGCGACCACGCGCGCGGCAGCGAATTCATCGCCTGAGCCGTTCTCCAACATCGGGCTGTCACTGGCCGGTGACGCGATCGTGCCCGGCATGTTGTGGTTGTCGTGGCAGCATCCGGTGGCCTTTTTCGTCGTGTTGGCGATTGCGCTGGTGCTGATGGTGACAGTGACGGTGCTGCTGTTCAAGTTCCTGCGCGGCTTGGGGCGCAAGCTGCGCGCGCACTTCCTGCCCACGCAGGCCGGTTTCGGAGGCACCTGATGTTCAAGAAGATACTGATTGCGAATCGAGGAGAGATTGCGTGCCGTGTCGCAGCGACCGCGCGCCGCATGGGCGTGCGCACGGTCGCGGTCTACTCGGACGCCGATGCCGGCGCGCGCCACGTGCGGGCCTGCGATGAAGCCGTGCACATCGGCGCGGCGCCGCCGCGCGAGAGCTACCTGCGCTGGCAGCGCATCCTCGACGCCGCCAAAACCACGGGAGCCAAGGCCGTCCATCCGGGCTACGGCTTCCTGTCGGAGAACGACGAGTTCGCGCAGGCCTGCGCCGACGCGGGGCTGGTCTTCATCGGCCCGCCGGCCAGCGCGATCCGCGCGATGGGCAGCAAGTCCGCGGCCAAGACGCTGATGGAGAAAGCCGGTGTGCCCCTGGTGCCGGGCTACCACGGCCGCGACAACGACCCGGCCTTGCTGGCCAGAGAAGCCGCACGCATCGGCTACCCGGTGCTGATCAAGGCCAGCGCGGGTGGCGGCGGCAAGGGCATGCGCCGTGTCGACAAGGCGGATGACTTCGCAGCCGCGCTGGCCTCGTGCCAGCGCGAGGCCCAGGCCAGCTTTGGCGACGACCACGTGCTGGTCGAGCGCTATGTCATGCGGCCGCGGCACATCGAGATCCAGCTCTTCGCCGACACGCAGGGCCAATGCGTCTACCTGTTCGAGCGCGATTGCTCAGTGCAGCGGCGGCACCAGAAGGTACTCGAAGAAGCGCCGGCGCCAGGCATCAGTGAAGCGCGGCGCGCCGAAATGGGCGCGGCCGCGGTGGCCGCAGCCAAGGCGGTGGGCTATGTCGGCGCCGGGACCGTCGAGTTCGTCGCCGAAGAGACCGGCGATGGCGACATCCGCGCCTACTTCATGGAAATGAACACCCGCCTGCAGGTCGAGCACCCTGTCACTGAAGCGATCACGGGCCTGGACCTCGTCGAGTGGCAGTTGCGGATTGCCGCCGGCCAGCCGCTGCCGCTGGCACAGCACGAACTCACGATCCGCGGCCATGCCATCGAGGCCCGCATCTGCGCCGAGAACCCGGACGCCAACTTCCTGCCCGCCACCGGCACGATGCAAGTGGCGCGCTGGCCCGCGCATGTGAGCTTTGAGCGCAGCGACATGCAGCCGCGTATCGACCGCGGGTTTGATGAGGGCGACACCATCAGCCCGCACTACGACTCGATGGTCGCCAAGCTGATCGTCTGGGGAGAGAACCGCGCGCAGGCACTGGCACGCATGGATGCGGCACTGGCAGCGACGCAGATCGTCGGCCTGTCGACCAACGTGGCCTTCCTGCGCCGCGTGGTCAATACGGAGGCATTCGCGACGGCCGACCTCGACACCGCATTGATCGAGCGAGAGCGCACCGCGCTGTTCGAGTACGCGCCGCTGCCCATCGCCTGCGCTGCGGCCGGCGTGGTCGCGCGCGAACTGGCGCGTGAGGCCGCGCTGCAAGGCAGCGACCCGTGGTCGCGCCGCGATGGCTGGCGTCTGTTCGGCGGGGCCACGCGGCGCTTTGATCTGGACGTCGGTGGCACGCAGCACAGGGTCACGCTGCACCGCGGGCACGATGGCGCGCTGACGCTGGCCAGCGGCGATCAGCAATGGCCGCTGAGTTGCCAGGCGCTCGGCGCCGATCGCCACGACGTGCGCCTCGGTGATCAGCGCTGGACGCTCGCGGTCCATGCCGAAGGCGAGCGCATTACCGTGTTCGCACCGCAAGGCAGCCTGTTGCTGCAGGAGATCGACCCCCTGGCGCACGCCGGCGAGGGCCCGGCGGCGGGCCGCCTCACCGCGCCGATGCCCGGCAAGGTGGTGGCCTTCCTGGCCCAGGTCGGCGATCAGGTGAAGGCCGGTCAGGCGCTGGCCGTGATGGAAGCGATGAAGATGGAACACACCATCGCCGCGCCGCGCGACGGCACGGTGGCCGAGTTGCTGTATGCGGTGGGCGACCAAGTCGCCGAGGGCGGCGAATTGTTGAGATTAGAGGCCGCGGCCTAGCCCGCGCCGGGCCGCCCCGAGCGGGCGACGCCCCCACGGGCGGCCGACGCCGCAGGCGTCATGGGGGCAGAGTCACTCAGCCAGCGAACCAGCGGCTGGGCGAGAACCACGGCTTGTTGTCGTTGCGCTGATCGTTTCCGGGCAGCAGCGGCGGTTGCGAAACGCCAAAGCCCGACGTGTTCGCCGCCCAGTCCTGCGGCGGCCCGGCATCTTGCCCGGGGCGTCGCGCTTCCCGCAGCATGCGCTCGCCGGCGACGCGGAACTGGCGCGCCAGACGCGGCAGGTTGGTGTCCGCCAAGGCATCGCAGACCAGCAGCATGTCGCGCGCGTAGCGGTCGTCGCAAAGCGCGCGCGAGGGGTCGATGCCCTGGCCGAGCACGTTGCGCAGTTGCAGATCGATGCGGGTGGCGATGACGGTGCGGGGGTCCATAAGCTTGTGATGCTGAGTGCCAAGCCAGTCTCGGCAGTCGCAGAGGTCTTGACCATCCCCGGATCGCGGTCGATGCGCGTCCGTTACAGTGAATACTGCACACAAAAAGGACGCTTCCCTATGGCTCTGCCCACCCATGTCACCCTGGTCGATGTCGGCCCGCGCGATGGCCTGCAAAACGAGAAGCAGCCCGTGGCCACGGCGCACAAGGTCGAGCTCGTGCAGCGATTGCAGGCCGCGGGCCTCAAGGCGATCGAAGTCACCAGCTTCGTCTCCCCCAAGTGGGTGCCGCAGATGGCCGACGGCGCCGCCGTGATGGCCGCCATCGAGCGTCGCGCCGGCGTTCGCTACAGCGTGCTGGTCCCCAACATGAGGGGGTTCGAAGCCGCATTGCCCGCGCGGCCGGATGAAGTCGTGGTCTTCGGCGCCGCCAGCGAAGCCTTCAGCCAACGCAACATCAACTGCAGTATCGAAGAAAGCATCGAGCGTTTTCGCCCGGTGGCGCAAGCAGCGCGCGCGGCGGGCCTGAAGGTGCGGGGCGCGATCTCGTGCGCCCTGGGCTGCCCCTACCAGGGCGAGGTCAGTCTCGATGACGTGGAGCGCGTGGTGCGGTTGATGAAGGACATCGGCGTGCAGCACGTCGGCGTGGCCGACACCATCGGCGTGGCCACGCCCAGGCGCTCACAGGCAGCGCTCGAGCGCGCGTTGAAGCACTTCCCGTTGGCCGAGGTGAGCGGCCATTTCCACGACACGTACGGCCAGGCGCTGGCCAACATCTACGCCTGTCTGGAACTGGGTGTCCATACCTTCGATGCCAGTGTGGCCGGCCTGGGCGGCTGCCCCTACGCCAAGGGCGCGACCGGCAACGTGGCCACCGAAGACGTGGTCTTCATGCTCAATGGCTTGGGGCTAGAGACCGGTATCGACATCGACGCGCTGGTCGATGCCGGCGCGTTCATCTCCGACGCACTCGGCCGCGCACCGATCTCGCGCGCCGGCAAGGCGCTGCTCAGCAAGCGTGAGAAGGCGGCCGCGTGACGCAGGCCGAGGGCCGGCCTGAAGGGTTTCGGCGGGTCGCGGCGGCACTCGCCGAGCGCGGCCATCCGCACCCGCCGCTTTGGCTCGAGGTCGCAGCACGCACCTCACAGGAGGCTGCCGATGCGCTCGGCGTGGCCGTCGGGCAGATCGCCAAGAGTGTGATCTTTCGTCGCAAGAGCGACGAGCGTGCGGTGCTGGTGGTGACCTCGGGCGACCGCCGCGTCGACGAGGGTCGGGTCGCGGCTATCACCGGCGCCCTCGGTCGCGCCGACGCCGAGTTCGTCAAGGCCAAGACCGGTTTCTCGATCGGCGGCGTGGCACCCCTTGCGCACGCCGAGCCGGTGCTGACGCTGATCGATCGCGAGCTGTTTCGCTTCACCGAGATCTGGGCCGCAGCCGGACACCCGAACGGCGTTTTCAAGCTGTCCCCAGCCGAACTGGCCAGCTTGACCGGCGCGACGGTGGTCGATGTGGTGCAGGCCTGAAGCCCATGCTGCCCAGCCCCTGCAAAAACATCTGCCGCATGGATGAGCCCTCGGGCCTGTGCGTCGGCTGCGGCCGCACGCTCGACGAGATCGCGTTGTGGTCGGTGCTCGACGACGACGACAAGCGCGCCGTGTGGGCCTTGCTGCCGGCCCGGCTGGCGCGGCTGCCACCACTGCCGTCAGTCGAGCCGAAGTGAGTCACCGGACTCGGTTGCAAAGCCGATTCGCGCAAGGCGCATACTGGCCCTTTCAGGATTTCAGGGCTTCATGGTCGCAACCCGGATTGTTCGGCACCAGGGATATGAAATGACATGCAGCGCCACTGCGGTCGAGAGCGGGAAATTCGTGCCCGTGCTGGTCTTGGCAAAGCAGGCGTGGCCGCGCCGGCCCCGCGTGATCGACGTGCCGCGCGGCGACTACGTGAGCGAAGAAATCGCCATCGACGCCGCGTACAGCCAGGGCGTTGAGTGGGTTCGAAATTACGGCTAGTTGCGCCTGGGTGCAGCCGCGCGCAATAGCGCGCCGATCGCCTTCTGGCCGCGTTGATCGGCATCGACCGGCGGTGTCGCGTGGGTTGATGCGAGCGCCACGCCTCGGGATGCCTGAGGCACATCGCCGATGACTGCGCAATCCTTTCGTCCCTGCGAGACGACGCCTAGAAGTTGACGTTGTTGCCGCCCTTGAGTTGCAGCAATTCGCGTGCCTCATCGGCGCTGGCGACCTGCAGCCCGAGGCCCTCGATGATCTGGCGCACGGCGCGCACCTGCTGCGCGTTGCTCTCTGCCAATTGACCCGGGCCGATCCATAACGAGTCTTCGAGCCCGACGCGCACATTGCCGCCCAGCGCGAGGGACTGCGCCGCTACGGCCAACTGGTTGCGGCCGGCGCCGAGCACGCTCCATTGGTACTGGTCGCCAAAGAGGCGGTCGGCGGTGCGCTTCATGTGCGCCACGTCTTCGGGGTGCGGCCCGATGCCGCCCAGGATGCCGAACACCGACTGGATGAAGAACGGCGGCTTGACCAGGCCGCGATCGGCGAAATGGCGCAGCGTGTACAGGTGGCCGATGTCGTAGCACTCGATTTCGAAGCGCGTGTGGTTCGCGGCGCAGGTGGTCAGGATGTTGGCGATGTCGGCAAACGTATTCTTGAAGATGCGGTCATCGGAGCCTTCGAGGTAGGGCCGCTCCCAGTCGAACTTGAACTCCTTGAAACGCGCCAGCATCGGGAACAGGCCGAAGTTCATCGAGCCCATGTTCAGCGATGCCACCTCGGGCTTGAAGTGCGCGCAGGGCTTCAGGCGCTCCTCGACGCTCATCGTCGGCGCGCCACCGGTGGTGATGTTGATGACCACGTTGCTGGCCTGCTTGACGCGCAAGAGGAACGGCGCGAAGGCCTCGGGCCGTTGGTCGGGCTGGCCGGTGACGGGGTCGCGCGCATGCAGGTGCACCAGTGCCGCGCCGGCCTCGTGCGCACTGAGCGCTGCCTCGGCGATCTCGTCGGCCGTGATCGGCAGGTGCGGCGACATGCTCGGCGTGTGGATCGCGCCGGTGACTGCGCAGGTGATCATCACCTTGCGGGTCTTGGACTTGGGCTTGCTCATCACGGTTCTCCTTTGACTTTGAATCAACGATCCGGCGAGGGATTGCGACCGCGCTTGTGTGCCACCAGCGCGGCGAGACGCTCATCGCGCCACAGGCTCTTTTTCGCGACCTCGGCTGCCGCGGGCGCCGGCCCGTAGGCTGCGGCGGCAGCCTGCCACTGCGCATCGTCCCACACCCCGGGTGTCGGCAGATCGGCCATGTAGCGGCGAAACCAGGGCACATAACGCTCGCAATAGTCGGCGATGCCGCCTGGCGCATTCAGTTCGATGGTCTCGAACGGGCCCATGAAGGCCCAGCGCAGGCCCAAACCGTCGGCGAGGGTGTGGTCGAGATCCTGCGGGCTGACCACGCCGTCTTGCACCAGCCGGAAGGCTTCGGTCAGCAGCGCGACCTGCAATCGATTGAGCACGAAGCCGTCGATCTCGCGCCTGACGTCGATCGGCACCTGGCCGACGCTCGCCATCACGTCGCGCGCGCGCGCCTTGGTCTCGGCCGAGGTCCAGGGTGCGCCGCACAGTTCCACTACCGGCACCAGATGCGGCGGGTTGACCGGGTGCGCGACGATGCAGCGAGCGCGCCCCGCCAACGCCTCGGTGAATTTCGACGCCACGATCGCCGAGGTGGACGAAGCCAGCACGCAGTTCGCCGGAGCCGCGGCGTCGAGCGCGGCAAAGCTGGCGCGTTTCGATTCGAGCGTTTCGGGTCCGCTTTCCTGAACGTAGTCGGCCCCGTTCACCGCCGCTTCGAGCGTGGCGACGACGCGCACGCGCGCCAGCGCCGCAGCGGCATCCTGCACCAAGCCATGCGCCTGCAGGTCGCGCAGAGACTGCCCGATCTGCGTCTGCGCCGCGTCCCGCTGCGCGGGGTTCGGGTCCCAGACCTGCACCTGCCAGCCGGCGCGCGCGAACACGTTCGCCCACGAACGGCCGATCAGTCCGGCGCCGACGATGCCGGCGGTTTGCGTTGCATTGCTCATATTTTCCTCACATCCACAACACCTGGCGCCGCAATTCGAGGTCGCGCGAGAGCGCGGCCGACGGGCCGACATGGGTAACTTCGCCGCGCTCGAGCGCGACTGTTCGATCCGACAGCGCCAGCGCCAGATCGAGGTGATGGTCGACGATCAGGATCGCCACCTCATGGCGCAGCTTGTCGAAGGCTTCGAACAGCTCCTCGACGATCGCCGGCGCGAGGCCCTCGAAGGGTTCGTCGAGCAACAGCACGCGGGTGTCGCCCGACAACGCACGCGCCACGGCGACCATCTGCTGCTCGCCGCCCGAAAGGTAATCGGCCGGCGAGCGCCAGCGCTGCTTGATGCGCGGGAAGAAGGCGAAGATCTTCTCCTCCTCCCAGTGCATGCCTACGCCGTTGCGCCGCTTCAGGCGCCCGAGCTCCAGGTTGTCGGCCACCGACATGCCGGCAAACAGTGCCCGCCCTTGCGGCACATAGGCCACGCCGCGGCGGGCGATCTCGGCTGCCGGCCGCCGCGCCAGCGCATCGGCGCCGAGCGTCACGCTGCCGCTGGCCGGCGCCGAGACGCCGATGATGGTCTTGAGCAATGTCGATTTGCCGGCGCCATTGCGACCGAGCAGGGCGACGATCTCGTTGTCGTGCACGTCCAAGCTCACATTGCGCAGGATGTGGCTCTTGCCGTAAAAGGTGTTCACGCCCTCGAGCCTGAGCAAGGTGCTGGTGCGCGCCGCGCTCTTGCGCTCGACCTCGGCCAGCGCGTGCGAGCCCGCGCCGATGTAGATCGCCTGCACCTGCGGCGAGTCGCGCGCATCGTCGACCGTGCCGTCGACCAGCACCTCGCCGTCGTTCATCACCGTGACCGCGTCGGCCAGCGCAAACACGCGGTCGATGTCGTGCTCGACCAGCAGCACCGGCAGCTCGGCCGAGATGCCCTTGATCAGCTGGCCCACGCGCTCGCGCTCGGCCGCAGCCAGCCCAGCCAGCGGCTCGTCGAGCAGCAGCACGCGCGGCCGGGTGGCCAGCGCGAGCGCCATGTCGAGCAGACGCTGGCCGCCATATGACAGCGATGCTGCCAGCGCCGATTCCACGCCGGCCAGGCCCATCGTGCGCACCACCTCGGCGCTGTCGCGATTGACGTCGGCCAGCGAGGCCGCGTCGGTCCAGACCGCAAAGCGCCGCGGATGGCGCGACTGCACTGCCAGGCGCACGTTCTCGGCCACCGACAGCGAGCCGAACAGGTTGGTGATCTGGAACGAGCGGCCGATGCCTGCCAGCGTGACCTGCTCCGGGCTTTGCCCCCCGATCGATTCGCCGGCCAGCGTGACCGTGCCGCGATCGGGCGTGAACAGTCCCGAGATCAGGTTGAAGGCGGTCGTTTTGCCGGCGCCGTTGGGGCCGATCAGCGCGTGCAGCGTGCGGTCGCGCAGCCGCAGCGACATGTCCTTGACCGCGTGGATGCCGCCGAAATGCTTGGCCAGGCCGCGCGCCTCGAGAATCGCGTCGCCGCTGCCATGCGCTGACGGGCGCAGGAAGTCGGGCAGCACCACCGTGCCGGCCAGGCGCTGCGCCATCGCCGCCTCGCCAACCTCGTGCTTGCGCCAGCGCGCGCTGATCCGCTCGTACAGGCCGACCAGACCGGTCGGCGAGAAGACGATGAAGGCCACGAACAGCAGGCCAAAGAACAGCAGCCAGTTCTCTGTGACGCGTGACAACGAGTCCCGAAAGATCACGAAGAACAGCGCGCCCAGCGCCGGGCCGAGAAACGAGCGCATGCCGCCGATCACCACCATCGCCAGCAGTTCGCCGGAGAACGCCACCGAAATCGGCTCGGCCGAAGTCATGCGGTTGTTGAAGGCCAGCAGCATGCCGGCCAGCCCGGTCAGGCCGGCTGAGAAGACGAAGGCGGTGAGCTTGACGCGGTTGGTCGGATAGCCGATGAAGCGCGCGCGTTGCTCGTTCTCGCGGATCGCCACCAACACGCTGCCCAGCGGCGAGCGGTGGAAGCGCCACAGCGCCAGCACCGCGGCGAAGGCCAGGCCGGCGACCAGCGCGTAGTAGGCCGGCGCGCTCTCGAACGACACGCCGGCAAGCTGCGGTCGGGTGATGCCGCCCAGCCCGTTCTCGCCGCCGGTGACCTCGGTCCAGCGGAATGCCACCGAGTACAGCATCGCCGCCAGCGCCAGCGTCAGCAGCGAGAAGTACACGCCGCGCCGGCGCAGGATCAGGAAGCCGAACACCGCGGCCAGCGTCACGACGATCACGAGGCCCAGCGCCAGCGGCAGGAAGAACGAGCCGGGAAAGAGGTCGCGCTGCGACAGGCCCGCCGCATACGCGGCCAGGCCGAACCAGGCGCCGTGGCCGAACGAAGTCAGCCCGGTGTAGCCGACCAGGATGTTCAACGCCATGCAGGCCAGCGCGAAGACCACGACCTCGGTGGCCGAGGTCACGCCCAGGCCGATGGTCGATAACGCGAACGGCAGCAACGCCAGCGCCAGCGCGGCGATGAGCAGGTGGCGCGTGGTGGGCATGGCTACTCGAAGCGCTGGATGCGCTCGCCGAACAGGCCGCGCGGGCGCAGCAGCAGCACCAGCAGCATCAGCAGGTAGATCGCGGCCTCGGAGTACTGCGGGAAGCCGGCGGCGGTGACGACGCCCTTGGTCACGCCCACCACCACGGCCGCGAGCACCACCCCCCAGAACGAGCCCAGGCCGCCGATCACGACGACGACGAAGGCCGAGGTGATGATCTCGGCGCCCATCGCCGGGTGGATCGCGAAGATCGGCGCCAGCATCACGCCGGCCAGGCCCGCCAGGCCGATGCCCAGGAACGCGATCGCGGCCATGTAAGGTTCGAGCGATATGCCGAGCGCGCCGACCATGTCGGGGTTCTGAACACCGGCGCGCACGACGCGGCCGAAAGGCGTGCGCTGCAGCAGGAACCACAGCGCGGCCACGCAGGCCACCGCAACCGCCAGGATCAGCAGGCGATAGCGCGGATAGACGAAGTCGCCGATGAAGACCTGCCCGCGCAGCTCGGGCGGAATCGACCATGTCAGCGGCGGCGCGCCATAGATCATGCGCAGCGCCTGCTCGGCGACCATCGCCAGGCCGAATGTCAGCAGCAGCGACAGCGACGGATCAGCCTTGTAGAAGCGCCTGAAAAGCAGCCGCTCGACGACCACGCCGAGCAGGCCGACGGCGATCGGCGACAGCAACACCGCACCGGTGAAGCCGAGCGAGCCGCCGATGCTGACCGCCAGGTACGCACCGATTGCGTAGAACGCGCCGTGTGCCAGGTTGACGATGCCGCCGAGCGAGAAGATCAGCGACAGGCCGAGCGCGATCAGCAGGTAGTACGCGCCGGCCAGAAGGCCGTTGAGCAGGTGCTGGACGAGAAGCACGGCGTCAAGCGCTATTGAGTCGGGACAGAGGCAGCGG
>JANMSS010000029.1:0-3514 GCA_031389585.1 Burkholderiales bacterium | reverse complement strand
TGTACTACCAGCGCATGGCCTGAGCGACTCTCCCCGCGCTCAGCATTCAGTCACGGCTGGATGCGGGACAACAATTCGTAGGACCGCAGCCGGGCCGCATGGTCATGGATCGCGCCGGCAACGATCAGTTCGTCAGCCGCCGTCTGCTCGATGATCGCCTCCAGTTGCTGCCTCACGCTTTGCGCCGACCCCACCGCCGCGGCGGCCAGCATGCGCTGCACGCCGGCCTTCTCCTGCGCCGTCCACAGTGTTTCGAGCTGCGCCGGATCGATCGGCCGCGGCAGCGGTCCGCGGCGTCCACGCTGCATGCCCAGAAAACGCTGCTGGATCGACGTGAAGTGCCAGGCCGCTTCGTCATCGGTGTCGGCAGCGACGACGTTGACGCCGACCATCGCATGCGGCTCCGGCCAATCGGCGGATGGCCGGTAGCCACTGCGATAGACCTCGAGCGCCTGCAGCAGCAGGTCGGGCGCGAAGTGCGACGCAAACGCGAAGGGCAGGCCGAGGTAGGCCGCCAGTTGCGCGCTGTACAGGCTCGAGCCGAGCAGCCAGATCGGCACGCGGGTGCCGATGCCGGGGATCGCGCGCACCGGCTGGTCGGGGCCGCCCGGGTTGGGGTTGTCCGCGAGGTAGGCCTGCAGCTCCATCACGTCGCGCGGGAAACCTTCTTCCTCGTCACTGCTGGCCAAATGGCGGCGCAGTGCGCGCATCGTCAGCCGGTCGGTGCCTGGCGCGCGGCCCAGGCCGAGGTCGATGCGGCCCGGGTACAACGTGGCCAGGGTGCCGAACTGCTCGGCAATCACCAGCGGCGCGTGGTTCGGCAGCATCACGCCGCCGGAGCCGACGCGGATTGTCTTCGTGCCCCCGGCGATGTGGCCGACCAGCACGGCCGTGGCCGAACTGGCCACGCCGTCCATGTTGTGGTGCTCTGCCACCCAGTAGCGGCGGTAGCCCCAGGCTTCGGCGTGTTGCGCCAGGTCCAGGCTGTGGGCGAGCGCCGTTGCCGCGTCGCTGCCTTCGACGATGGGGGCGAGGTCCAGGATTGACAGCGGTAGGTTCATGGCCCGCATCATGCCCGCGACAGGGTGGGCCGCCCCTGGGGCATGGGCGCGGGCTCTCTACGTCGCGAGCCAGGGCCGCACCGTGGTCACTTCAGCTGCATTCCGCCCACGCCGAACAGGCCGATCAGGCCCATCACGATCAGGTAAATCGCGACGATGTAATTCAGCAGGCGTGGCATCACGAGGATCAGGATGCCGGCCAGCAGCGAAAACAGGGGGCCAATGCCCAAGTTGATGTTCATGGGAAGCTCCAGAAGGGGATGGACGGGGAAGCGCCGCAGGATATGCGGCGCTTTGGACAGTGAGGGTTCGAGATTCGCCGAAAGCGCTCAGCGCGACCGCGTGCCTGTCACCTCGACTTCGACGCGGCGATCGGGCTGCAGGCAGGCGACCAGCGTGGCGCTGGCTTTCGTGCCCTTGCACTGGTCGGGCTTCGTGACCGGCGCCGACTCGCCCTTTCCGATCGCCCTGATCTTGGTCGAATCAACGCCATCCGAACTCACGAGATAGGTCTTGACCGATTCGGCACGCCTGGACGACAGCTTCTGGTTGTAGGCCTCCGAGCCGAGTCGGTCGGTGTGGCCCTCGACCGTGATGACTTCGAACTGCGTGCCGACGAGTTCCTTCGCGAACCGGTCCAGCGCCGCACGACCCTCGGGCTTCACATCCGACTGGTCGAAGCTGAACAACGAATCCGCCGAGAAGCTGACGCGGCGAATCTCGGGCGGCACCGCGACGGGTGCGACAGGGGCAACCACCACGACCGGCGCAGGCGCAGGCGCAGGGGCAGGGGCCGGGGCAGGTGCCGGCGCAGGGGTGCGGCCGAACGGGATCACCAGGCTCACCGAAAACATGTTCACGTCGCCGCGGTTGCCCACTGCGTCATTGATGCGGTAGCGCTCGGCCTCGCCTCGCACCAGCATCGAGGGGCTGATCTCGTACTGGAGACCCGCGCCGAACTTGTAGTTCGCCGCGCGCTTGCTCGGGTTGGGGTTCAGCACGCTGACGGCACCGCTGCCACTGAAGGTGTCGCGCGCGCTGGCGTACTGCGCGCCGACGCGCCCGATCGCCGCGAGGCGCGCGGTCAGCGGCAGCGTGCCCACCAGGTCGAGGTTCAGGCCGTGCAGCTTGATCTGGCCGGTCAAGGTGCCCGCGGGCACCGTGGTCGAACTGAAGCCGAACTGGCCGAGGTTGAAGTAGCCCGCCTCGAGCGCGAAGTTGCGGTTGAACTGGTAGCCGCCGAACAGCTTGTACGCCGAGTCGCGCTCGTCGAGCGCCATCGACGTGGTGGTCAGGCCCGCGCCCAGCAGGCTGGCCGTGATGCGCTCTTCGTCGATTTTCGCCCTCGACTGGCCGAGCGAGATCCCGCCGTAGTAGTAGCCGCGCTCCTGCGCCAGGGCCGGCGCCGCCGCGGCACCCATGAGGCAACCGAGCCCGGCCAGGCTGAAGCGCCGCAGTGCATTGGATTTGTTCATCGCATTCTTCCGAGTAGGGTGGGGGCGGCGGGTCATGGTGGCGTGGCCGAGGGCGCGGCTCATGGCGCTGTCACCGTCGTGTTGACCATCGTCACCGAGGCCGTGAGGCCGATGGCGCGACCGACCAGGGTGGTCTGAATGGTCTGGCCGGCGGTCGAGATCGTCACGCCGGCTGGCGCGATGATGGTGCCCACCATGGCGCTGCCGTCTTCGATGCGGGCGGCGCTGCCGACCTGCCAGAACACGTTGCGGGCTTGTGCGCCGTTGATCAGCAGCACGCGGCGCGGCGTGGCGCTCTGGCCCACCGTGAGTGCCGAGGCGCTCTGGAACACGAACAGCGCGTTGGTGTCGCCTTGAGCATCCAGCGTCAGGTCGCCCGAGGTGACGGCAAAGGTGCCACCGGCCGCGGTGTAGGTGCCGGCGGTCAGCACGCGCCCGCCCAACTGGCCAGCACCAGGGTCGCTTCCGGGCGGCATCGCGGCCAGTGCGTTGTAGGCCGTCTGCGCATCAGCGCGCGCCTGGGTGGCAATGGCCAGGGTGGTGGTGGTTCCCGGCGCCGGCGGGCCGCAATTGATGCTGCCGTTGACGGCGCCCACGTTCAGCGGCGTCTCTGTGTAGACATTGGCAGCGTCGTGGAAGCCGGTGATCAGGGTGCAGGCCGCCGTGGTGCCCAGGTTGCCGCCGACGACCGTGTTGATGCCCTGGTTGGTGACCCCGGCGCCGCCGCCGAAGGCACCGAAGGATGCGCTCGTGCGCAGGTTGATCCCCGCCTGGCAGGCCTGCGTGCCGGTGGTGAAGGTCCAGACGCGGTCGGCGACCAGCGCATTGCCGGCCAGGTCCGCGACGCCCGAGGCGCCTGACCTGACGGTGGCGACATGCGCCCGGCTCGCGGCGAAGCCGGCTGCGGCCGTGGGCACAAACGTGGCCACCTGGCTGATTGCGTCGTAGCTCACGCTGCCCGGCACGGCGACGCCGCTG
>JANMSS010000028.1:0-14413 GCA_031389585.1 Burkholderiales bacterium | reverse complement strand
CGAAGCCGCCCGGCCCGCTGAACAGCACCGAGTGCGAAGTGCGTTTTTCGCGGTTGGTCCACTTGACCGTGGTGCCGGCACTCACCGTCAGCTGCGCGGGCGTGAACTTGTAGTCCTGAATCAGGATCTCGACCGTCTCGGCAGCAGGGGCGCCGTGGGCCAGCGGCAGCAACGCGATGCCCGCGAGGCCCGCGAGCCTGGCGCCCGCGACCCGGCGATTGCAGCGGCTCTCGCGCACGGCGGCGTCACTGCTTGGCCGCGCTGATGTCGGCCTTGGTGTCGATGCCCAGCGTGTGGCCCAACGAGACGTGGTGGAAACGACCGATCGTGTGGTCGTCGTGGATCGCGAAGCCGAAGTTGTAGGCCTTGCCGCTGGCCAGCGTGATGTCGCCTTCGCCGCCGCCGGCCAGCTTGCGGGTGAAGACCACCACCCATTCGTCGCCCTTCTTCTCGCCCTTGGCCTCGATCAGGCCCTTGCCGCCTTCCATGACCCGCTTGTCGGCGACGTAGCCGTCGAACTTGGCGCCCTTGCTGGTCCACTGCATCAGGTCGTAGAACTTGCCGCTGGCCAGGCTGCCGTCCTTGACGTACTTGGTCTTCTTGTCGTCCTTGGCCTCGGGCATGGTGCGCGCATCGCCATGACAGGCTTCCCAGCAGCCCGACAGGTTGGCGCCGGGGATCTTGTTGTCTTCGAGCATGAAGGCCAGCTTGACGGCGTTGTCCTTGTCCATCTTCTCGGCGCCGCCGGGGGGCTGCTTCCAGCTGAAGCGCAGGTACAGGTTCGCGCCGTCGTGCGCGGCCTGCACGTTGACCGGGATCGAGCCGGCCTTGCCCTTGATCGGCTTGGGCTCGATCTTCTGGCCGCTGGCCATTTTCTTGCCCATGTCCGCCGCCTCGGCGTCATGGCAACTGGCGCAGGTCTCGCCCTTGCGCATGGCCCGTGCGCCACCGTGCTCGGTGCCCTTGGTGACCCACTCCAGCGGCGAGACGCCGGGGTAGAGCACGGTGATGGTCTTGCCCGGCACCTTGCCCCAGTCGGGGGCGGCGGCGTGCGCCGCGAGCATCGGCAGGATCAAGGCAGCAGCGAGCACGCCGATGGGTTTGAGATAGGTCATGTTCATCCCTCTTCCTTCATGCCCGCAGGCTTGTGATGGGCGATGCCCTTGTGGCAAACGATGCAGGTCTCTTTGTCCCGCACCGCGAGCTCGTGCGACTTCTTGGCCCGCGGCTTCTGCTTTTCGACGTCCATGCTGGCCAGCGTGTGGCAGTTGCGGCATTCGAGCGAGTCGTTGGCCATCATGCGCGCCCATTCGCGCTCGGCCAGTTGCAGGCGCTTGGCCTCGAACTTCTCGCGGGTGTCGATGCTGCCGGTGACCTTGCCGTACAGCTCGCGCGTGGCCTGCACCTTGCGAATCATCTTCGGACCCCATTCCTTGGGCACATGGCAGTCGGCACACACGGCGCGCACGCCGGTGCGGTTGGTGTAGTGGATGGTCTCTTTGTACTCGGCATAGACATTGGTCTTCATCTCATGGCAACCGATGCAGAAGGTCTCGGTGTTGGTGGCTTCAACGACGGTGTTGAAGCCGCCCCAGAAGATCACACCGCCGACGCCGCCCAACAGCAGCAGCGTCAGCACCGAGAAGCCTGTCGCTGGCCGGCGCAAGCGCTGCCAGAGTCCTGGTTTGTTCATGGTTGCCGCGCAGCTCAGTAGATGTCATTCTGGGTGTTCCAGACGTTGAACTTGCCGGTCGGGGTGATCATGTCGGGGCTGGTGATCACCTTCTTCAACTTCAGCGTCTTGTCGTCGTAGATCACGATCGCCGACTGGTCGGTCTTGCCGCCCCACAGCGAGATCCAGACTTCGTCGCCCTTCTCGTTGTATTCCTGGTGCACGGCGCGGCGCAGGGCCTTGGTCACCGGCAGGCCGGAGTCCTTGGCCACGTCGATGCGCACCGGCGGCTTGGACAAGTCCTTGATGTCGAAGACGTAGTTCACCTCGGCGTTCTCGCGCTCGGGGTTCATGGGCATGTCGGCCCACAGGTGGTTGGACTTGGGATGCGTCTTGATGAACAGGTTGCCGGCGCCGGGCATCTTCAGCTCTTCGACGACCTTCCAGTTGTATTGCTTGAACTTGGCATTGGCGGGCTTGTCCGAAGGTGTCGAGATCAGCGACACGACGGCGTCACCCAGGTGACCTGTCGCCCAGACGGGGCCGTACTTCGGGTGCATAAAGTTGGCTCCGCGACCCGGGTGCGGGATCTTCTTGGTGTCGATCAAGGCCGCCAGCTTGCCGGTTTTGGTATCGACTGCCGCGATCTTGTGCGAGGCGTTGGCAGCCACCATGAAATAGCGCTTGCTGGCGTCCCAGCCGCCGTCGTGCAGGAACTTGGCCGACTCGATCGTCGTCGTCTTCAGGTTCTTGATGTCGCTGTAGTCGACGAGAAGGATCTGGCCGGTTTCCTTGACGTTGACGACCCACTCGGGCTTGATGTGCGAGGCCACGATCGAGGCCACGCGCGGCTCGGGGTGGTACTCGCCGTCCACCGTCATGCCACGCGTGGAGACCACCTTCAACGGCTTGAGCGTGTCGCCTTCCATGATCGAGTATTGGGGCGGCCAGTAGCCGCCGCCGATCAGGTACTTGTCCTCGTAGCCCTTGAACTTGGAGGTGTCGACCGAACGGGCGTCGGAGCCCATGCGGATCGACGCCACCGTCGTCGGCTTCTCGAACCAGAGGTCGATCAACGTCACCAAGCCGTCGCGGCCCACCGTGTAGACATAGCGGCCCGACAGCGACATGCGCGAGATATGCACCGCGTAGCCGGTATTGAGGATCTGCCAGATTTCCTTGGTGTCGCCGTCGATCAGCGCCAGCTTGCCGGTGTCGCGCAAGGTCACCGCGAAGACATTCTTCAGGTTGACCTTGCTCATCTGTTTTTTGGGCCGCTCGTTGACGGGAACGATCAGCTTCCAACTCGCTTGCATGTCAGCCAGGCTGAACTCGGGCGGCACCGGCGGCGGCTGCTGGATGTAGCGCGCCATGATGTCGATCTCTTCCTTGGTCAGGATGTCGTCGTAGTTGACCATCCCGCCCTCCGTGCCGATGGCAATGATCTTGTCCAGCCGAGCGGTGCCCAGCTTGAGCGTCCCGCCTTCCTGAACCGTGCCATCGGCGGCCTTCTTGGTCCAGTGCGGCTCGAGGTTCTTGCCGGTGGCGCCCTTGCGCAACACACCGTGGCAGCCGGCACAACGCTCGAAGTAGATCTTCTTGCCGACTTCGAGCTCGGCGGCGGTCATCGCCGGCGCCTGTGGCGTCTGTGCGACGGCTGCCAGCGGGGCTGCGGCGAGCAGCAACGCGGCCAGGGTATTGAGTCGGCGGGTCAGGTTCAGCGGCTTCATCGTGAGGCTCCGGTCGTTAGTCCAATGACATGGGATGGCAGGATGATGTGTGGCGCTGCTGAATGCTGCCTTGAACTGCGTCAAGTGCCGCGATGGATTCGGGGGTTAACACTAGTCTTGACAAACATCAAGGCTGGCGCGGCGCGCTGTGGCCATGCTTGCGCTTATGCACACACTCCCTTGTCCGCTCGGGCGGCGCACGCTCTCACCCGTTGAACTGACTGCAAAGTCAATCAACCCCCCGCTCAGTCCAATGGCGGCGCTGCTGTCGATGGCACTGTGCGCGACGGTGCAAGCGCAAGACGTTGTGGCCGGCAAGGACGGCAGCACCGTGCAACAAGTGATCGTGAGCGCGTCGAGGTACGCGCAACTCATCAGTGATCTGCCGTTGTCGGTGGACGTGATCGGCAGCTGGCGGCTTGAAGAAGGCCAGATTCAGGACATTCGCGACATCGCCAAGACCTTGCCCAATGTGTCGGTCAAACGCGCGCCGGCGCGATTCAGCGTCACTGGGCGAGGCAACCCGGTGGGAGCCGACGGCAATGCCGGCTTCAGCATCCGCGGCCAGGGCGGCAACCGGGTCATCATGCTGGCCGACGGCGTGCGCCTGCCGCGCAGCTACATCGTCGGCAGCAATGCCTTCGGCCGCGACACGGTGGCGCTGGGATTGCTCAAGCGCGTCGAGATCGTGCGCGGGCCCACCTCGGCGCTGTACGGCTCCGACGGCCTGGCCGGCCTGGTCAACTTCATCAGCCACGAGCCGGCCGATTTTCTCGACGGCGGCGCGGACGCGGCCAAGGCCCTGGGAGGCAAGGTCTGGCTCAGCCACAGCAGCGACGATGACGACAGCGGCGTTGGCGCCACGCTGGCCGGGCGACTCAGCGAGCGGGCCGAGTGGCTGATCACTGCCGCGGGCAACCGGGCCCATGCCTTGGCGAACATGGGCAGCAACGACGCCGCCCATGTCGACCGCACCACGCCCAACCCGCAGCAAAGCAGCGGCACGTCACTGCTGGGCAAATGGGTCTGGCGCCCTGGTGCGGGCCAGCGCCATGTGCTGACGATGGAGCATGTCAGCAAGGACAACGACGTGGAACTGCTCTCCAGCCGCGCCAAGCCGCCCTACACCGGCACGGCGGCCCAGCAGGCAGCGCTGGTCGTGGGCGAGGACTCGGCCAAGACGATGGAGCGCAGCCGTCTCACCTGGGACGCGCGCTTTCCCATTCAAGCCGCCTGGGCCGACAACTTGCAGGCCACCCTGACCTGGCAGGACAGCGCGGCTCGCGACAAAGGCAAGACGGTGCGCAATGACGGCGGCGTGCGCCTGCGCGATGTCAGCTACGACGAACGCGCCTGGCAGGCCACGCTGCAGGCCGACAAGAACCTGCAGATGTCGGCACGGTGGTCGCAGACCCTCACCTACGGCATCGACCTCGTGCGCACCGACATCAGCAGCTTTGCCGACGGTTTCGATCCTGCGCCGCTGCCGGCCTTTGTGCCCAAGAAGTACTTCCCTGACACTCGCGACAGCGCCCAGGCCCTCTATGTGCAGAGCGAAGTCAGCGACGGGCGTTGGAGCTTCACGCCTGGCGTGCGTTTCGACCGCTTCTCGGTCAAGGTGCTGAGCCAGGACGGATACCACCCCACGGTGTCGGCCACGCCGGGCAGTTCTCTGTCGGGCTCGGCCATCTCGCCCAAGTTGGGTGTGCTGTGGCGCGCCAGCCCCGCTTGGGCGGTGTACGCCAACGCCGCCAGCGGCTTTCGCGCCCCCGAAGGGCAGCAGATCAACAGCGCGCTGGAAGTCTCCACCGCCAGGCTGCTGCCCAACCCCGATCTCAAGCCCGAAGAGAGCCGCAACTTTGAACTCGGTCTGCGTACCAGGCTGGGCGACTTGTCGCTGGACCTGGCCGCGTTTCAATCACGCTACCAGCAGCTGATCGTCGAGAAGAAGAACCTGGGGACAGTCAACGGCGGCACCGCGACCACCAGCAACCCGACCTTGTTCCAGACCGTCAACATCGAACGCGCCACGATCAGCGGCTTCGAGCTCAAGGGCCAGATGGCCTGGGGCGCGGCGGTCGGCGGCCAATGGAGCTCGCCCTTCAGCTACGGTCGGACACGCGGCACCGACGACACCACTGGACTCAAGCTCAATCACATCGACCCTGCCACGGTGCACCTGGGCTTGCGTTACGCGACCGGCACCTGGCACGCGCAGCTCGACCTGTTCCGGCAAAGCGCCAAGCGGGCCTCGGACCTGGGTAGCGTCAGCGTCGGCAATCCACCCAACGTGGGCACGCAGTTCACCATCCCCGCAGCCACCACGCTGGATCTCAGTGGCCAGTGGCGGATTCGCAAGGGTCTGCGCCTCAATCTGGCAGCGATCAACCTGAGCAACCAGAAGTACTGGCACTGGTCCGACGTGCAAGGCTTGCGCACGGTGCCCGATCTGGCCGACGCCTACACCCAGCCGGGACGGCACTTCAAGGTCTCGCTGGTGGCCGACTTCTAAGCCACTTCAGCGTGCCGGATGCCGAGGCCAGGATGAACCCGCCGCCTGACCCCGGCGGAACCTGATCGCGCGATGACGCTGGCAGAGTTCTACCCGCAAATCAAGACGGCGCACCTCGCCTTGGTGGCGGCCAGTGGCCTGCTCTTCGCACTGCGAGGCGCCGCGGCGCTGGCCGGGCACACCTGGCCGCTGCACGGGGCATTGCGGCTGAGCAGCGTGGCCATCGACTCGGCGCTGCTGGCCGCCGGCGTAGTGCTCTGGTCGCTGCTCGGGCTGCAACCGGTGCGCGACCCCTGGCTCGGCGTCAAGCTGCTGCTGCTGGTGCTCTACATCGTGCTCGGCGGCCTGGCGCTCAAACGTGCGCGCACCCGGCGCCGCAGGGCGCTGGCCTATGCCGCCGCCATCTCCTGCTTCCTGTTCATGGTCTCGGTGGCGATGGCGCATCATCCGCTGGGCGTGCTGAGCCACTGGCTGGGCTGATGGAGCGTTGATGACTTCGCCGATCGAAATGCATGCGGGCCCGGCGGCCGGGTTCGATGAGCCCTTCGAGATGCTCGATGCCTGCCATCAACGGGTCGAGCGCACGCTGCAACTGCTCGAACGCCTGTCGGCGCACCTGGCCGGCCACGGCGCAGACCCACAAGCGCAGCAGGCGGCGCGCGACGTGATGCACTACTTCGACCTCGCCGCACCGCAGCACCATGAAGACGAGGAGCGGCATGTGTTGCCGCTGTTGCGCGCGAACGGTCACGCCGCACGCGCCGACCGGGTGCTGCAAGAGCATCAGGCGATGGCCAAGGCGTGGGCCGGTGTGCGCGCGCATCTGGCCGAGATCGAGCAGGGCCAGTGGGTTACGGATTCCGGAGCAAGGGCAACGGCCTGGGCGGAATTTGCAAGTCTCTACCGCGAGCACATGGCGCTCGAGGAGCGCGACGTCTTTGCGCCGGTTCGCGCGCACATCGGCGCCGAAGGCCTGCGCGCGATGGGCGACGAAATGGCCCGCCGGCGCGGTGTGCGCTGAACCGGCTTGCGCCGGGCGCGGGCCGTCACCGCCGGGCGGACGCCAAGCTCAGGGCATGCCGCCGAACTGTGTGTCGCCGATGACCTCGGCCGTGCCGCTGTCGTCGAACAAGCGCAGCGAATGCAGGGTGATGCGTTCGCGAAAGCTCTTGCGCGCAAACAGCTTGGCCTGGGCCAGCTCGGGCAGGTCGGTGATGTTGATCACATTCTTGACGATCAGCGCGTCGATCACGTCTTCAATGACGCGCACGAATTCGGCGTCGAGGCGGCCGAAGTCATCGTTGCCACCGCCGAGGAAGGCGATGACTTCGGGCGCGTCTGGAGCGAGGAATTCAGCGCCGGCCGACGGTGCCTCGCGCAGCAGGCTGGCAATGGCGCCGTCAGGGTTGCGGGTGATGAAAGGCATGACGCGAGATTAGCCTGTCAAACGGGCGCGCGGTGGCCGCTGCGCCTTGTGCGCGTGGCCCGGCGGGCACATGTTCACGCCAGCGATGGCGTTATCGTGAAGGCTCGACCGGGGCGGGCCCCGCGAGTCGCTTGCGGGCGCTGCGGCCTGCAAACAAAAGCCCGGTACGAGACCGGCCTTCACGCGACGGCCAAGCGGCCCTAGCGCAAACCGGCGAGGTAGTCGGACACAGCCTTGACCTCGGCGTCGCTCATCCTGGCCGCGATGCTGGTCATCGGCTCACTGTTGGTGCGCGCGCCGCTGCGGAACGCGACCAACTGGGCTTCGGTGTAGTCGGCATGCTGGCCGCCGACTCGCGGGTATTGGGCCGGGACGCCGGCGCCATTCGGACTGTGACAGCCGGCGCAAGCCGGCACGGCCTTGTCGGCAATGCCGCCACGGTAGATCTTTTCGCCCAGCTTGACGCCATCCTTGTTCTTCGCAAAGCCCGACTTGGCGCTCTTGCTGGCATAGAACGCGGCGACGTTCTTCATGTCGTCGTCGGACAAGGTGCCGGCAAAGCCCTTCATGACTGCGTTGTTGCGCTTGCCGGACTTGAACTCCTGCAATTGCTTGACGAGGTACTCGGGGTGTTGGCCGGCCAGGATCGGGTTGGCCGGGCTGCCGCGCGAACCGTCGCTCGCGTGGCAGGCAACGCAGACCTGGGTCGAGATCGTCTGGCCCTTGGCAAGGTCGGGCTTGGCGGGCGCCGCGGCGGGCGTGGCTGACAACGCCGGCGCGGCGAGCAGGGCAGCCAAGGTCAGGGTGGCAAGAGCCTTCATCATGGGTGTGCGGACCTGGGTGTATGGAGGTTGCGGCGGGCGCAAAACCGGCGAATTTTACAATGCTGCATCAGCCCGCGGCCGTGATGGACCCGAAGGGGCCACTTCGTGGCCCCTGGGCGAATCCGCAGTACCGAGCAAGAAGGCCCCAATGAACACCTCCCCCGAGGCCAAGACCGCCCTGGCCTGGACGCACACGGCGCGCTTCCTGACGACGGCCAGCCAGCTCGACCAGTTGCCTGTGCACGAGTTGCCGGAGATCGCCTTCGTCGGCCGCAGCAATGCCGGCAAGTCGACGGCCATCAATACCTTGGCGCAGCAAAAGCGCCTGGCCTTCGCCTCAAAAACACCGGGGCGCACGCAGCATATCAACCTGTTTGCCCTCGGGCCCAAGGATGCGCCCGATGCCTACTTTGCTGACTTGCCGGGCTACGGCTACGCCGCGGTCGAGCGTGCCGCCAAATTGCGCTGGCAACAGGTGATGGCCAGCTACGTGGCGGTGCGTCGCAGCCTGTCGGGCGTGGTGCTGATGGTTGACCCACGGTTGGGTTTGACCGAGCTAGATCGCCAGTTGCTAGCCTGGGTCGCGCCGCGAGTGGGCAGCGGCGAAGTCAAACTGCTGGTGTTGCTGACCAAGGCTGACAAGCTTTCGCGCAAGGAAGCTGACGCGGCGTTGCGTGCGGCCACCGAGGGCCTGGCCGATCTGTCCACCGATGATGCTGATATCAGTATTTCGCTGTTTTCAGCACTGAAGAAGAGTGGCGTTGACGACGCGGCAATCACGCTGCGCGGCTGGGTGCGCGGGTGAGCACGACGGGCCATCCGAAGTGCGAATTTTCCCGCCTGGCGGGACCGCGCGCAGCGCGCAGGGTGTTCCGTTGAGCATCAATTGTTTCGATCAGGCGCTGCCGCACGGCATCACCATGTCGTGTCGCGCCAATGGCTCGCCCGAGGCGCCGCAGCGGGTGCTGTTGCTGCATGGCTTTCCCGAAGGCGCGTTCATCTGGGACGACGTGATGCAGCGGCTGGAGGGCAGCGCGCATTGCGTGGCGCCGAACCTGCGCGGCTATGAACGATCGAGCGCACCGGCCGCCGTCGACGCCTACCGGGCCAAGCACCTGGTGAACGACATTGCGGCGCTGATTGACGCGATCGGCGCACCGATCGACCTGTTGGTGGCCCATGACTGGGGTGGTGCGGTGGCCTGGAGTCTGGCGGCGCAACGGCCGCAGCTGATCAGGCAGCTGCTGATCGTCAACTCGCCGCACCCGGCCGCTTTTTTGCGCGAGCTGCGCGATAACCCGGCACAGCAGGCGGCCAGCGCCTATATGAACTTTCTCAGTCGCCCGGATGCGGCGGCGTTGCTGGCCGAAAACGATTTCGCGCGGCTGTGGCCGTTCTTCACAAGCATGGGCGGTGCGGCGTGGTTGAGCGAAGAAATGCGCGCGCAATACCGCGCACTGTGGCAGCAAGGGCTGGAGGGACCGCTGAACTACTACCGAGCGTCGCCGATGAAGCCGCCACGGTCAGCCACCGATGCCATCCATACGCTCGAACTCGCGCCTAAGCTTGTGACTGTGAAAGTACCGACGACCATCTTGTGGGGTGACGCCGACACCGCACTGCCGCCCTCGCTACTCGATGGCCTCGAGGCGTTCGTCAGCCCGTTGCTGGTGCAGCGCGTGGCTGGCGCCAGCCACTGGATCGTGCATGAACAGCCGCAGCTGATCGCATCGACCATCGAGCGACTGCTCAAACCACCACGTACTGGCCCTTGAAGTGACGCACGGCGGACTGCAGGTGCTCAAGCAGCTGCGGGAAGAGGTCGGACGATGACTCGCTGGCATAAATGCGCCGTTGGCGATCGCTGGAAGCGGCACCGACGTTGACCAGGCAGGCCGCCTGGCCCTGGCTGTACTCGAGCAGGTCTGGCGCCACAAAGCGCACGGCCCAGCCATCGCTGCACGAAACACCGCCATCGGATCGGGCTTGAATCTGAGTGTTCATTTCAGGGTCTCCGTGCGGGCGCTGTGGAAGCGATTGGTTGCAGTCTATGGGCCTGGATTCGAACGCATTGCCCCGCGGCTGCGGGGACGCAAGATACGTGCTCGGCGCTGGGCGTGAAGATGTCACACCCGCGGCAGCCATTCGCGTCAGTCAGGGTCGGCCGACGAAAAGCACGATGCCGGTCTGGCCACGCGGTGCATGTGTCAATGCCAGGTACAACGGCCCGAATGGAGTGTCTGCGCCAATGAACAGGCTCATGCCCGCACGCAGCGAGTTCGCGTGCAACGCATCGCGTGTAAGGTACGCGTTGCCGGCCTCGGCACTTGCGCCAACGAAGAAGCCACGCGCCAGCGCCGGTGCTTCGGACAACCGCATGTACCACGTGAGTCGAGACAGCAGCACATAGTTGCCGAGCAGCTGGCCATCGCGGTAGCCCGACAACTGATGAAAGCCGCCGAGTGCATAGCGGCCAAGCGCAGCGCCTTGCTGCTGGCTCGCGCCGCGCGCCGACGTGAACAGGTTGAAGCTGTGGTGGCCAACGGTCTTCACGCCCATCGCCGACGCCTCCACTCGCTGAAAGCGCCCCGCGTTGCTGCCATCGCCAATTGCCGCCTCGCCGACCAGGCGATAGCCCTGCTGCGGGAAGTTGGCAAAGTCGAGCTGGTCGATCACCACGGCCAGGCGCAGGCCCGTCTCGGTGGCTTGCACCTGGCTGAGCCCGTTGCTCAGTGCGGTTGAGACAAGCGTGGGCGTGGCACGCACGCGCTGCGTTCCCAGGCCGATGCGTATCTCGCCAAAGCGGCCCCACGGCTGCCCGAGGTCTATGCCGGCGCGCGCGGTGGTGCGTTTGAAGCGTGCAAGCTCGCTGCCGCCTGCGCCGTACAGCGTGCCGTCTCGGCGTTCAGAGCTGGCGTACGCGGCCACGAACCAGTCGTTGGCCAGCCCGGCGGTCCAGTTCAGCGGGTGGTACAGCTCGGTAAAGAATGACGGCACGGCGCCGATCTGCACGCGGTTGCGCCACTCGGTGCCGTTGGCGGTAAGCCAATGGCGGTTGTGACTGAGCTTGAGGTTGAAGGTGCCGCGGCCGTTGAAGTCGGTGCTCAGATCCAGTCCAAGCCGCAGGTAGTTCGGGCCCCAGGGCTTGTCTTCGAGGTCAAACACCAGGCCGTCCGTGCCGCTCTGCGACGACACCAGTTGGTAGTCCGCCCGCACATAGTCGCCACTTGCGGCCAGCACGCGTGCATCGCGCTCGGCGCGTACCGGATCAAAGGCCTGACCGGGTTGCGACTCAAGCTGCGCTGCCAGGCGCGACGGGTTGGTCAGGGTTGTGCCCTCGAAGGCGACGAAGCCGATCGTCGCATCGGCACGCCGCTGTTTCGGATGCTCAGCGCGCCATTGTGAATAGGCTTCGGGTGTGATGGCATAGGCCCGCAGTCGCGCCAGTTCGGCCTGCGCGCCACGCTCGCCAAGTGCAATTGCCTCACGGGCCTTGTCGAAGTCGCCGGCACTGAGCTTGCCCAACTGGGGTGTGATCAGCACATCGCGGGGTCCGAGCGTTGCCAGGCTGCGCTGAACGTTCTGCTCGGTCAGGATGTTGATCATCTGTGCCGTGACGCCGAGCACCGAATCCAGTGTCTCGCGCCCGGCCAAGGGCGTGCCGATATTGACGACGATGAGAACGTCGACGTCCATTGCACGCGCGACATCGACAGGCACGTTGTTGACCAGCCCGCCATCGCCGAGCAATCGCCCCTCGACTTCGGTCGGCGGGAACACGCCTGGCACGCTCATGCTCGAGCGAAGTGCCAGAGCCAGATCGCCTTGATCGAGGACGACGGGCGCTCCCGTTTCGAGATCGGTGGCGACGGCGCGAAACGCAATCGGCAGCCGATCGAAGGTCTGGACGTTGCGCACGGGCAGCGTGTACCGGCGCAGCAGTGTTTCCAGGCCCCGGCTCGATACGGCGCCCGTCGGCGTCCGCAGTGTCCAGTCGCGCAGGCCCAGCTCTAGCGCCGTCGCGATCTCAAAGTCTTCTTCCTTGCGCCGCTGCGACAGGTGTTCGCGCTCAACCCGCGCTGCGAACACCGCGTCCCACTTGACCTGCAGCAGTTCGCGCTCCAGCTCGGCGGCACTCATGCCGGTGGCATACAGGCCACCGACGATGGCGCCCATCGAGGTGCCGGCGATCGCGTCGATCGGGATGCGCGCGGCCTCAAGCACTTTCAGTACGCCGATGTGAGACAGCCCCCGAGCGCCACCCCCTGAGAGCACCAAACCGACGCGCGCGCGTGGCGCTGCCTCGTTCGGCGCCTGCGCGGCCGCTTCGAATACCAACGCGGCCAGCATCAGGAACAGGAGTACGAGGCGAAGCATGGCGCGCATTGTCGCGTGGCGTACCCGCAAGGAAAAAGGCCCGCAGCTTGTGCCGCGGGCCTTCGTGCAAACACGCTTGAGCGTCGACTACATGTCCATGCCGCCCATACCGCCCATGCCACCCATGCCGCCCATGCCGCCACCCATGCCGCCCGCGCCGGACTCTTCCTTCGGCGCTTCGGCGATCATGGCCTCGGTGGTCAGCATCAGCGAGGCCACTGACGCCGCGTTTTGCAGCGCCATGCGCGTCACCTTGGTCGGATCCAGGATGCCCATCTCGATCATGTCGCCGTAGGTGTCATTGGCTGCATTGAAGCCGTAGTTGCCCTTGCCGCCCAGCACGGCATTGACGACCACGCTCGGCTCGCCACCGGCGTTGGCGACGATGATGCGAATCGGCTCCTCGATCGCGCGCAGCACGATCTTGATGCCGGCGTCCTGGTCGGCGTTGTCGCCCTTGATCGTGCCCACGGCCTGCTTGGCGCGCAAGAAAGCCACGCCACCACCGGCGACGATGCCTTCTTCGACGGCGGCGCGCGTGGCGTGCAGCGCATCTTCGACGCGGGCCTTCTTTTCTTTCATCTCGACTTCGGTGGCGGCACCGACCTTGATCAACGCCACGCCGCCGGCCAGCTTGGCCACTCGCTCTTGCAGCTTTTCCTTGTCATAGTCGCTGGTGGCTTCTTCGATCTGCACGCGGACTTGCTTGACCCGCGCTTCGATGTCGGCGGCTGCGCCGTTGCCGTCAATGATGGTGGTGTTTTCCTTGCCCACTTCGACGCGCTTGGCCTGGCCCAGATCGGCCAGCGTGACCTTCTCCAGCGTCAGGCCGACTTCTTCGGCGATGACCTTGCCGCCGGTCAGGATGGCGATGTCTTCGAGCATGGCCTTGCGGCGGTCACCGAAGCCCGGTGCCTTGACGGCGACGACTTTCAGGATGCCGCGCAGGGTGTTGACGACCAGGGTCGCGAGCGCCTCGCCTTCGACTTCTTCGGCCACGATCAGCAGCGGGCGGCCGGCCTTGGCCACCGCTTCGAGCGTCGGCAGCAGGTCGCGGATGTTGCTGATCTTCTTGTCGAACAGCAGCACGTACGGGTTGTCGAGCAGCGCGGCTTGCTTCTCGGGGTTGTTGATGAAGTACGGGCTCAGGTAGCCGCGGTCGAACTGCATGCCTTCGACGACTTCGAGTTCGTTGTCCAGGCTCTTGCCGTCTTCGACGGTGATCACGCCTTCCTTGCCGACCTTGTCCATCGCGTCAGCAATGATCTTGCCGATCGACTCGTCGCTGTTGGCCGAGATCGCGCCGACCTGGGCGATTTCCTTGCTCGTCGTCGTGGCCTTGCTGGCCTTCTTCAGCTCGGCGACGAGGGCGGTGACCGCCTTGTCGATGCCGCGCTTCAAGTCCATCGGGTTCATGCCGGCGGCCACGTACTTCATGCCTTCGCGAACGATGGCCTGGGCCAGCACGGTCGCGGTGGTGGTGCCGTCACCGGCGTTGTCGCTGGTCTTGGAAGCGACTTCCTTGACCATCTGCGCGCCCATGTTCTGGAGCTTGTCTTTCAGCTCGATTTCCTTGGCCACGGACACGCCGTCCTTGGTCACGGTGGGGGCGCCGAACGAGCGCTCGAGAACCACGTTGCGGCCTTTGGGGCCCAGGGTCACCTTGACCGCGTTGGCCAGGATGTTCACGCCTTCGACCATGCGGGCACGGGCCTCGCCGCCGAAGATCACGTCTTTTGATGCCATGTCTTTATCTCCGAAATCTACGAATCTGAATGAGGGGGCTGGTTACTTCTCGACGACTGCGAACAGGTCGTCTTCCTTCATCACCAGCAACTCGTCGCCATCGACCTTGACGGTCTGGCCGCTGTA
>JANMSS010000026.1:0-4524 GCA_031389585.1 Burkholderiales bacterium | reverse complement strand
GGGGCGGGGGTTAAGCGAGCAGATCAGGCTGTGCGCAGCACGCAAGGCATCGTCATCGCAGCCCAGCGCCTTCTTGATCTTGACGAAATCGCGGGCGCCCAGATGTTCGAGGTGGTCGCGAACAATCACGCGCGCCAGGTCGGAAGTCGCCTTCGCCTCTGGCGAAATGTCGAGGGCAGCAATTTGCAGCTCAAGACATTCGCTCGGTGTCCGCGCCCCGATACCCGCCGGTTCGAGGTTCTGCAGGTGGCGCAGGGCGATGCCCAGTTCTTCAAGCAACTCCTCGCTGTCGATGCCGGTTTCCTCGGGCAGTGCCTCGGCCATTTCTTCGAGGCTTTGCGTGAGATAGCCGTCGTCATCGAGCGCTTCGATCAGGTAGGCCACCAGCCCCCGTTCGCGCGGACTGAGTTGCGTCAGCGCCACCTGTTCCATCAGGTGGTCGCGCAGGCTGGTAGCTGCAGCCTGGATGTCGCCGGCATCGACATCGTCGCCATCGCCATTCTGGTCACGGGGCGAGTGGCTCGGCGACCACTCTGCCGCACCCCAGTTGTCATCCGAGTCGGGCCGCTCGGCCGCGCTGCTCTCGGCGGGGCCGGCGTCGGCTTCCGGTGTCGATGGCGTTGCCACCGGCGCTTCGCCGGCCGCTCCCATGCCGAAGGACACGCTCTCGTCCTCGCGCTCGAGCAGGGGATTCTCCTGCAGCGCCTGGTCGATTTCCTGATTGAGTTCCAGCGTCGACAGCTGCAACAAGCGAATTGCCTGCTGCAATTGCGGTGTGAGTGCGAGGTGCTGTGAAAGCTTGAGTTGGAGCGTCTGCTTCATCACATCTTGAAGTGCTCGCCCAGATAAACCTTCCGGACACTTTCATTATCGACTATATCGGCCGGATGTCCAGCGGCCAGCACCTCACCCGCGTTGATTATGGTGGCGCGGTCGCAGATGCCCAGCGTCTCGCGCACGTTGTGGTCGGTGATCAGCACGCCGATACCGCGCGCCTTCAAGAAACCGATGATGCGCTGGATCTCGATGACTGCGATCGGGTCGACACCGGCAAACGGCTCGTCAAGCAGGATGAAGCGCGGTTGCGTAGCCAGCGCGCGCGCGATCTCGACGCGACGCCGTTCGCCCCCCGACAGTGCCGGCGCCGGGCTGGCGCGGAGCTTTTCAATCGACAGGTCGGCCAGCAGGCCGTCGAGCAATTGCTCGATGCGCGCCTTAGACAGTGGCCTGCCATCGGGGCCGATCTGCAGCTCGAGCACCGCGCGGATGTTTTCGTCGACCGTCAGCTTGCGAAAGATCGAGGCTTCCTGCGGCAGGTAGGACAGTCCGAGGCGCGAGCGCTGGTGGATCGGCCGGTGTTGGACCGAGGCCCCATCGATGGTGATCTCGCCCGCGTCAGCGCGCAGCAGCCCAACGACCATGTAGAAGGTGGTGGTCTTGCCCGCGCCGTTGGGGCCGAGCAGGCCGACCACTTCGCCGGCGCCGACCGACAGGTGAACGTCCTTGACCACGGTGCGCGCGCCGTAGCGCTTTTGCAGGCCCCGGGCCTCCAGTCGGCTGCCCGCCGACGTGCTGGGCGGCAGCGACGAGGGCCCGGTGTTCAACGCCGCGGCTCCGCGGGCGCGCTGCTGCCCGGTTCGGGCTTGGGCGTGATCACGACGCGCACGCGGCCACTGCCCGCGGCGCCGGGTGCGGACGCTGCACCCTGCACGCTGAAAGTCTCATTGCCGTTGTCGTAGGTGATCACATTGCCGCTGATTTCGTCGGCCGGGGTGCCCCCGCGCAGGCGCCGCACCTGGGCATTGCCGGTGAACTGCACCACGTCGCCGCGGCTGTCGTACTCGATGCGCTCGGCGGCGCCTTCGATGGTTTCGTCGACGCCATCGCGCTTTTGCTTGAAGCTGGCCGGCTTGCCAGCCGTTCCCAGGGCGGTCGCGCTGCGGTGGCCGTCGGGGCGCTCGCGCACCTCGACGCGCTCGGCGCGGATGGCCATCGTGCCTTGGGCGACGACGACATTGCCGTTGAACACCACCAGCTGTTTGACCAGGTCGACGGTGCCGGGCTGGTCGGCCTCGATCACCAGCGGCTTGCTGCGGTCGGCCTTTTCAGCCTGCGCCGGCGCCAGCGCGGCGGCACACATCAGCGAGCAGAGGAACGGGCGGAGCGTCATGGCGGCACAAAACTTGCAGAGCATTCTAGCCACAAGCCTGTGCCGCCACCTGTGCGGCAAGTGGCTTCGTGCGTGTCTGCGTGGCGGCGCGCAGATCGCGCCCGGCGATCTGCGGTCAGCCCGGCTTGCGCGCGCGCTGGATCAGGTGGTCGGCGACCGCGAGGGCCTTGTCATTGCCGCCCGTCAGCGAGCCCGAGGTGAACCAGCGGCCGTGGATACCCAGGGTTGGCACGCCGTCGATCTTGTAGGCCTCCGCGGCCTGCTTGGCCTGGCGCACTTTGGTGGCCACGCCGAAGGACTTGTAGGCCTCGACGACCTTGGCGCCATCGCCGCCATTCGCGCTCACAAAGGCGGCCACGTCGGCGTCCTTGTCCAGGCGCTGGCGCTGCACGTGGATCGCGGCAAAAACGCGCTTGTGCAGGGTCTCGACCAGATCCACCGCCTCAAGCGCGTAGTAGAGCTTCGCATAGCCCTCGAACGGCGCGTTGAAGGTCGCCGGAATGCGTCGGAACGCGACGTCCGGGGGCAGCCGCTTAACCCATTGCTCGAGCATCGGCTCGAACGAATAGCAATGCGGGCAACCGTAGGAGAAGAATTCGATGACATCGATCTTGCCGCCGGTGGGCACCGCCACGGGCGGGCTCAGGCGCACATAGTCGCGCCCTTCGGTCGGGGCTGCCCCTTGCGCCCCAACCGCCGTCGACAGGCCCAGGGCGGCGGCCGTCGTGGCCAGGGAGAAATCGCGTCGCGTGATCATGGTGGTGTTGCCCTTTGTGGCTGCTGCTTCAATGTCAATCGGTCAAGTTGGTTCATCGTTCGACCCGCACCAGCGCCGCCTCGACGCCATTGCCGGCCAATCGTTCCTGCACGGCGTCGGCGGCTTCCTTGCGCTCGAACGGGCCCAGCCGCACCCGGTACACGGTGCGGCCAGACTGCTCTCGCTCCGTGACTTTCGCCGCCAGCCCCATCAATCCGACTCGCGCGCGTTGCTGGTCCGCGTCTTCAGGCCGGGCATAGGCCCCGACCTGTACAAAGTAGGTGAACGCATCGGCACCCGCTTTGGTCGACTTGCCGGCCGCGACATTTGCGGCGGGCGCCACCCCAGCGGGCTTGGCCGCTGCGGCCACCGCCGGGGTTGGCGCGGCAGGCGCTCGCGCGGTCGCCGGCGCGGCAGTGGCCGGCACGGGCGGGGAGGTGGCCGGCTTGTTGGCCAAGGGCGCGTTCGGATCCCAGCGCTTGTTGCGCTCGGCCTCGGCTACGTCTTGCTCCGCCGTGCGCTGCGGCACCTTGTTGATGAAGGGCACCGGCACCTTGGTCACGTACAGTGCCACGCCCAGCGCCAGCGCCAAGCCGAGCAGCAGGCCGACGATCAGTCCAATAGCGAAGCCGCCACGTTGCGAAGTCATGCTTGAGGTTCCAGTGCGGGGGGTGGGGTTTCGCGGTCCATGCGCTCGGGCGCCGACACGCCCAGCAATATCAGCGCGTTGCGCAGCACCTGCGCTGTGGCCGCCAGCAGGGCCAAGCGCGCCTGCGCCAGCGCCGCATCATCGACCAGAAAGCGCTCGGCCGCGTAATAGCTGTGAAAGGCCGCGGCCACGCCGCGCAGGTAGAACGCGACGTCGTGCGGCGAAAGGCCCGCGGTGGCGCGTTGCAACATCGTCGGGTAAGCGGCCAGCTCCAACATCAGTGCGGCCTCGGTCGGTGCCGTCAGGCGCGTCAGATCCGCCGGGGCAAGCTGAGCGGTGTCGCCGCCCTTGTCGCGGTACTGGGCCAGCACCGAACAAATGCGGGCGTGGGCGTACTGCACATAGAACACCGGGTTCTCGTCATTCTGCGCCAGCGCCAGATCGACATCGAAGGTGTACTCGGTATCGGCCTTGCGGCTGATGAGAAAGAAGCGCACCGCATCGCGGCTGGTCCAGTCGATCAGGTCGCGCAGCGTCACGTAGCTGCCCGCGCGCTTGGAGAGCTTGACCTCCTGGCCGCCGCGCATCACGGTGACCATCTTGTGCAGCACGTACTCCGGGAAACCGACCGGCACGCCGAGGTCCGCGGCCTGCAGGCCGGCGCGTACGCGGGTGACGGTGCCGTGGTGGTCGGTGCCCTGATAGTTGATGCACTTGATGTAACCACGACCCCACTTGTCCAGATGGTAGGCAACGTCGGGCAGGAAGTAGGTGTAGCTGCCGTCGGACTTGCGCATCACGCGGTCCTTGTCGTCGCCGTAGTCGGTCGTGCGCAACCACAGCGCGCCGCCTTCTTCGAAGGTCTTGCCGGACGCAACCAGCCGTTCGACGGTGTCTTCGACTCGCCCGCTGGAATACAGGCTGGATTCGAGGAAGTAATTGTCGAAG
>JANMSS010000002.1:0-4691 GCA_031389585.1 Burkholderiales bacterium | reverse complement strand
ATCCACCTGTCCAACGCGGTCGGCGGCAACGTCTTCCTCGGCTTCATCTCGGCGGTGGCCTTCGCCACCATCCTGGCCGTGGTGGCCGGCCTGACGCTGTCGGGCGCCTCGGCGGTGTCGCACGACATCTATGCCACGGTGATCAAGAAGGGCAATGCCGACAGCAAGGCGGAACTCGGCGTCTCGCGCATCACCACCGTCGTGCTCGGAATCGTCGCGGTGGCTTTGGGCATCGCCTTCGAGAAGCAGAACATCGCCTTCATGGTCTCGCTGGCCTTCGCAATAGCGGCCTCGGCCAACTTCCCGGTGCTCTTCATGAGCGTGCTGTGGAAAGACTGCACCACCAAGGGCGCGGTGATCGGCGGCTTCCTGGGCCTGATCTCGTCGGTGGCGCTGACCGTCGTCTCGCCCTCGGTGTGGGAAGTCACGCTCGGCAACCCGAAGGGCTCGGCGCTGTTCCCGTATGCGTCGCCGGCGCTGTTCTCGATGACGATCGCGTTCGTCGCCATCTGGCTGTTCTCGATCCTGGACAACAGCGCGCGGGCCAAGAAAGACCGCGCCGGCTTCCTGGCTCAGCAGGTGCGGTCTGAGACCGGTATCGGCGCCTCGGGCGCCAGCGGCCACTGATCGGGTCGCAACACAGCACCCCTGAGCGGCGGGACTGCGGGCACACTGCCTGCAGTCCCGTTTTCCGTTGTCAGCCCATCGATGGTCGATTCCCAAGGCCCCGACACGCAGCGCGAGATGCTCTCGCTGGTGACGGCGCGCGTGCGCGATGCCTATGTACGCAAGCCGTTCTACGTTGACGGCGCGCTGGATCTGGTCTCGGTTTGCCGCGAGCTGTCGGCGCAGGGCCTGACCACGGCGCTGGTCCGCGACGGCACAAGGCTCGGCATCTTCACCACCACCGACCTGCGCGACGCGCTGCTGCGCCCCGAGCCGCCGGCCACGCTGGCGGTGCGCGAGGTGGCGCGCTTCGAGCTGGTCGAGGTCGATGCCGACGCCGACCTGTTCGAGGCCTTGTGGCTGATGGTGAAGCATCGCGTACACCGCCTGCTGGTGCGCGATGGCCCGGGTGAAGCGGGCGTGCTCGGCCTGCTTGGCCAACTCGACCTGGTCAGCTTCGTCGCCAACCATTCCCACATCGTTGCCTTGCAGATCGACGAGGCCGGCTCGGTTGCCGCGCTCAAAGCCGCTGCCGCGCGCATCGACGCGATGGTCGAGCTGCTGCACGACGGCGGCATCAAGATCGAGCGCATCGCGCGCCTGGTCGGCGAACTCAACCACCGCCTCTTCGCGCGCCTGTGGGGCCTTGTCGCGCCGGCCGATCTGGTCGCGAACAGTTGCCTGCTGGTGATGGGCAGCGAAGGCCGCGGCGAGCAGATCGTCAAGACCGACCAGGACAATGCGCTGCTGCTGCGTGACGGCTTTGAGCGGCACCCGCAATTGGCCGAGAGTGCCGCGCGCTTCAATGCCGGACTGGCCGAGTTCGGCTGGCCGCCCTGCCCTGGCAACATCATGCTGACCAACCCGCACTGGCGCCTGGGCGAGACGCAAGTTCGCGAGACCCTGCGCGAGTGGATCTACGGCAGCGATGCGCAGGGCCCGATGCACCTGGCGATCTTCTTCGACGCCGTGGCCGTGGCCGGTGACGCCCGCCTGCTCGACGCCGCGCGCGAACACCAGGACAGCATCCTGGCCGGCAGCGACGCCTTTCTGGCCCGCTTCACCGCCGCCGCCGACCAGTTCGACGAGCCGGGCAGTTGGTGGACGCGCCTCACCGCGCGCAGCGACGAGCAGCCACTGGACCTGAAAAAGCTCGGCAGCTTTCCGATCGTGCATGGCGTGCGCGCCCTGGCCCTGAAACACCAGGTGCGCGAGAGCGGCACGGCCGAGCGCTTGCATCGGCTGGTCGAAGCCAAGCACATCGACGCCGACCTCGGCCGCGACCTGCAGGAAGCCCTGCACTACCTGATGGGCCTGAAGCTGCGCCACCAATTGCGCCAGCGCGCGGCCGCACAGTCGCCCGACAGCCTGGTGCACCCGTCCGCACTGAGCACGATGGACGGCGACCAGTTGAAAGACGCGCTGGCTATCGTCAAGCGCTTTCGATCACTGCTGCGCGAGCGCTTCCGGCTCGACGCGCTGTAAGGAGGCCCGCGAATGTCCGACTCGCTGCGCAACCAACGCCTGCTGGCCCTCTTTGCCGCGGCTTGGCTGCTGCTGAACTTTCCGCTGCTGACGCTGTGGGATCGTGGCGTCACTGTCGCCGGCATTCCGCTGCTGCCCGCTGCGCTGTTCATCGGCTGGGGCCTGCTCATCGCTCTGGCAGCCTGGATCTCAGAGTCTCCCGGCACCGACGATTGAAGGCCGAGATGCTCTCCGCCCCGCTGGTCCTCGCTGCGTCGTTCGCCTATCTGCTGCTGCTGTTCGGCGTGGCGCATTTCGCCGACGGCCGCGCGCGCGCCGGCCGCTCGGTGATCGGCAATGCGTGGATCTACACGCTGTCGATGGGCGTCTATTGCACCGCCTGGACTTACTTCGGCAGCGTTGGCCGTGCGGCTTCGTCGGGGTTGTGGTTCCTGCCGATCTACCTTGGGCCGACGCTGGCGATGCTGCTGGCCTGGCCGGTGTTGCGCAAGATGATCCGGATTGCGCGCCAGTACCGCATCACGTCGATTGCCGATTTCATCGCCAGCCGCTACGGCAAGAGCCGGGCATTGGCGGCGCTGGTGACGGTGATCGCGCTGGTCGGCATCCTGCCTTACGTGGCGCTGCAATTGAAGGCGATTGCCAGCGGCTATGCGTTGCTAACCGCCACCCCCGGCGAAGCTCATGTCGGCGGGCCGTGGTGGCGTGACAGCACCCTGTACATCGCGCTGGCGCTGGCTGGTTTCACGATCGCTTTCGGCACGCGGCATCTGGACACCAGCGAGCGCCACGAAGGCATGGTGGCGGCCATCGCGCTCGAGTCGGTGGTCAAGCTGCTGGCCTTCGTCGCGGTCGGTGTGTTTGTTTGTTGGGGCCTGTTCGATGGCCCGGGCGAGATCTTCGCGCGGGCTGCGGCGCGCGCCGACTTGAAACCGTTGCTCGGCCTCGGCGGCGAGAGCAAATTTGCGGGGGGGCAGTGGTTCGCACTGACCCTGCTGGCAATGCTGTCGGTGATCTTCCTGCCGCGCCAGTTCCAGGTCATGGTGGTCGAGAATGTCGATGAGCGGCATGTCAAGCGCGCAAGCTGGGCCTTTCCGCTGTACCTGCTGCTGATCAACCTGTTCGTGCTGCCGATCGCGCTCGGCGGGCTGCTGCACTTCGGCCCCGGCGGCGCCAACCCCGAAACCTTCGTGCTCTCGCTGCCGTTGGCCCAGGGCCTGCCGGCGCTGGCGCTGCTGGCCTTCATCGGCGGGCTGTCGGCAGCCACCGGCATGATCATCGTCGAGGCGATTGCGGTGTCCACCATGGTCAGCAACGATCTGGTGATGCCGCTGCTGCTGCGTTTTCGCAGCCGCGACGATGCGCGCGACCTGAGCGGCACGCCGCTGGCGGTGCGGCGCGTCGTCATCGTGGGGCTGCTGCTGCTCGGCTACCTGTACTTTCGCATCGCCGGCGAAGCGTATGCGCTGGTCAGCATCGGTCTGATCAGTTTCGCGGCCGTCGCGCAGTTCGCCCCCGCCCTGCTCGGCGGCATGTTCTGGAAGGGCGGCACGCGTGCCGGTGCGCTGGCCGGCCTGGGCGCTGGCTTCGCACTCTGGGCCTACACGCTGATGCTGCCGTCGATCGGCAAGTCGGGTTGGCTGCCCATGGCCTTCGTGCACGACGGGCTGTTCGGAGTAGCGCTGTTGCGGCCCGAGCAGTTGTTCGGGCTGACGGGGCTGGACAGCCTCACCCATGCACTGCTGTGGAGCCTGCTCGTCAACGCCAGCCTGTACGTGGCGGTGTCGCTGGCCCGCGCGCCGACGGCACGCGAGGCCGGCCAGGCGCTGCTCTTCGTCGATGTGTTCGAGCGCGGTGGCAGCAGCGGCGATGCAGCCCCGCCGGTGTTCTGGCGCGGTCGCGCCACCCTCGCCGGCTTGCAGCAACTGGCCACGCGCTTTCTCGGCGCCGATGCAGCGCAGCGCCTGTTCGCCGACGTCGCACGCCGGCGCGGCATTGCCCGCGTCGAAGGCATCGCGGCCGACGCCCAACTGGTGCAGCATGTCGAGACGCAACTGGCCGGCGCCATCGGCAGCGCCTCGGCGCGCGCGGTGGTGGCCGCGGTGGTCGAAGAAGAAACGCTGGCGCCGGCCGACATCCTGCGCATGCTCGACGAGGCCTCGCAGGTGCGCGCGGCGAACCGCCAGCTCGAAAGTCTGGACCGGCTGAAGGACGACTTCATGTCATCGGTGACGCATGAGCTGCGTACGCCGCTGACCTCGATCCGCGCCTTCGCCGAGTTGATGCGCGACGACCCGGCCATGGACAGCGAGCAGCGCCAGCAGTTCGTTGGCTTGATCGTGGCCGAGGCCGAACGCCTGTCACGGCTGGTGAACCAGGTCCTGGACATGGCCAAGATCGAGTCCGGCCACGGCGATTGGCGCAACGAGGCGATCGACCTGCGCGAGTTGATCGCCCATGCAGTGACGACCACCCGGGAGACTTTCCGCGAGCGCGGCGCCGAAGTCAGGGTCGAGCAGCCCGACGCGGTGCCACTGTTG
>JANMSS010000370.1:0-3494 GCA_031389585.1 Burkholderiales bacterium | reverse complement strand
CTCGCCCATCAGTTCGGGCTGGCGCGCCGCCGATTCAAGGTACTTGCTGCCCATGATGCCGATGCCGATACAAGCGCCCATGGCGCCCAGACCGATGATGAGACCAGCAGCAAGTGCGACGAGACCGATGAGTTCCATGATGACTCCAGTTGGAATGAGTGAGAGGGAAAGGGAAAGCGAGATCAGTGCGAGTCGTGGGCCTGGCCCACATAGACGAGCGTCAACATCATGAACACGAACGCCTGCAGCGTGATGATCAGGATGTGAAAGATGGCCCACACCGTACCAGCGACGATGTGCAGGCCGGCCAGTGCAAAGCCGGTAAGCGACAGCGTGAACGCACCGCCGAGCAGCGCAATCAGCAGGAAGATCAACTCGCCGGCGTACATGTTGCCGAACAGCCGCATCCCGTGCGACACGGTCTTGGCGACGAACTCGACGACCTGCATCGCGAAGTTGAACGGGTACAGCGCCCAATGGTTGCCGAACGGCGCGGCAAACAGCTCGTGAATCCAGCCGCCCCAGCCCTTGATCTTGACGTTGTAGACCAGGCACGTGATCAGCACGCCGACCGACAGGCCCATCGTGATCGACAAGTCGGCCGTGGGCACGACACGCAGGTAGGCGTGGCTGGGGTCCTTGCCGGCGAGCGAGTACGCGCCTTCCCAAAGCAGCGGCAGCAGATCGACCGGCAACAGGTCCATCGCATTGAGCAGAAAGATCCAGACGAACACCGTCAGCGCCAGCGGCGCGACCAGCTTGCGGCTGTGGGCGTTGTGGACGATGCCCTTGGCCTGGCTCTCGACCATCTCGACCAGGATCTCCACCGCCGCCTGGAAGCGCCCGGGTACGCCCGCGGTGGCCTTGCGCGCGGCCAGCCACAGCAGCCAGCAGCCGAGGATGCCGATCGCAGCCGAGAAAAAGATGGAGTCGAAATTGATGACCGAGAAATCGACCAGGCCCTTGGGCTTGCCATTCGACAGATGGCTCAGGTGGTGAACGATGTAGTCACCCGAGCTAAGCGCTTGACCTTCGGCTGCCATGTGATTGAGTTCCCGTCCGATCTTGTCGTTCTCAGCGCTTGCGCCTCAGCAGCGCAAGCCAGTAAACCTGCATGCACAGCACCATCGTCGCCAGCAATGCCGGCCAACTCAGGGGCTGCACCAGTTTCGACGCTAGCATCAGCATGGCAATCGAAACGCCAATCTTCACCGTGCTCCACAACATGACGCTGAAGGCGCTGGCGCCCGGCGACACACTGGAGAGCCTGCTGGTTATGCCGCGTGCCATCAAGGCTCCCGGCACCACCACCACGGCAGCGCCATACAGCGCCGACCAACCCACATCTTCACGGGCGGTGAACAGCCCCGCAAGCAAGGCCACCAGCACCCCGATCCCGGCTTGCACCGTGATCACCCACCACGGCGAAACCGAATGCGGGTCACTTGCCACAAGCGCCTGCGCTTGCTCATGCGTCAGGCTCTTGAATGGTGCTCGGCCGGCCTCATCCTCGTCGTCGGCCCACGGGTCGGAGCGGGGTTTCCGGTCTGACGGGGTCGAAGTCACAGATGCGTCCAGCAAAGCCGCGGAATTATACGGGCAAACCCGCGCCGGACCGGCCGCTTCGAAGCGCCACCGCACAATCGGCCTCACACTGCCCTGAACTCAAGGCCCCTGGCGCCCTCAAACTGCCATGATGTTGAATCGCCTGTTAGCAAGTCTGGCCATGATCGCGATGCTTGGCCTGGCGCAAGCCGCGGTTGCATCTGCGGTGGTCACCACCGAACAGGTGCGCGCCGAGTTGGTGGCCCATGCGCCTGAAGGCGTCGAGCCCGGCAAACCCCTGTGGCTGGGTCTGCAGATCGAGCATCAGCCCGGCTGGCACACCTACTGGAAGAACCCTGGCGATTCGGGCCTGCCGACGACATTGAGCTGGCTGTTGCCCGCCGGCGTGGCCGCTGGCGACATCGAGTGGCCGACGCCAAACAAGTTGCCGGTCGGTCCGCTGATGAACTACGGCTACAAGGACAAGGTCCTGCTGCCGGTGCAGGCCACGGTGAGTTCAGCCTTCAACGGCAACGCGCTCGAGGTCAAGCTCAGCGCGCAGTGGCTGGTCTGCAAGGAGGTGTGCATTCCGCAGCAAGGCGATTTCACGCTCAACGTTCCGGTCCGCGCCAGCACAGCGATACACGGTGCGGCCTTCGATGCCGCGCGCGCGGCCGTGCCGCAACCCGTGCCCGGCGCAACGGCCGAGGCTCGATTGGTCGACAACGCCAAGGCGCTGCGGGTCAGCGTCAATGGCCTGCCCGCCGCGTTGCACGGCCGCGAGTTGACCTTCTTTGCCGAAACCGCCGGCGTGGTCGATCCTGCCGCCCGCGTCGAGGCGCGCTGGGACGGCGGTGTCTGGCACGCCACTGTGCCGATTGCTGCGCAGCGCTACGAGAGCCCGGTGCAGATGAACGCGGTGCTCGTTGCGCCGGGTAGCGCAGCCGGCGTGCAGGTCGGGTTTGCGATTGCCGGCATCTGGCCGGCGATTGTGGCGCCAGGCGCCGCCGCGGCCCAGACCGCGCTGCCCGCGCGGGCGCTGCCTGCCGCGCCCGCGCTGAGTTTCGGTCTTGCGCTGGCCTTCGCGATCGTCGGCGGCGCGTTGCTGAACCTGATGCCCTGCGTGTTCCCGATCCTTTCGTTGAAGGTATTGGGCTTTGCAGGCCACGCGCACAGCCGTCGCGCATTGCTCGCCGGCGGCCTGGCCTACAGCGCCGGCGTGGTGCTGTCGTTCGTGGCCTTGGCCGCATTGCTGCTGTTGCTGCGCGCCGGGGGTGAGCAGATCGGTTGGGGCTTTCAATTGCAGTCGCCGATCTTCATCGCCGCGCTCGCGGTGTTGTTCACGCTGATCGCACTCAACCTGGCCGGCCTGTTCGAGTTCGGCACGCTGTTGCCGAGCGGCTTGGCATCAATGCGCCTGCGCCACCCGTTGGCCGATTCGGCCCTGACCGGCGTGCTCGCGGTGGCCGTGGCCTCGCCGTGCACCGCGCCATTCATGGGCGCCGCGCTCGGCGTCGGCATGGCCTTGCCCTACCTGGGCGCGAGCGCATGGCCGGGCCTGGCACGCGCGATGCCGCGGCCCGGCGCCTGGATGGCCACCTTCAAGGCCGCGATGGCCTTCCCGATGCTGGCCACCGTCGTGTGGCTGGCCTGGGTGCTGGGCCAGCAGACCGGCAACGACGGCGTGATCGCATTGCTTGCCGTCTTGGTCGCGCTGTCATTCGCCCTGTGGGCCTGGGGCCGCATCGACAGCGGGCGCTTCGCGCGCGCCGCCTGGAGCACCACGGGGGTCGTGCTGCTGGGTTCGGCCCTGGCGTGGGCACTGCCAAGTTGGCGTGAGGCCAACGCCGCCGCAGCCCCTGCGGCCAGCGCCGATGCGCGCTGGCAGCCGTGGAGCGCAGAGCGCGTGGCCGCATTGAACGCGGAGGGCCGCACTGTGTTCGTCGACT
>JANMSS010000146.1:0-9804 GCA_031389585.1 Burkholderiales bacterium | reverse complement strand
CGCCGGGTTCCAACTCGCGCTTGAAGGCGCGAAATCCATAGCGGTCGTAGAAGTCGAGCAGCGCATCGCGATCGACCTCGCGCAGGGCCAGCGCATCCAGCGATGGCCAGCCGCGGACCTGGGTCGACAAGTCGCAGTCGGTGACGACCGTCACGAGCTTCCTCGCCATCGGCAGCCAGTCGAGCGAACGCCGCAGGTTCTCGCCGACGGCCCCGCCGATGCGCTCGGCCGCGGCGACCACTGCGTCGAGCGAACCATGTTCTGTCAGCCATTTCACGGCCGTCTTCGGACCCACCTTGTCGACGCCGGGCACGTTGTCCACCGTGTCGCCCACCAATGCCAGGTAGTCGACGATAGCCGTGGGCGGCACGCCGAACTTGGCCATCACGCCGGGCCCATCCAGCGTCTCGTTGCTCATGGTGTTGATCAGGGTGACGCGCTCGTTGACGAGTTGCGCCAGATCCTTGTCGCCGGTGGAGATGACGACGCGGTGGCCGGTCTGTGCAGCGCGGTGCGCCAGCGTGCCGATCGCGTCATCGGCTTCGATGCCGGGCAGCTCGAGCACCGGCCAGCCCAGCAGCCGCACCGCCTCGTGGATCGGCTCGATCTGCTGCACCAGCGCCTCGGGCATCGGTGAGCGGTTGGCCTTGTACTGCGGATACCAGTCGTCCCGGAACGTCTTGCCCTTGGCGTCGAACACGCAGGCTGCGTGCTCGGCGTTCACGTCGGCACGCAGACGCTTGAGCATGGCGATGAAGCCATGGATCGCCCCGGTAGGGAAACCGCCCGGCCCGGTCAGGTTCGGCATCGCGTGGTAGGCGCGGTACAGGTAGCTCGATCCGTCCACGAGTAGCAGCACAGGCGACGCGGCGGGACTGGCAGTTTCTTCACGCATGGCGGCGATTGTCGCTGTGCCTCGTGCCGGCATGGCAGCGGGCTCGCGTCAGGGCTGGATAGAATTGGCACCATGAAAACGCTGCTCGCGCTGATCTTGATGCTGCTCGCCCACGCCGCCACGCTGGCCCAGGAGCGCACCCCGGCCGAGCCCAAGGTGCAGCGCACCGTCATCGAAGACGACAACGTGCGGATCGAGGAGTTGCGCGTGCGTGGCCTCAACACCAGCCTGGTCGTCAAGCCCAAGCATGCTGCCGAGTACGAGGTGGTGCCCACGCCCGGCGGCCGCGACCCCTCGCACGGCCGCGGCGGCAGCCAGGGTGCGGCCGGTCAGCGCGTGTGGAACCTGTTCAAGTTCTAAGCCACTGCTGATGGCCGTTTTCACCGAAGTCTCGGTCGACGAGGCGCGCGCCTTTGTCACGCAGCTGGACGTCGGCACCTTGACCAGCTTTCGCGGCATCCAGGCCGGCATCGAGAACAGCAATTTCTTCGTCGACACGACCCAAGGTCATTGGGTGCTGACGATTTTCGAGCGCCTGAGCTTCGCGCAACTGCCGTTCTACCTGCAGCTGATGCGCCACCTGGCATTGCGCGGCATTCCGGTGCCGGGGCCACAACCCGACCGCAGCGGCGCCATCCTGCACCGGCTCAAGGGCAAGCCCGCGGCGCTGGTCGACAAGCTCCGCGGCGGGCACCAGCTCGCGCCCGACGTCGACCATTGCGGCCAGGTCGGCGCCATGCTCGCGCGCATGCACCTGGCCAGCCAGGACTTTGCCCTCGTGCAACCCAACTTGCGTGGCCTGGCCTGGTGGACCGAGACCGTGCCGCTTGTGCGCCCGTTCGTCGACGACGATCAGCGGGCATTGGTCGACAGCGAGCTGGCCTTCCAGCAACAGCTCGCAGCTTCGCCCGCCCATGCCAGCTTGCCGCGCGGCCCGATCCACGCCGACCTGTTCCGCGACAACGTGATGTTCGATCCCGGTGATGTCGGGCACGAGAAGCTGTCGGGCTTTTTCGACTTCTATTTTGCCGGTGTCGACTGCCTGCTGTTCGACCTCGCGGTATGCCTGAATGACTGGTGCATCGACCTGGACAGCGGCCGGATCGTCGACGACCGCGCCCAGGCCTTCGTCGCTGCCTATGCCGCCGTCAGACCGTTGACTTCCAACGAGCGCCGTCTGATGCCTGCACTGCTGCGCGCTGCAGCCTTCCGTTTCTGGCTGTCGCGCCTGTGGGACTTGCACTTGCCGCGCGACGCCTCGATGCTCAAGTCCCACGACCCGACCCACTTCGAGCGCCTGCTGCGCGAGCGCGTCGCTCAACCCTGGCATCCCGAGACACCATGAGCTCGCCGGGCCGTCCCAAGTCGATTTCCGCTGTGCGCAGCACGGAGGTTGCCTGATGAGCACGCCGGGCCGCCCCAAGGCGAATACCGCAGTGCACAGCACGGAGGTTGTCTGATGAACACTCGCATTCGCATCCTCAACGCCAGCGCACGCGACGGCGCCACCTGGGTCAGCCTGGCCTTTGCGCTGTTCCTCAAGAAACCGCTGGCCCTGTCGGCGATGTTTGCGCTGTTCCTGTTCGCGGCACTCGTCTTTCTGGTGCTGCCGTACGTCGGCCCGGTACTGTTGCTGATGGCGATGCCGCTGCTCGGCCTGGGCTTCATGATCGCCTCGCGCTCCGCCATGGCCGGTGGCCCGGTGCATGCGGGTCAGTTGCTCGAACCGCTGCGCGGCGGCAGTGCTGTCGCGGTGGCCCGGCGCAAACAGCTGCTCGCCCTGTGTGGCGCCTACGCCCTATCGACCGCACTGGTGATGCTGGCCAGCGACGCGCTCGATGGCGGGGCGTTCGAGAAGCTGCAGATTCTGCTCGCCAGTGGGCGCAACGAGGCGGCGCAAAAACAGATCGATGCCCTGCTCGGCGACCCCAGCCTGCTGAACGGCATGTTGCTGCGCCTGGGTGGCACGGCCTTGCTGTCGATCCCGTTCTGGCATGCCGCGCCCCTGGTCTGGTGGCAGGGCCAGGGCGTGGCCCAGGCGCTGTTCTCGAGCACCGTGGCCTGCTGGCGCAACCGCGCTGCGTTCGTGGTCTATGGCCTGGCCTGGACCGTGACCATCGTCGTCTTCGGCGTGGTGGCCGGCGGCATATTTGCGTTGATCGGCGCGCCGCAGATGATCAGCTTGGCCGCGATCCCGGCTGGGCTGATGTTCTCGACCGCGTTCTACACGTCGTTGCTGTTCACCTACCAGGGCTGTTTTGGTGATGCGGCAGAAGCGCCACCGACAAGCCCTCCGCAAATCGATCTCAATTGACCGGCGTCAGCTTGGCGATCGACAGCTGCAACCACTTCGCGCCGTGACGGCCGAAGTTGACCTGGGCGCGGGCATCGTCGCCGCTGCCTTCGAGCGTGAGGATCACGCCCTCGCCAAACTTGGTGTGGAACACGCTCTGGCCTGAGCGCAGGCCATGCGCCGACGGAGCACGCGGCGTGAAGGCCGGCGGTGCTGGAGCCGCCTCGACGCGCCCGGCGCCGACCATTCCACCCATGCCGCTGCCGCGCGCCCAGGCGCTCTGGTACTCGCGGGCATAGCCCGAGCCGAAGGCCGAATTCTTCGGCGTCAGCCACTTCAGATTGCCCTCCGGCAACTCTTCGAGGAAGCGGCTCTTGACGTGGTAGCGGGTCTGGCCGTGCAGCATGCGGGTCTGTGAAAAACTCAGGTACAGGCGCTTCCTGGCGCGCGTGATCGCCACGTACATCAGGCGCCGCTCTTCCTCCAGGCCGTCGTGGTCGCTCATCGAGTTCTCGTGCGGGAACAGGCCTTCCTCCAGGCCGGTGATGAAGACGGCGTCGAACTCCAGGCCCTTGGCCGCGTGCACGGTCATCAACTGGATCGCGTCCTGGCCGGCCTGGGCCTGGTTGTCGCCAGCCTCGAGCGCGGCGTGCGTAAGGAACGCCGCCAGCGGGCTCATGATCTCGCCGGTCTCGGCGTCGGGCGTCAGCGCACCACCCGTTCGGGCTGAGCCTGTCGAAGCGCTCGCCGAGGCTTCGACAGGCTCAGCCCGAACGGAGAATGTGCCCGGACCCTGCTCATCGACGGGCAGTGCCACCGCGTCCCTGCCGAAGCCCTCTTGCGTGACGAAGGCCTCGGCCGCGTTGACCAACTCATCCAGGTTCTCGATCCGGTCCTGGCCTTCTTTTTCGCTGCGGTAGAACTCCATCAAGCCACTGCGTTGCAGCATCGCCTCGATGATTTCGCGCAATGTTTTGCCGCGGGTGCTGTCGCGCAGTGCGTCGATCAGTGCATTGAAGCCGGTCAGGTTGCCGCCCCCCTTGCCCGCCACCGCGCCGACGCTTTGGTGCAGGCTGCGCCCACTCGCGCGGGCCGCATCCTGCAGCAACTCGAGCGTGCGCGCACCGATGCCGCGGGCCGGGAAATTGACCACGCGCAGAAAGCTGGTGTCGTCGTTCGGGTTCTCCAGCAGGCGCAGGTACGCCAGTGCATGCTTGACCTCGGCGCGCTCGAAAAATCGCAAACCGCCATAGACGCGGTAGGGAATGCCAGCGTTGAACAGCGCACTCTCCAGCACCCGGCTCTGCGCATTGCTGCGGTAGAGCAGCGCGATCTCCGAGCGCGGCATGCCGCCGCGGTGCAACTGCCGGGCTTCGTCGAGCAGCCACTGGGCCTCGGCAAAGTCGCTGCTCACCTCGACCACGCGCACCGGCTCACCGGGACCGGCTTCGGTGCGCAGGTTCTTGCCCAGGCGTTGCAGGTTGTGCGAGATCAACCCGTTGGCGGCGTCCAGGATGTGGCCGGCCGAGCGGTAGTTCTCCTCCAGCTTGATGATCCGTTGCACACGGTACTCGCGCTCGAAATCGGCCATGTTGCCGACGCGTGCGCCGCGAAACGCGTAGATGCTCTGGTCGTCGTCGCCGACAGCGAACACGCTTTGACCCTCGCCGCCAGTGGATTCGGAGATCCCCGCCTTGCCAGGCGGGGGTGCGAACATCTGCAGCCAGCGGTACTGCAGGCGGTTGGTGTCCTGGAATTCGTCGACCAGCACATGCCTGAAGCGGTGCTGGTAATGCGCACGCAGCGGGTCGTTGTCACGCAGCAACTCCACCGTGCGCAGCATCAGCTCGGCGAAGTCGACCACGCCTTCGCGCTGGCATTGCTCTTCATAGGCTTGGTAGATCAGGGCCAGCTGCCGCGTCTGCTCGTCGCGGATCTCGATGTCGCGCGGGCGCAGGCCGCCATCCTTGCTGCCGGCGATGAACCAGGCCACCTGCTTGGGCACGAAGCGATCTTCGTCGAGCTTCATGCCCTTGATCACGCGCTTGACCGCCGACAACGAGTCGGCGCTGTCAAGGATCTGGAACGACTGCGGCAGACCGGCCAGCTTCCAGTGCGCACGCAGGAAGCGATTGCACAGACCGTGAAAGGTGCCGATCCACATGCCGCGCACGTTGACCGGCAGCATCGTCGTCAGCCGTGTCAGCATCTCCTTGGCGGCCTTGTTGGTGAATGTCACCGCCAGCAGACCGCCGGGCGAGACCTGGCCGGTCGACAGCAGCCAGGCAATGCGGGTGGTCAGCACGCGGGTCTTGCCGGAGCCGGCGCCGGCCAGGATCAAGGCCGGCTGCGCCGGAAGCGTCACGGCCGCCAGTTGCTCCGGATTGAGCTGTCGCAGCAGGGCCTCATGGCCGGAAATGTTGCGGTGGTGGATCTCGCTATCGCTCATCGAACGATTCTAGGAGCCCCCAAGACGCCTTCGGCGTCGGCCCCCCGAGGGGGCGTCGCCCGCTTGGGGCGGCCCGGCGCGGGGCTAGGAGGCCCGCGGCACATATCCTGCTTGTCACGTTCATGCTGCACCATTGCCCTCTCTGATGATCGCCTTTCGCCCGCATCCGATACCGATCAGCCTGGCGCTGCAGGGCGGCGGTGCGCACGGCGCATTCACCTGGGGCGTGCTGGATGCCCTGCTCGAGGACGGCCGCTTTCCGATCACCGCGGTCAGTGCGACCAGCGCCGGGGCGATGAACGCCGTGGCGCTGGCCCATGGCCTGTGTGCAGGTGGCGTGGCAGGCGCGCGCGAGGCGCTGGCAAAGTTCTGGCAGGCCGTCGGCACCAGCGTGTCGTTCGACGGGCTGCTTGTCGGCAGCGCCGACAGCCCCGGCTTCGCGCCGCCGACGCGGCTGTTCATGCACTGGGCCAGCCTGCTGTCGCCGCGTCAGCTCAACCCGCTGGGCCTGAATCCGTTGCGCCAGTTGCTGGCCGAGCAGATCGATTTCGAGCGCCTGCGCCACCCTGACGCGTTGCGCCTTTACATTGCTGCCACGCACGCCAACAGTGGCCGCCTGCGTCTGTTCGACAACGCCGACCTCAGCGTTGACGCGGTGCTCGCATCGGCCTGCCTGCCCTCGCTGCAACACGCGGTAATGATCGACGGCGAACCCTGGTGGGACGGTGGCTACAGCGCTAACCCGGCGCTCTTCCCGCTGGTGCGAAACGGCGTGCCTGACCTGCTGATCGTGATGCTGAGCCCACTGGTCTACGCCGAGGTGCCGACCGGCGCCGAAGAGATCCGCGCCCGCGCCCTCGAATTCACATTCAATGCGTCCTTCCTGCGCGAGGCCACCCTGCTGTCGGAATCATGCGCCACTGCGCGCAGTTCGCTGTGGCCGTTCGGCCTGCTCGAGCGCCGGCTGGTGCGCCTGCGCACGCACCTGATCGACAGCGAAGAGGTGTTGTCGCGGCTGACGCAGGAGTCGCGCCTGATCGCGCACCTGCCGTTCCTCGAGAGCCTGCGCGACCTCGGGCGCGACCGGGCACGGCGCTGGCTGGCAACGGCGGCGACGCACGTGGGTCGGCGCTCGAGCGCCGACCTGACAAGTCTGTTCGCAGCCCCAGGCGCCAAACAGCCCGCGTAGAATCGGCCACCGGGCCCACATTCAGGCGCCCGGCTTCGTTTTTCCGCCCCGCGCAGCTTGCGGCTTTGCTGAAACACGAATCACCGGCACCCGGTCAAGCGCTCGCAACCTGCATTGCTGGAGCGATTACAGATGAACCCCCAAACTCACATTCGTTCGCTGCCCCCCGGGGGGGCGCAGGCCCGCCTTGGGGCGGCCCAGCGGGAGGCCTGATGGAAATCTTCGACTACGACAACATCCTGCTGCTGCCGCGCAAGTGCCGCGTGCAAAGCCGCGCCGAGTGCGATACCTCGGTCGAGTTCGGCGGCCGGCGCTTCGCGCTGCCGGTGGTGCCGGCGAACATGAAGACTGTGCTCGACGAGCCGATTGCCGAGTCCCTGGCACGCGGCGACCACTTCTACGTCATGCACCGCTTCGATCTGGACAGCGTGATCTTCGCCCGACGCATGCGCGAGAAGGGCCTTTACGTCTCGATCAGCTCGGGCGTCACGGACAGCGACGTGGCCGTCATTGACCGCCTGGCCGCCGAGGGCGTGGGCGCCGACTACATCACCATCGACATTGCGCATGGCCATGCCGAGAGCGTGCGCAAGATGATCGAGCACATCAAGGCCCGGTTGCCGCAGACCTTCGTGATCGCCGGCAACGTGGCCACGCCCGAGGCCGTGATCGACCTGGAAAACTGGGGTGCTGACGCGACCAAGGTCGGCGTCGGCCCGGGCAAGGTCTGCATCACGAAACTGAAAACCGGCTTTGGCACGGGCGGCTGGCAACTCTCGGCGCTGAAGTGGTGCGCGCGCGTGGCCACCAAACCGATCGTTGCCGACGGCGGCATCCGCCACCACGGCGACATCGCCAAGAGCGTGCGCTTCGGTGCTGCGATGGTGATGGTCGGCTCGCTGTTCGCCGGGCACGAGGAGAGCCCGGGCCAGACGGTCGAGGTCGACGGCAAGTTGTACAAGGAGTACTACGGCTCGGCCTCGGACTTCAACAAGGGCGAGTACAAGCATGTCGAGGGCAAGCGCATCCTCGAGCCGATCAAGGGCAAGCTGGCCGAGACCCTGCGCGAGATGCGCGAGGACCTGCAGAGCTCGATCAGCTACGCCGGCGGCACGCAGCTCGCCGACTTGAAGAAGGTGAACTACGTCGTCCTGGGCGGCGAGAACGCCGGCGAGCACTTGTTCATGTAGCGCTGCGCCGGTGACCGTGCTGGCGGATGGGCGTGCGCATCGTCACCAACTCCTCCGCCGCCGTCGGGTGCACCGCCAGCGTGGCGTCGAGGTCGTCCTTGGTGGCGCCCAGCGTGAACGCCACGCCGACCAACTGGATCATCTCGGCCGCATCGGGTCCGACGATGTGGCAGCCGAGCACGCGCCCGCTTGGGCGCTGCACGACCAGCTTCATCAACATGCGCTCGGCGCTGCCGGCGAAGGCCGTCTTCATCGGCTTGAAGGTGCTGGCGTAGATGTCGATGTCAGCGTGCGCGGCCAGTGCGTCGGCTTCGCTCAGGCCCACGCTGCCGACCTCGGGCGTGGTGAACACCGCCAGGGGCACGATGGCCTGCGGGCCGAGATGCGACAACCGGGTGCCGAGGCGATCACCGAACATCGCGTCGCCATAGGCCTGGCCCTCACGCACGGCCGCCGGCGTCAGTTGCACGCGATCGGTCACGTCGCCGATGGCATGGATGTGCGGCACCGAGCTGCGGCCGTCGAGGCCCACTACCACGGCGCCGTGGGCGCCGAGCGTCACGCCAGCCGTTTCGAGGCCCAAGCCACCCGTGTTGGGCCGGCGACCCAGGGCCCGCAGCACGGCATTGGCATTGATGACCATGCCGCTGTCGAGCGTCACGGTCAATCCGTCGCGCCGGGCTTCGATCGACGCCAGCGATGCGCCATTGAGGAAGCGAATGCCCTGCGCCTCGAGTTCCGCCTGCAGGTGGACTCGCACGTCATCGTCGAAACCGCGCAGCACACGATCGCCGCGCAACACGACACTGACCTCTGAGCCCAGACGCCGCAGCAGGCAGGCAAATTCCAGCGCGATGTAACCCGCACCCTGCACCACCACATGGCGTGGCTTCTCGGGCCAATCGAACAAGTCGTTCGAGCTTGACGCCAGTTCGCCACCCGGGATGTCGGGCACCATCTGCGGCGTGGCACCGGTCGCGATCAGGATCTGCCGGGTGCGATAGCGCTCGCCGCTGCCGACCAGGTGGACGGTGTGCGCATCCTCCAGCACCGCGCGCTCGGCATGCAGCGTGACGCCGGCACGCAGCAGGTTGGCGGTGTAGACGCCCTCCAGGCGCGTCACCTCGGTGTGCACGCGGCCCATCAGATCGGACCAGGAGAAGCGCGGCGCGGCCGAATGGTGCCAGCCGAAGCCCGCACTCTCGGCGAAGGCCTGGCTGTAGCGCGACGCCATCACCATCAGCTTCTTTGGCACGCAGCCGCGGATCACGCAGGTGCCGCCGACGCGGTACTCCTCGGCCAACGCGACCTTCCCGCCATGCTGCGCCGCCACCCGGGCCGCGCGCACGCCGCCCGAACCGCCGCCGATGACGAACAGATCCACCTCTTGCATCGCAATCCCCTGTCAAGACCCAGAGAGTCTGACATGGACACCGCGCCAACCTCGGGCGTTCAACGCGCCGACATTCCCGTGCGCTCGCCGCCGTCGGCGCCGCTGTAGCGCGCTCTGGGCGTGCTGTAGCGCGACTGCGGTTGTTCGCGCAAGGCCGTGCCGACCGGGCAGGCGCCGTTGTCGGCATGGTGCGCCGCTGCCACCAGCAGCGGATCCCGGAAATGGCCGGTCGGCAAGCTGAAGTCTTCGGCCACCGCGCAGGTGGGTTCGAAGCCATTGAAGTAGCGGCCTTCGGTGCGCGCGTTGACGCTCTCGAAATTGACCACGCTGTAGGTCGTGCCGCAGGAGTTGCCCTCCGGCAGGAAACCGACCGGCTTGCCGCAGGTCGTATCGCC